>NZ_JBHZBG010000002.1:71777-511338 GCF_042754695.1 Nocardia sp. NPDC059195 | reverse complement strand
GGCTGGCTCATCGAACACTGCCAACCCCTCCAGGATGCCCTGGACTGGATCGCCGGCGACCCCGCCCAGATCGAGGCCTACGCCAAAACCTGGGACAACGTCGCCACCCGCATCAGCGAAGTAGCCACCGCCCAAAACGCCGCCGTCACCGCAGACGTCGCGGACTGGACCGGCCAAACCGCCACCGCCTACAAATCCGCGGCTTCCAACACCACGAACCTGCTCACCGCGGCCAACACCGCAGCCACGGCCGCAGCTTCAGCGATCCGTATGGCAGGCGGGATCGTGGCCGCGGTCCGCGAAACCGTCCGAGACCTGGTAGCCCAAACCGTCGGCCGCCTCGCGGTCTGGGCTGCGGAACTGGTGTTCTCGGTCGGTCTGGCGACCCCGCTGGTCGCGGTCCAGGCCACCGCGTACATCGCGAAAACCGTTGCGACGATTTCGAAGTTGTTCTCGAAGCTGGCCAAGACGATGTCGAAGCTGAAGCCACTGTTGAAGCAGCTGAAGTCGGCGTTCGGTGATATCGCGAAGGCATTCAAGAAGACCCCGTCCAAGTCGAAGAATGCCGACGACACCAGCACGAGCCCCGCGGGCGCGAAGAACACCGACACCTCGACAACACCCTCGACCACGAAACAGCCTGACGCTCCGACGACCCCGGCGAGCACGCCTGACACACCCGGAAAGACAACAGAGAGCCCGGACACCTCGGGTAGCACGAAACCAGCGAGTACCCCGGGCGATGGAGGAAAGCTTCCCGACCAGTCAGGCTCGGAGAAGCCCGACCTCAACAAGACCGCGAAGCAAACCACCGACTGCGGCGACCCGGTCGACGTCGCGACCGGCGAGTTCCTACTCCCCGCAACAGATGTCGAGCTGCCTGGCGTGTTGGCCTTGGTGTTGACCCGCCGCCACCGCTCGTCCTACAGGTTCGGCCGATGGTTCGGGCCCTCCTGGGCAGCGACACTGGATATGCGCGTCGAAATCGACCAAGTCGGCGTCCGATTCGTCGGACCCGACGGTGAGCTGTGGCAATTCCCCCACACCGCCCCCGATGTCCCGGTCCGGCCGGTACACAAGGGCAACCGCGCGACGATGACTCGCACCGAAACCGGCGGATACTCGGTCCACGACCCTGACCGCGAACTCACCTGGAGCTTTCGACCCACCGGGACTACAGCCGCGTCAGAAACTCCGCTCGGCATCTATCCGATTGCCGAGATCGCCGACCGCCACCACAACCGAATCACCTTCCACTACACCAGCACCGGCCAACCCTCCGAGGTCACTCACTCCGGCGGGTACCGCGTCCGCGTAGACACCGACAGCGACCGCGTCACCGCGCTGACGGTGCTCGGCACCACCCCCACCGGCGAAGCGCTCGCAACCACTGTGCGCGAATTCGGTTACACGGCAGGTGACCTCGCCTCGGTCACCAACGGTGTCGCCGCGACCACAACCTTTCGCTACGACGATGAGCACCGCATGCTGTCGTGGCGCGACTCCCGTAGCACCGAGATGCACAACACCTACGACCGGTCCGGACGGGTCATCAAACAGGTCGGTACCGACGGCATCCTGTCGGCCACTTTCGCGTATGAACCGCTTCCCGAATTCCGGCGCTCGCGCACCCATCACACGAATTCCCTCGGCGCGACCACCGTCTTCGAGTTCGACGAAGACCTGTGCCTGCGCAACCTGATCGATCCGCGTGGCGCGACATCGATCACCGACTACAACGAGTACCGCAAACCGATCCGTCACGTCCGACGCCTACGCCAACACCACCACCTACCTCTACAACGCCGACGGCGACCTGGTCCTGGTTCGACGCCCCGACCAACAAGCCATCACCATCAGCTATGCGTCCCGACGCCGTCCGGCCACGATCACCAATGTTGACGGCACGACCATCACTCGCACCTATGACGAGCACGGTAACCTCACCAGCGTCACCGACGCCGACTCCGTCACCACGACCTACACCCATCACCCGTGTGGCGCACTGGCGTCGATCACCACCTCCGCTGGCGCTACCACCAGCTTCGACGTCGATCTTGCCGGACTACCGATTCGGATCACCGAGCCGGGCCCCGCGGCTACCACCGTCACCCGCGACGGCTTCGGTCGCCCCACCATCATCACCAACCCCCTCGGCGACACGACTATCCACCACTATTCGGCCGAGGGAAAACTGCTCTCCCGCACCGATGCAGACGGCACTACCCAGTCCTGGACCTACGACGGCGAAGCGAACCTGCTCACCCACACCAACCAGATCGGTGCGCATACCCGCTATATCTACGGCACCTTCGACCTCGTCAGCAGCCGCGAAACCGGCGACGGTGCGATCACTACCTACACCTACGACACGGAACGTCTACTCACCTCGGTCACCAACCCCCTCGGTGACACCTGGACATACGAATACGACCCGTCCGGCAACGTCAATAGCGAAACCGACTACAACGGGTCGGTCACCCGAACCGAATACGATCTGCTGAACCGGCCCAGCACCATCACCACACCGGCGGGTGTCCAACGTCGACACAACTACGACGTCCTCGGCCGATTCACCGGTGTCAGGACCGATGCCGGTGAATGGATCACCAACACTTACACCGCAGCTGGGCACCTCGCGATGGCTCGAAACGGCCTAGACGACGACACTGTCCATTCGGTCACCTTCGCTCACTCTCCCGCCGGTCGGGTTTTGTCCCAGCATGTCGATGGACGTGCTGTCACTTACGAATACGACGAGCACGGGCGCCGCGCTAAGTACACGACCCCAACGGGGGTATCGACGAGCTACGAACACACCTCGACCGGACAGATCGCTGCCCTCACTACCAACGGTCACCGCTTCGACTTCACCCACGATTCGATCGGACGCCAAAATAGTTGGCACAGCGCCGGAATCGGACAACACAACACCTACAGTCCCGTCGGCTACATCGCGCGCCGCGAACTCGTACAACTCGATCCGCAGACCAGTGCCCCCATGGAGTTGCTCGAACGCGACGAATATGATTGGCGCCCAGATGGTTACATCACCAGACATACCACCACATCGCCTATCGCGAACCGGCATCGCGACTACACGCTGGACGTAATCGGTCGTATCACCCATGTCGCCGGCCCCAGCTCCAGCGCTACCGAGAAGTACACATACGACGCGCTGTCGAACATCACCATCGCCGAAGTCACTGGGGCACCCTTTGATCCCATCGCACCGAACCCACCGGCAGGCGACCCAGCCACCGATCCGCGCTTCGAGTACCGCAACAACCTCCTTGTCCGCGCAGGCAGGACCCGCTACCACTATGACCCCGCCGGTCGCCTCATCCGCAAAGAGAAGTCCCGGCTATCCCGTAAAACCGCCACCTGGCACTACCGATACAACGCGTTCGATCAACTCATCGAAGTCACCACCCCGGACAACAACACGTGGTTCTACACCTACGATCCCTTCGGCCGCCGAACCACCAAACAACACCCCGAGAGCGAAAGCCGCACCGAATTCACCTGGGATGGTGTCCACCTGACCGAACAAATCACGCACACGCGGGCCGACCGGCACGCCACCTCCTGGACCAAACACCCTGGCACTCATATACCCCTCACTCAAACAATCGATGACCGATTCTGGGCGATCATCACTAACCTCCAAGGCGCCCCCACCCACCTCGCTAACCCGGCAACCGGCGAAATCGAATCCACCGCTACCACCGCCCTCTGGGGAAAAACCACCTGGACCGGCCCTGCCACCGATCTCCGCTTCCAAGGCCAACAACATGACCCAGAAACCGGCCTCCACTACAATCACCACCGCTACTACGACCCAGAAACCGGCCGTTACCTCACCCAAGATCCCCTGGGCCTCGCACCGTCGTCAAATCCGAACACCTACCCGCACAACTCCACCGCGTGGACCGACCCACTGGGCCTGACACCATGTCGAGACGAGGATGGCGCGTACCGATTCCGGTCACCCAACCCGGACCATCCGACTGACGGTCGACTTGATGACCTCATGAACAGAACTTATGACCCAATGGTCGATTGTTCAGAAATCGCCGATTGGATGTTGCGGCGAGCCGATGGCGAGGGACGTATCATCCGATATGAGCCAGCGCCGGGGAGCACCCTAGAGACGCCAGAAGCCGGCGGGAGGATTATGGAGCAGTATGTATTCCATGAGGTGTACACAGATGGCCGATATGCCTACGACCCCCGACTGTCTCAGACTCCAATTCCGCTGGGGGATTATCAAAGTGTCATGCGCAGTTTGAATCCAGGGATGAGTTGGCGATGAAAAAACCTTCATCGGACTCAACGCCAAGTCTGCGAGTATTGAGGATCCTCTCCAAGCTCGGAGAGGTGGAATGGGCGCGAATAGATGTAGGATACGACGATCGAAACAAACGTCGCACGCCACCGTTCGTTGTATGGAGATATAAAGAAGAAACCGCCGCAACCCGAAATTCAATCATGGATGGCGTGGGATCCTATCGAGGAGCGGTTGATTGGTACGCGGAGAATAGTCGAGGAAGGAACTGGCTGATTCAACCCTCTAGGGTGCCAGCGGATTTCTTACCTCGACTTGATGTCGGATATATGGAACTTCCTCTGAAAATATCGGAAGTAGATCCAAATTTCTGCGAATCTGCAATTTCAGACTTCCATTCACTCTTGGGGCACCTCGATAGAGTATGGACTCGGTCGGCCTGACTTCGGACCCCTTCTGTAGGCAACCCCGAAGAATTGTACGCGAAGATTGAGGCCTTCCTCCTCGTCGGCGGTGCCCGCAATAGTCCGGCAGTCCGTCTCGGCAGAGCCGGGGAACCAGGTCGGGGAACGGGAGTTGCTCGGTAGAGCTTAGGCTTCCCGATGATGGAGCTTGATGGGAGCGAGGCGATCTCGACTTTGGTGGTCGGCGGTGTAAGCGTCGAGATGTGGCGGGGTGGTGTCGAGATGCCTCCCGTCGTCACTTCGGATAGTTTTGAATCTAGTGTCGAAGTAGGCAATGAGCTGAGAATATCGATTGGAAAGCAGTTTTTTTTCGACCTCATCGGCGTCGGTAAGGCTGAACTCATTGGGATGTGAAAACAATGGTCGAGTTTATTTTCACGGTCCGCGATGACTCTCCAGAGGATGGATATTCTCTAGGCGACCTGGATGTGCTGGGTAACTCGGGATCAGTTACCACTCGCGGTCTCGAGCACCCTGATAAACGTATGATGGTGTATCCCTCCGCTGCCGCTCTTCTCTTCGAGGCTCGCCTACTGGCCAGTCGTGGAAAGGGCAATGGGAGGTTCGAAGGTCATGGTTCCATGTTCGTGATCGAGTTTTCACTACAGAAGGGCCGCGTAGCTACCCGACACGGTAAGATGGTGTTTGATTCCACTCCGTTGTCGGAGTTTCTTTGCGCTGTCTACGATAGCGCGAAATCTCTGCATAACCATGGCTTCAGTGCCATTGAAGATAATCGCAAGGTATTGAATGTGTTGGAGAAGGAGATAGATGTATTCGAAGTGTGGCGAACATCCCTTGATGTCAAGCATGTGAAATCAAATGATAGACGGAACCGTTGACTTATAGATTGGGGCGTTTGATCGAGCGCGCTGTCGTCGATATCACCATGAAATTCACTAATTGGCGCAAGCTGGTGTTGATATCGTGGCAACCACGAAGGGTGATAGTCTGGAATTTGTGCCAGACTACGTGTGGGAGGTCAATTTCGCGACCCGCCCGAACGTGAAGATGTCGGGTTTGATCGCGGGTGATTCAGGGGTAGGACGAATCTGTTTGGTCTGCTGACCGATTCATACTGGCGGGAGTTGAGATGGTCGAGATTGGGTTCACCGAGGGCGATCTGCCACCGGAAAGTGGCGATGTGCATCCGGAGGTGGCGGAATTGTCCAGGAGTGACGCGCCGCTGCCAGTCTTCCGAAGCGGCCGCACACGCTGTGCGAGCGAGATGGACAACGCTGTGTACGCGCATATCAAGCAGCAGACATCGCGGCGGTGATTGCCGTTGCCGACACGCCACGGCCGGTGTCGGACTAGTCGGACGCGGGTGTCAGTGCGCTGGTCAAGGCGGGGACCGCGAGAGTGCGTTGCCAGTTGCGGGCGCCGCCGACGAGGAGGAACGCCTCGATCTTCGCGGACAACTCTTCGGGGGTGCCGACATTCTTGTAGTCGGGGAGTCCGTCCCAGCACAACCGACGAACCAGGTCGGGGGAGAGGAGATTCTCGACCGGGATCGAATGTTCGGTGGAGAGTTCGCCCATCGAACCACGGGCGGTGGTGAGGCGGGCGGCGGCGATGGGGTCTCGGCGTTCCCAGCGGTTGACCGGTGGTGGGCCGTCGAAGGGGAGGGTTAGCGGGGGGAGTTGTTTGTCGGGGAGGGTGCGGCCTCGTTCGACCGCGGCCAGCCAGTCGCGGGAGTAGCGGCGTTGGCGGGGGCCGCCGAAGACGGGGAGGGTGCGGAGTTGGGCGATCGAGCGGGGTTCGCCGGTGGCGGCGGCGATGATGGCCGAGTCGGGGAGGATGCGGGCGGGGGCGACGTCACGGGCGCGGGCGAGTTCGTCGCGGGTGGTCCACAGTTCGCGCACGATCGCCAGCTGGCGGGTGCGGCGCAGGGTGTGGATGCCGGAGGTTCGTCGCCAGCGGTCGGCCTTGGGGGAGGGTGGGTCCATGGTGCGGACGTGTTCGAATTCCTCTGCGGCCCAGTCGAATTTGCCCTGAGTGGTGAGGTCGGCGGCGACGGTGTCGCGGAGTTCGAGGAGCAGTTCGACATCGAGAGCCGCGTAGTTGAGCCATTCGTCGGGCAGCGGGCGGCTCGACCAGTCGGCGGCGCCGTGGCCCTTGCGCAGGGAACGGCCGAGCAGGTTTTCGACCATCGCGGCCAGGCCGACGCGTTCGTAGCCGGCGATCCGGCCGCCGAGTTCGGTGTCGAACAATCGGGCTGGGCGCAAACCCAGTTCGGCGAGGCCGGGCAGGTCCTGATCAGCGGAGTGCAGAACCCATTCGAGGTCGTTGATCGCCTCGGCCAAAGGAGTCAGTGCATCGGTGACGGGAATCGGGTCGATGAGGAACGAGCCCGCGCCTTCGCGACGGAGCTGGATCAGGTACGCCCGTGCCGAGTAGCGGAAACCGGACGCGCGTTCGGCGTCGACGGCCAGGGGTCCGGTGCCCGCGGCGAGGGTTTTGGCGGCCGCGGCGACCTCGTCGGCGGTCGCCAGCACAGGTGGAACCCCCTCGGCAGGGACGAGCAGTGGCTCTGCTGCGGTGGGTTCCTCGGCGACCGACATAGACGTGAACTCTACGTGGCGATCAAGGGCGATCGGTGCGGGTATAGGACTCCGGTCGTAAATGGGTTACCCCGGCGGGCGGCAACCCGGCGGCAAAGGCCAGCACCTCGCAGAACGCTTCGACGTGTCGACGCATCTCGGTGGTCGTCGCTGTCCACGACGCGCGCAGTTCGAGCTGGTGGGCGCGGGGTGGGCCCGCGATATCGCCGTAGCGGACCGAGCTGGTCGCGGTGACCGTGCCGCCGAGGGCGGTGAACGGTTCGCCACGCGATTCCAGGGAGTCGACCAGCCAGCTCCACGCCACCTCGGGTAGCAGCGGGTCGGCGGCCAGGGCGGCGTCGATGTCGGCCTGGATGTAGGCGACGAGCCGGAACACACCGTTCCAGGCCTCGTCGCCGTCGGGGTCGTGTAGCAGGATCAGCCTGCCGAACGCGTCGCCCTCGGAGTCGGTGGGCACCATCGGGCTGTCGGGGTGGGTGACCTCCGCTCCGAGCGCATAGGAGAACGGCGCCAACCGTTGCGGAGGACGGATAGGCGCCAGCTCGATTCGAGGGTGCACTGTTGCGGTGCCCATCGCATCGACCGCCGCCCGGAAAGGAGCAGGCTCGCGGGGCGTTCCCCCGGTCGGTGCGGCGCCGTCGCGGATGTCGAGCGGTGTCACGAGGAGGAACGGTAGACGGTGGGCGCCCGACGCCGTCGGAGGCGCGCCGCCGTGCGCGTTGCGGTGCCGTTCGCGTTGCGTAGGGCGCATTCTCGAGGTCGGCGCGATGCGCGATGTGCGACGCGAGGGGGTGCGGCGGGTGTCGGGTACTCGACCGGCTGAACGTGTGGTCGGTCCCACACCCGCCTGGGCGTGCGGTTCGTCCGGGCTCGACGCTTAGGATGAACGGTGATGAGCACTTACACCCGCCGCCGGTTGACCGATGCCCCTTTCCTGGCCGCCGCCACCGGCGCGACGCCCAGCAGGCGCCCGGTGTGGTTCATGCGTCAGGCCGGTCGGTCACTGCCCGAGTATCGCGAACTGCGCAAGGGCGTCGGCATGCTCGAGTCGTGCTTCGACCCGGAGCTGGTGTGTGAGATCACCATGCAGCCTATTCGCCGGCACGGCGTCGATGCGGCAATCCTGTTCTCCGACATCGTCGTTCCGCTCAAGGCCGCGGGCATCGACCTCGACATCGTGCCCGGTGTCGGCCCGGTCATCGCCTCGCCGGTACGAACCGAAGCCGATGTGCGCGCGCTGCCGCGACTGCGTCCCGAAGAGGTCGGCGCGGTCACCGAAGGCGTGCGGTTGCTCACCGACGCGCTCGGTGATACCCCGCTCATCGGCTTCGCGGGTGCTCCGTTCACCCTCGCCTCCTACCTGGTGGAAGGTGGGCCGAGCAAGCAGCACGAGCGCACCAAGGCGATGATGCACGCCGACCCGAAGACCTGGCACGCCCTGCTCGGCACTCTCACCGACATCACGATCGCCTTCCTGCAGGCTCAGCTGTCGGCCGGTGTCGACGCGGTGCAGCTGTTCGACTCGTGGGCGGGTGCGCTCTCGCTGGCCGATTACCGCGAGTACGTGCTGCCGCATTCGGAGCGGGTGTTCGCCGAGGTCGCTTCGGCGGGGGTGCCGCGTATTCACTTCGGTGTCGGCACGGGCGAGCTGCTCGGTGCGATGGGTGAGGCCGGTGCGGATGTGGTCGGGGTGGACTGGCGGGTGCCGCTCACCGATGCCGTGCGTCGGGTCGGCGCCGGAAAGGGCTTGCAGGGCAATTTGGATCCCGCGATCCTGTTCGCCGGTTTCGACGCGGTCGAGGCCGAGACGCGGCGGATCGTGCGGGAAGCGGACGAGGCGATCACCCTCGGCGCGACCGGGCACATCTTCAATCTGGGCCACGGGGTGCTGCCTGACACCGATCCCGGCGTGCTGACCGCGCTGGTCGAGCTGGTGCACTCGCTGTAGCGCGCGATCGTCCCGCTCCGTCGGCAGTAGCGGGTCGATCCCCTGCCACGGCGGAACCCGAACCCGGGTCCGGTGAACCCACGCCATCGAGCCGGGATCGGCCGGTGCGATACACCGAGATGACGGCGTCACGCCGAGTTCCGGTGTCGGCGAGGTGCCCACGGACAGTGACCCGGCCGACATCGGTCCGGGTGCGCGTCGTCAGCGGGATGCATGCGAGGTTACGGTCGAGGCATGAGGATCGCGGTCGTCGGTGGCGGAATCAGTGGGCTCGTCGCGGCTTACCGGTTGCGACAGCGGCTGGGGGGGAGCGTCGACATCGTCGTGCTCGAACAGAGTGGTCGGGTCGGCGGAGCGCTGCACACCCGCGAATTGGCTGGGGAGCCAGTCGATCTCGGTGCTGAGGCGTTCGTCGGGCGCAGGCCCGAGGTGATCGAGTTGATGAGCGAACTCGGTCTGGACGAGCAGTTGGTGCGGCCTGCGGGGAAGCGGCCGCTGATCTGGGCGCAGGGGTCAGCGCATCCGCTGCCGGGGCGCACCTTGATGGGGATTCCGTCCGATGTCGAGTCGCTGCGCGGGCTGGTCGACGATGCGACGCTCGCCCGGGTCGCGACCGAGCCGGAGCGCCCACTGCATTGGGAGCCGGGCTCTGACGTCGATGTGCAGACCCTGGTGGGCGACCGTTTCGGCAGGCAGGTGGTCGAGCGGAGCGTCGATCCGCTGCTCGGCGGGGTGTACGCCGGGATCAGTGCCTCCATCGGTGTCCGCGCTGCGCTACCCACCCTCGCCAAGGCACTCGACGACGGCGCTTCGAGCCTCACCGAGGCTGTCCGCGCTGCGATGCCCGCCCCCAGCTCAGCGCCGGTATTCGGTGGACTGCGTGACGGCTACGGAGCACTGCTCGCCGCGTTGACCGAAGCCTCGGGAGCCCGTTTTGTCACGACGACGGCCGCGACGCGCGTAGCTCGCGCACCTCGAGGCTGGGTGGTCGACCCACTCGGAGCCGTCGACGCCGTCGTCATCGCGACGCCCGCCCCGGTCACCGCCCGGCTCCTGCACTATGTGGCGCCAGAAGCAGCACGGGCGGCCGCCGGTATCGAGCTGTCCTCCTCCGCGCTCGTCGCCATGGTCCTCCCACGTGACACCGCCCTCCCGGATAACTCCGGCATCCTCGTCGCCACCGGAGAACCCTTGCGCGCCAAGGCCTTCACCCTATCCAGCCGCAAATGGCCCCACCTGGCCGAGCGCGACGTCGCCCTGGTCCGAGCCTCCTTCGGCCGCCTCGGCGACGACAAACCCCTGTCCTGGACCGACGACGACCTCATCGCCGCCGCCGTCGCCGACCTGACCACCGTCACCGGCATCCCGATCACCCCACTCGAAGCCGTCGCCCAACGCTGGCCCGGTGGCCTCCCGCAATACGCCCCCGGCCACACCGACCGCATCGCCACCCTCGAATCCGCTCTCGTCCCCCTCGACGGCCTCGCAGTAGCCGGCGCCTACCTCCACGGCGTCGGCGTCCCCGCCTGCGTCGCCTCCGGCACCGCCGCCGCGGAACGTGTAGCTAACGCCTACATCCAGAGCACACAGCGCTGATCCTGATGCTGGGTGGGCGATAGTGAAGGGGCTCGGGGTAGCGCTCGTATGGGAGGTGGCGACCCGCTCATCGCGGGCATCACTCCTCCGGCTTGACCTGGAGCGCACTCAAGATTTTACGTTCAACGCATGGCGATCACACAGCAGCACAGAATCGGTAGCGGGTTCGGCCCGCGCAGCACGGCTGAAGAGGTCGTCGACGGCGTCGACCTGACCGGGAAGACGGTCCTCGTCACCGGTGGTTACTCGGGTCTCGGCAAAGAGACCACCGTGGCGTTGGCGCGTGCCGGGGCGCACGTCGTCGTGCCTGCGCGCCGTGCCGACGTGGCCCGAAAGGCATTACGCGACACCGCGTCTGTCGAGGTGGCCGAACTCGACCTAGCGGACCTCGACAGCATCAGGACCTTCAGCGAACGATTCCTCGACACCGGACGGGCCATCGACGTCATCATCGCCAACGCGGGGGTGATGGCGTATCCGCAGCGGCGGGTCGGCCCGGGATGGGAAGCGCACTTGGCCATAATCACCTCGGGCACTTCGCGCTGGTCAATCGGCTGCGTCCGGCGCTGGTTGGGACTGGAGCGCGCGTGGTAGTGGTGGCGTCGTCCGGGCACTTCCTTTCCGATATCCGCTGGAACGATCCGCATTTCAGCCGCGGCTACGACCTTTGGCGGGCCTACGGTCAATCCAAAACCGCCAACGCGCTGTTCGCGACCCATCTCGACGTGATCGGTGCGGCGACGGGGTTACATGCGTACGCGGTGCACCCGGGCAGCATCCTCACTCCGCTTCAACGCAATATCGCCCGTGCCGAACAGATCGCACAGGGTTGGATCGGCAGCGACGGGACTCATGCTGACGGCTTCAAGACTCCGGCGCAGGGGGCAGCGACAGCTGTCTGGGCCGCGACGGCCGCACCGCTCGCCGGCTACGGCGGTGCCTACTGCCAGGACTGCGATGTCGCCGAACCTGCCGCCGACGATGACATGCTCGTCGGCGGTGTAAAATCGTGGGCCGTCGATCCCGGTTCTGCCGCGCGCCTCTGGGCTATGTCCAGCGAGCTCACCGGACTGGATAACTTCTCCGAGCACGCACGCTGACCAGCGGCGTGTCACCGCGCGGAGGTGATAGCGATGATGCATGATCGCCCGCTGTGGCCATCAATGGTGAGCAGAACAGCGGGCGGATACTGATCCTCGATCCCGATCTCGGGCCTGTCGAACTTCACGCGGGTGAGGTGACGACGGTGACCTCGGTGTTCGGTAGTGATGAATCGTCGCCGTGGCGGGCGAGTAGGCCGGTGGGGGACTGAGCCCCAGCGGCGGGCGAAAACGCCGCAGTGGCACCATAGATCCATGGCGCGACTCGACTATCAGGCTCTCAACTCCTCCATTCGCTACCTGATGTTCTCGGTGTTCCAGGTTCAGCCGGGCGTGCTCGGTGAGGACCGGGCGGGGGCGATCAAGGAGGCGAAGGCGTTCTTCGACGGGCTCGCCGACAAGGGCGTGGTGCTGCGCGGGATCTATGACGTGGCGGGGCTGCGAGCCGACGCCGATTTCATGCTGTGGACCCACGCCGAGCGGGTCGAGGATCTGCAGGCCGCGTACGCCGATTTCCGGCGCACGACCGAACTCGGCCGGGCGAGCGCTCCGGTCTGGAGCAACGTCGCGGTGCACCGGCCCGCGGAGTTCAACAAGAGCCACATTCCGGCGTTCCTGGCAGGCGAGGACGCGGGGAATTACATCTGCGTCTACCCGTTCGTGCGGTCCTACGAGTGGTACCTGCTGCCCGACGAGGAGCGTCGCAAGATGCTCGCCGACCACGGCAAGGAAGCTCGCGGATACCCGGATGTGCGGGCCAACACCGTGACCTCGATGGCGCTGGGCGACTACGAGTGGATCCTCGCGTTCGAGGCCCCCGAACTGCACCGGATCGTCGATCTGATGCGTGACCTGCGGGCGACCGAGGCCCGTCTGCATGTGCGCGAAGAGGTGCCGTTCTTCACCGGGCCGCGGGTCGAGGTCGAGCAACTGGTCACCGCACTGCCGTAAGGCTCGGTAAGGCGATCCCACACAGCGCGAGCTCGGTCGGAGTTCTCCATCCGCACGGTTCGAGCCGCCCCGCTGCCTGTAGCTGTTCGTTCCGGCATGCAGGATCAGCAGCGGCTGACGCGGTTGCGCGCTGCCCGCTTCCGCACATCGTGTACTGAAGCGGGGTGAGGAATCGGAGGACGAGTATGGAACACGAGATCACCACGCCGGTCGACCTGTGCCGACCCGATGGTCGGCTCGACCCGGCGGCCGTCGGCTGGACGCGGCGGCCGTTGCATCGGACCGATCTGCGCGGCTGGGGACGGGGTAAGCGCTGGGAGTACTGGGGGATCGTCACCCCGCGTCATATTGTCGGCATTGTCGTGTCGTCGCTGGATTACGCTGGGGTGCACGGGATCTACGTGCTCGACCGGGAGAGCGGCGAGGAAATCGCCCGCGATGCGGTGGTTCCGCTGGCACGAGGCACGGTGATGTCCGCGCGCAGCGGTGTTGGCATCACGTCGGCGCGCGGTGGTGGTGTCGAGATCGAGATTTCCGACGACGAGGGCGGTAGCGCGATCGAGGCCAGTGCCTCGGGCGTACGGCTCTCGGTGCGGTTGCCGATGCCGCCCGGTCACGAGTCGCTCGGCGTGGTGGTGCCGTGGAGTGCCCGGCGCTTCCAGTACACGGTCAAAGATGTGGGGCGGCCCGTGTCCGGGACGCTGACCTTGGGTTCGCAGGTGCATCGGATCGAGGAGGGGTTCGCGGTACTCGACCACGGCCGGGGAAAATGGCCGTACTCGATGACCTGGAATTGGGCGGCCGGTGCGCGGCCCGGATTGGGCATCCAGTTCGGTGGCAAGTGGACCGACGGGACCGGCAGCACCGAGAACGCCCTCATTGTCGACGGTCGCCTCCAGAAGATCAGCGATGAGCTGCGCTGGGACTACGACACCACCGATTGGCTGCGACCGTGGTCGATCATCGGCGACCGGGTCGAGGTCGAGTTCCGGCCGTTCCATGAGCGCGTCGCGGTGTCGAATCTGCTGATCGTCGCCGGTGAAACGCATCAGTGTTTCGGGGATTTCGCCGGCCGTGTGCGTGGTGAGGACGGTCGCTGGCTCGACCTGGACGGTGTCGTGGGATGGGCGGAGGACGCCCGGAACCGGTGGTGACCCGCACGCGGTAAGCGGGTCGGGCGGCGTTTCCAGCCGCTGATTGAAACAGTGATTGAAACGTCGATTGAAACGTGTTTCACTCTGGGTATGGTCGATGAGGTCAAGACAGGGACACGGCAGCGACTGCTGATCGCCGCCGAATCGATGCTGCTGACCGAGCCGTACGACGAAGTCTCCGTGCGCGGCATCTGTGCCGCCGCCGGTGCGAACACCGCCGCGGTGCACTACCACTTCGGATCGAAGGAAGCGCTGGTCGGTGCGCTGATCGAGGACCGGCTGGGGCCACTGTGGGCCGATGATCTGGCCCGTGCGAGCGCCGGACGCGATTCGCTGCCCGCCGTCGTCGACACGATCCTGGCCCCCTTTGTCCAGCTCGCGGGAGATCCCTTGGGCCGCTTGCATCTTCGACTGTTGTCGAGGTTCGTGCTCGGACGGCATCTCACGACGTGGCAAGGCCCGTGGTTTCGAATGGCCACCTGGGTCACGCTGCTCCCGGAGCTGAGCGGCCGGGAGAGCCGCCGTCGGTGGATGCTCGCCTTCGATCTGATCATCATGCGTTTCGGCAGCCCCGAAATCGAGGAACACGGAATGACGCAGCCGGACCTGGAGACACTGCGAGATTTCGTGGTGGCCGGTTTGACCGCGCCGACGGGAGAACAGCTATGAACGACATTTTCGCACCTGCCACGCTGGGTCCGATCACCTTGCGTAACAGGGTGATCAAAGCCGCGACCTTCGAAGGTCGCACGCCGGACGCCCTGGTCACCGACGAACTGATCGACTTCCATCGGGAGGTCGCCGCCGGCGGCGTCGGCATGACCACCGTCGCGTATTGCGCGGTCGCGCCGGGTGGTCGCACCGATCGGCATCAGATCTGGATGCGCCCGGAAGCCGTTGCCGGCCTGCGGAAGCTGACCGATGCCGTGCACGCGGAGGGTGCCGCCGCCTGCGCGCAGATCGGTCATGCCGGACCGGTGGCCAACGCCGCCTCCAATGGAGTGCCCGCGCTCGCGCCGAGCCGGATGTTCAATCCGCTCGGCATGCGATTCACCAAGACTCCGACTATCGCCGAGATCGCCGAAACCGTGGCCGCGCACGCCGATGCCGCACGCCTGGCCGAGCAGGCCGGATTCGACGCGGTGGAGATTCACTTCGGCCACAACTATCTGGCCAGCGCGTTCCTGAGTCCGATGCTGAACCGGCGTAAGGACGCCTACGGTGGCTCCCTGCTCAATCGGGCTCGGATGGCGCGTGAAATCGCTTGTGCGGTAAAGGATGCCGTGGGTGATCGGATCGCGGTCACGGCCAAGATCAATATGGAGGACGGCCAGGCCGGCGGCCTCACCATTCCCCAATCGCTCCAGTTCGCTGCCTGGCTCGAGGCCGACGGCGCGCTCGACGCCCTGGAATTGACCGCCGGCAGTTCGCTGCTGAACCCGATGATGCTGTTCCACGGCAGGCCCCCGCACCGCTCCTTCGGGAAAGTGCTGCCCACTCCGGCCCGCCAGGGCTTCCGTCTGGTCGGGAAGAAATTCCTGAAGGAGTACCCGTACAAGGAGGCCTACCTGCTCGAGCGGGCCCGGCACTTCCGGCGCGCACTGTCCATGCCGCTGATCCTCTTGGGCGGCATCACCAATCTCGACACCATGCAGCTGGCTCGGACCGAGGGCTTCGAATTCGTCGCCATGGCGCGGGCCCTGCTGCGCGAACCGGATCTGCTGCACCGCATCCAGGCAGATGAGTCGACGCGCTCGGCGTGTGTGCACTGCAACGAATGCATGCCCACCATCTACTCGGGCACGCGCTGCATGTATCGCCCCACCCTGTCGCGCGAGCCGATCGAGCTGACCCTCGGCGGACACACCCGGGGGCAGGACACACCATGAGTGGACCCCTGTCCGTCATACAGCGAATAACTGGGAGATCGTGCATGCAGATCGAGGGAAGCGTCTTCGTCGTCACCGGAGCTGGGAACGGCATCGGACGATGCGTCGCCTTGGAGCTGATCGCCCGCGGCGCGATCGTGGTCGGCGCTGATCGTGACGAGCAGGCGCTGGCCGCCACCGCCGCACTGGTCACCGACCGTGACCGCTTCACCGCCCACCCGATCGATATTTGCGACCGTGACGCCGTGGCCGCGTTCCCCGACAGCGTGATCGCCGCACACGGACAAGTCGACGGCCTGTTCAACATCGCGGGAATCGCCCAGGAACTCCAGACCGTCGCGGACCTCAGCGACGCTCGCATCGAAACGCTGATGCAGGTGAACTTCTTCGGCGCGGTGTGGATGTCGCGGGCCTTCCTCCCGCACCTGCTGCAACGCCCCCGAGGCGTCATCATGAACACCTCGAGCCTGTCCGCGATCGTTCCGGTGCCCGGCTCAGCGGTGTACGGCGCGTCCAAGGCCGCGCTCGCCCTGTTCAGCTACGGCCTGTCGCAGGATTTGCGTGGCCGCTCGAATGTCACGGTGACCACGGTGCTTCCGGGTTCGGTCTGGACCGACCTGGTGCGCAAGGTGGCCCAGCAAATGGGTGCGCCGGAGTGGCTCGCCAAGGGATTCTCGGCCCAGCCCGAGCAGGTGGCGCGCCGCATCGTCGATACGACCGCGAAGGGTAGGGGCCGTGTCGTGATAGGCAAGGACGCCCACGTCTACAACGCGGTCCGACGGCTCAGCACCCGACTGGCCGATCGGCTGTCGTACCTGCAGGTCGGTCACGGTGTCTACCCCAAGCGCACCGCACCCGCCCGCGGCAACTGACCACACCTGGCCGCGGTGGGCTTCCCGAGCGATTGAGCCCCCGGTGTCAGCTGGTGGACCCCTCCGTGGGCTGCAAGCGCAACGAGATCGAGTTGATGCAGTAGCGCTGGTCGGTGGGGGTGGGGTAGCCCTCGCCCTCGAAGACATGTCCGAGGTGGCTGTGGCAGTTCGCGCAGACCACCTCGACCCGGTGCATACCCAAGGTCTCGTCGGCTTTCAGGATCACCGCGGCGGAATCGGCTGGATCGAAGAAGGACGGCCAACCGCAGTGCGAGTCGAATTTCTCTGTGCTGCGGAATAATTCGGCGTCGCAGGCGCGACAGGTGTAGAGACCCTCGGTCTTGGTATCGGTGTATTCGCCGATGAACGGACGCTCGGTGGCAGCCTCGCGCAGGACCGCGTATTCCTCGGGGTCCAGTTTCGCCCGCCATTGCTGCGGCGTCAGCTGGATACGCGGCGTGGGCAACGAAGTATCGGAACTCATGGCTCCACGCTAATGGGTTCGGCCGGTGCGCGCCGTGAGCGGTGCGTCACCGGCCGATAACTTACTTGAGCGCGGGCTCACGATCCTCGACCGGCGCCACCGGATCCTCGCGGGGCGAAGGGGTGTCCTCGATCGGCGCGACGGGCGCTGGTTCGTCGGTGCCGTCCCGCGAATCGGGCGCACTCGTGATCCACGTCGGGTCGATCCCGAGGTGCAGCCTGCCCTCGCGACGCGCGGCCAGGTAGCGGTCACCGAGCACACAGAACACGACGATGAGCAGCAGCCCCCAACCGAAGGTCACCCGCAGGTATTCGAGGTTGCGACCGACGCCCTGCCAGCGATCCGAGAGCCACTTGTCGTAGGTCATGAACCCGAAGATCGCCAGCCACGCGGGCCAGTTACGCAGCACCGAATTACGCAGCACCACGGTCATCAGGAACGGGAATACCATCATCGAGTAGTACATCTGGCCCAGCGAGGGCAGCAGGAACCACGCGGTGAGCAGCACACCGGAGAACGTGGTGACGAAGAACAGCTCGTCATGGCGGTAGTACCGCCACAGCAGCCACAGCGACACCGCCACCACGCCGGCCATCACGACCTTTACCAGCAGGGTCAGCCAGTCCGGCAATCCGTAGTAGAGCCCGTTGCCCCCGATCGAACTATTGAAGTAGTCGCGCGTCTCAGCCAGATACGGCATAACGACGGTGACGAACTTCTCGGGGTCCGCCGACAGCGGCCAGGCTATCGCGGTGAGCAGCAACGGCACACCGAGCGCGGTGATGAACACCTTCCACTGGCCGCGAACGGCCGCGACGAGCAGCAACGGCGCCAGCGTCGGCTTGACCGCGATGCTCAAACCGAGTGCCACACCGGCCCAGAGATCCCGACGGGCCAGCAGCAGCGTGATGAACAGCAACTCGGCCAGCAGCAGACAACCGTTGACGTTGGTGAAGACCAACGTATTGGTCACCGTCTCGGAGGCGAACATCGCCAGCAGCAGCGCGGGCGCGGCGATCGAGCCGAGACCGAACTTGAACAGGCGAAGCAGCAGGTACCAGGCCAGCAGGATCGCGACCGCGTTGAGCCCGATGAACAGCCAACGCGACAGTTCGTAGTCGATCACCGCCACCGGCGCGATCAGCAGCGTGCCGCTCGGATAGTAGAGATAATGCGGGTCGACCGACGAGAAATCGGCGGTGTACAAAGGCCTGCCGTTCAGGAACTCGAACGAGGCGTTGTACACGGGCCGGTAGTCGTCGGTGACGAAACCGTTGATCGCCTTGATGAAGACGCGGTTCAGCACCATCATGACCGCGAAGGGCCAGAGCGCGAACTTGATCACCTCTGCGGAGGTGCGAGCGGTACGAGGCTCGAGCTGTCGGAACAACACTGGGGCACGGTACACCGGATCGGGTTGCGATGGTGTCGCCGGACCCGGATGACGCGCCGGAACCGGGCGGTTGCCCCGAGGAGGATCAGGCCGGGCAGGCGCCGCCGTCGGCGGGCAGCTTCGCCTCCGCGAGGTAGTCGTTGACCGCCTTCTGCGCGCATCCGGAGTGGGGGACGACCGGATGCCCCCAGCCCTGCCAGGTCATCGTGGCGTGCCGGGCACCCGCCGAGCCGAGCGCGCCGGTCACCGAGGCGGCGGCCCCGCCGACGACCGGATCGGCGGCACCGGCGAACACCAGCACCGGCAGGTCGAGTTTCGTCGGCAGCGGCGCCGCGGTGGAGACCGGCCAGGCAGAACAGACCATCAGCCCGATGGCGGCAGTGCGCCCGAATACCGGATATTTGCTCGCCCAGGTCTCGGCGAGTTCACGGGCCTTGTCCGCGGTCGGAGGCTGCTGGCTGTCGGTGCACCGGTTGACGAACTCGCCGTCGGAGGTGATCGCGGCGGCCTCGCGCACGACCATGGCCGAGAGCGGTCCGCGATCGCCACGGTCGGCGGCGGCCAGGATGTCGGCCAGGGCGGTGACCCGATTCGCCTGATCACCGCGGGGACTGGACAGGAAACCGGTGAGCGCGGTCGACAGGTCCGCGGCCGAGATCTCGCCGAGCCCGCCGCTGCTCGCCTTGCCCATCAGCGCGACGATCGCCGCACGCGGATCGGCCCCGAGTGCGCAGTTGGCGGCCTTACAGCGCTGCGCGAACGCGGTGAGGGCCGCTTCGGCGCCGGTGACGCGCGCCTCGGCCATGGTGGTGGCGTCGGCGCCGACCGGTTCGGGGGCGTCGAGCACGAGTCGGGCCAGGTGGTCGCCGTAGCGGCGGGCGTAGCTCAGGGCCACCTTGGCGCCGTTGCCCGTGCCGAGCAGGTTGATCTTGTCCACCTGCCACTGCTTGCGCAGCTGTTCGATGTCGTCGGCGGCGTGCGGTGCGTCGAACGTGCCTTCGTAGGGCTGCAGGAAATCGCGGCAGGCGATGGTGGCGTCCTGGCTGAAGCCCGCGACGGCACCGACCTGATCGGCGTTGCCCACTCCGGTCTGGCCGAGGTCGGTCATCACCGCGCGCAGCTGCGCCGGAATGCAGTCGATGGGCTGGGAGGCGCCGATGCCACGCCGGTCCACCGCGACGATCGGCTGCGCGGCCAGCAACGCGCTGTTGGGCCCGATCGCCAGACCGGCCAGCGTCGAGGCCGACGAACGGTCCGAACCGGAGGTGAGCACCAGCGGGGCCGCGTCGGCGGGTGTCTGTGGCAAACGGGCACGCAGGGCGCCGGCGCGGAAGGTGCCGAGCACGGTGCCCGCGGTGTCGATCGGCGTCGAGAACTCGGCGCAGTCGAGGACCAGACCCGCGGGGGCGGCGCCGAAGTCGAGCGAGCTCAGGGTGGCCGCGGTGCAATCACGCCAGGCGAGATCGGTTTCGGGCACCTCCGCCTTGGCCAGATCCTGCGGCGCGGGCGCTTCGGTCTGGGCGCCGCCTGCCCCCGGGCGCTCGACGGCGACGACGGGCCGATCCGACGGTCCGGCGCCACAGCCCGCGAGCATGATCGACAGTGTCGCGGCCGTCGCCGCGGCCCGAGTCCAACGCATGCGCTACACACTGCCAGGTTCGGCGCCAGGTTTCATCGACGGGCCCAGCGGGCCAGAACGGTGCCGTCCTCGGCGAGCACCAACTGCTTGCGGGCCATCGGCAGGTCGAATGAGCTCGCCGACAGCGAGATTCGCCCGCCCGTGCCCCCCACCAGCATCGGGGCGGTGGTCAGGCACAGTTCGTCCACCACACCGGCCTCGGCCAGCTGCCCGAACAGATGGGGTCCGCCTTCACACAGCACTCGGTACAGACCGCGCTCGGCGAAAACCCGGATCAGCGCGGCAGGCATGATCGCGGCCTCACCGGCGACCACCACCTGCGCGCCCGCGTCCTCCAGCGCGCTGACCTGCTCCGGGTCCGCATGACTGGTCGTGATGATCAGCGGTGGCACCTCGGCGTCGGTGAAGAATTTCGCACCGGGATCGAGCTTGGCGGTGGCGGTGACCACCGCGATCGGTGGCGGGGTGCCATCGGGGTGACCACCGATTCCTTGTCGGTGGTGCGCGATGCGCCGTTGCGGGTCGGGGTGCGCACCGCCGTAGTTCTCCGCGCGCAGGGTGCCCGCGCCGATCACGACCACGTCGGCCAGTTCGCGCAGCACCGTGAACACCGTCTTGTCCGCTTCGGTGCCCAACCCCTCGGACACACCGTCGATGGTGAACGCACCGTCGACGCTGCTCACGAAGTTCGCCCGTACCCACGGTGCGTCCAGATGCCGCGGATAGGCATAGCACCTGGCCAGTGCGTCGGGGTCGAGGTCTGCGAGCTGGGTCACATTGTGGATACGCTGCATAGGGATCGATGCAACCACGTCCGTACGATTTGTCCATGCAAGAACGCCTCGTCGATCGCCATCCGGAGGTCCCAGCCGACCAACTCGTCGCGCAGATGGTGCCCCCGCCCATGTTCGACGAGGTCAGCTTCGCCTCCTACATCCCCGACCCCAAGGAACCGAGCCAGTCGGCCGCGGTCGCCAAGGCGGAGGACTTCGCAGGTCAGGTGGCGAAAATCCACAAGGCCAACTCGAAGAAGAGCCTCTTCGGCAAGAAGAAGGCAGTGTCGGGCGCGGGTCTGTATCTCGACGGCGGCTTCGGTGTGGGCAAGACCCACCTGCTCGCCTCGATCTTCCACAGCTCCCCGGCGCCCAAGTCGTTCGGCACCTTCGGCGAGGTCACCAACCTGGTCGGCGCGCTGGGCTTCAACAACGCCGTCGAGCGGCTCTCGGCCAACAGCGTGCTGTGCATCGACGAGTTCGAACTCGACGATCCGGGCGACACGATGCTGGTCTCGCGACTGCTCACCGAACTCTCGGCCCGTGGCGTGTCCATCGTGGCGACCTCCAATACGCTGCCCGGCCAGCTGGGCGAGGGTCGTTTCGCGGCCTCGGACTTCCTGCGCGAGATCAAGAAGCTCGGCTCGATCTTCGATCCGGTGCGCGTCGACGGCCCCGACTACCGCCACCGCGACTTGCCGCCCGCCCCGGAACCCACTTCGACCGAGCTGCTCGTCGAGCGTGCCGTGCTCACCCCGGGTTCCACGCTCGACGAATTCGACGTGCTGCTGAAGCATCTGAGCACGCTGCATCCGTCGAAGTACGGTGCCTTGATCCAGGGCGTGGCGTCGGTGTTCATCTCCGATGTGCACACCGTGACCGATCAGGCCGTCGCGCTGCGCGTGGTCGTGCTGGCCGACCGCCTCTACGACGCGAGCATCCCGGTGACGGTCTCGGGCGTCAAGCTCGACGAGATCTTCTCGAAGGAGATGCTCGACGGCGGTTACCGCAAGAAGTATCTGCGCGCGATCTCGCGTCTGCTGGCGCTGTCGCGTTTCGAGGCCGCTGCGGCATAACCTTCGGCCGCGACGGGTCATCGGCCCGTCGCGGCGCCGGTCAGACGAGCGTCACAGCGCGCGTTCGAAGACGAAATCGGAGTGCAGCTGGCTGCCGACCGTGAAGGTCTTGGTCCCCACCTGCCGAAAACCGTGCTTGGCGTAGAACTTCTGCGCGCGCTCGTTGGCCTGGTTGACCCCGAGCCACACCGTGCCTGCCCCGGAGTCTCTCGCGGTGTCGACCGCGGCTTCCATCAGCGCCGCGGCGACACCGCTGCCGTGGTGCCCGGGCAGCACATACATCTTGCTCAGTTCGACGACCTCGCCCGCGCTCACCTGCGCGTCGACCTCCGGGTCGCTCGGCCTGCCCATGATCAGCATGGCGTAGCCGACGATCTCGTCACCCTCGACGGCCTTGAGCACGGTCCTGGCCGGGTCGGACAGATATTCGCCGAAGCGTTCGCCCGAGAGCATCTGCTCGAGGAAGATCTCGATATCGCCCGCGGTGGCCTCGGGCGGGCAGGCGAGCGGGAAAGTCGCGGCGGCGACATCGCTGAGTGCCTCGGCATCCCAGAGCCCGGCTCGGTCGACGACAACGGAACTGTTGGTCATCCTTCCAGTACAGCACGGGTCGCTCAGGGGCAGTGTGACTGTGGCCTGCACAGTGCGGTGGCACCGGGCCTACGTTGCCGAGTACTCTCCGTCGCATGACGAGCGGTAGCCGCATCGGGATCGTCGGTGCGGGAGTGGCAGGTTTGGCCTGCGCGAAGGTATTGAGTCAGGCGGGGTTCCCGGTCGAAGTCTTCGACCGGGCCCCCGACGTCGGCGGGGTGTGGAGTGCCACCCGCCGGTATCCGGGACTTCGCGCGCAGAACAGCAAGTCCACGTACGCGTTCAGCGATCACCCGATGCCCGAAGATTTTCCCCGCTGGCCGGACGGTCAGCAGATGCAGGCCTACCTGGCCGGATATGTGCAGGAGTTCGGCCTCGGCCCGCACCTGCGCCTCGGCACCGAGGTGGTGGCGGCCGACCCGGTCGACAGCGGCTGGTTGCTCGAGATCCGCGACCAGATGGGCGGGCACCGCACCACCTGCGATCACCTGATCGTCGCCAACGGCGTCTACAGCGACCCGGTGCTGCCCGACCTGCCGGGCGCCGCGGCTTTCCGTGCCGCGGGCGGGCGACTGTGCCATGTCTCGGAATTCCACGATGTCGAGCAGGCGCGCGACCGCTCGGTGGTCGTGCTCGGCTACGGCAAGTCCGCGTGTGATGTGGCCGAGGCCGTGAGCCATATCGCCGACGAGACCACCGTGGTGGCGCGCAGACTCACGTGGAAGATGCCGCGCAAACTCGGCTTCGGCGTCGACTACGAGCGACTGCTGCTGACCCGCGCGGGTGAGGCGCATTTCTCCTCCCGCTTCCCGCGCCGCACCGAACGACTGCTCGACCGCCTCGCGCTGCGCCAGGCGAACATGGACCTGCTGCAAGAGCGGGTGACGCGCAAGCTGCGGCTGCGGGAGCTCGACCTGCTGCCGACGGGTCCGATCTCCGAGATCGGCACCAGCAGCGCGAGCTTGGCCACCGAAGGCTTCGCCGAGCAGGTCGAGGCGGGCCGGATCAGCGTGCACCGCGACACCGAGATCACCGAATTGATCGGTGGCCCGCACGGGCCCGCGGTGCGCTTGGCCGACGGCAGCCTGAAACTGGCCGAGATCGTCGTCTGTGCCACCGGATACCGGCAGGAGGTGCCGTTCCTCACCCCGTTCGTCCGGCGCGCCCTCACCGACGAGGTGAGCGACTTCCGGCTCTACCGCCACATCCTGCCGGTGGAGGTCCCCAACCTGAGCTTCGCCGGCTACAACAGCTCCCATGCGAGTGCCCTCAGCGCCGAGGTGGGCGCGCACTGGATCGCCGGGCTGCTCACGGGCAGGTTCGTGCCGCCGATGGCCGAGCTGATGAACAACGATATCGACGCGCGCCTGGAGTGGTCGCGCGAGCGCAGCGACGGTAACCACGCGCACGGTGCCTCGGTGGTCCCGTTCTCGCTGGCCAATATCGACGAGATGCTCGACGATCTCGGCACGCCGCTGCCGCTGCTGTCGCGGCTGGCACAGTGGGTGCGACCCGTGCGGCCACCGTCCTACCGCGGGGTGTTGCGCAATCGCGCGGTGGCCGCTCCCGTGGCGCCGACCCCGGCGTCCGTAGCGGAGCGGTAGCCGACACGCCGGATCGCCGTCGGCAACGCTTGGCGGCGATCGGTGCGTTGGTCATAATCCTCGCGTGGACGCGCTGGATCTGAACCTACTGCTCGCTCTCGACGCGCTGCTCGACACCAACAGCGTGACCGAGGCGGCCCGGCGACTGAATACCTCGACCTCGGCGATGAGTCGCACCCTCACCCGGCTGCGCGAGGTGCTCGGCGATCCGCTGCTCGTTCGCTCCGGCAGACAGATGGTGCCGACTCCGCGAGCGCTGGAACTGCGCCACGATGTGGCGAGCCTGGTCGATCAGGGACGGTTGCTGCTCACCGCCCGCGACGGACACGGGCCCGGCAGGCATCGTGATTTCGTTGTCCGGGTGGGTGATTCGGTGGGCGCGAGCCTGTCCGGTCCACTGCTGGCCGCGGTAAACACACAGCTACCAGGGGTGACGGTGCGGCTGCTCGCGGCCGACGCCGCCGACGGTGCGGTGGCGTTGCGCGACGGCCGGGTCGACGTCGAAGTCGGCATGATCGGGCAGACCGATCCGGAAACGGTGGTCAAGCGCCTGTTCACCGACCGCTGGATCGGTGTGGCCGCGCCGGACCACCCGTTCGCCACCGACCGCCCCACCGTCGCCGCCTACGCCTCGGCCCGCCATCTGGAGGTTTCCCCCACCGGTCGCACCCACGGCCCGATCGACGACCGCCTCGCCCTGCACGGGCGCACTCGCCGCGTGGTCGCCACCGTCGCCGACCTGCCCACCGCGCTGCTCACCCTCACCTCGACCGAATTGGTCTGCCCCGCACCGGAACTACTGTCCCGAGCCGCACGCACCGCGCTCGGCTTGGCGATGTTCGAGATCCCGCTGCCGCTGCCCGCCCCCGTCGTCGCCATGGCGTGGCATCCCCGCAACACCGCCGACGCGGGCCATCGTGCCCTGCGCGACCTGATCGGCACCGTCCTGCGCGAACCACCGAAACCGGACGTCGACCCTGGTCTCGTCCCGCTGGCAACGCCCGCCTGACAGTCACGGGTCGCGGAGCACTCGTCAGCCGCTCTCGCGTCGTCGAGCGAACGCGGAGGTACGTCAGATTTCGGATGGTCGGGGCGAAACCGGCGACCGGCTCGTAACAGCGATCGTCGGCGGATGCCGGAGCGAGGTGGCGGTCCGCCGATAGGCACAGCTGCGACAGCGTTCCTCAGTCGCGCATGGCCGGAGCGCAGGCGGAGGTACGCCTAACCGAGGTCCGGGGTGGGTGGGCCGAATACGTCGCGGCGGCCCGGTGGGAGGCCGGCCGAGCGTTTCAGCTCGTCGAGCATGGCCTGCAGCTTGTCGACGTGCGCGCGTTCGATGTCGAAGGCACGGTAGGTGCCCGTAACGGTGATTCCGGCGGAGTCGGTGGCGGTCGGCGGAATCGGGTCGGAGACAGGGCGTTCGAGGGGATCGGGGGTGCTCGTCGACATGCCACGACCGGTCGGCAGGCCGAGGGTCGGTGGATCTGAGTTGTCGAAGTCGTCGGCTGGGCGATCGTGGTTCGTGAGCGGCGCGTGGTTCGACAGGCCGTTGTGGTCGGGCAGTCCGCCGGTGTTCGTCGGTCGATCCGTGCTCGACGGCCGATTCGGGTATGCCGGGCTGTCGCTGAGATCCGGTGCGCCGTTGACGTGCGATGAGCTGGGGATGCGCGTGGAATCCACCGGGACGTGGTTCGGCTGGGTGGTGAGTTCTGTCGGCGGGGTCAGACGTGCGGGCGGGCCCGAGACGGTCGGCGGCTCGGGGGTTTCGCCGGTGGTCAGGCGGTCGCGGGGGGTGAAATCGTCGAAGAGGGAATCGGAGCGGCGCGCGGAGTCGGTGGTGAAGCCGTTGCGGGCGTGTCCGTTCAGGTCCGGGCTAGCTGGTGAGGGTGCCGGATCGTCCGAGAAGGACCAGTGGATGCCGTTGGCGGTGTTCTCCGCGGGCCGCGCGACCGCTGACGCATCGGATCGAGCGGGGAATCCGGGGGAGTGCGCCTCGAATCCGTTGACCGGCTTACCGTTCGGCGCCGCAGCGGCACGGTCACCCGTCGTGAATCCCGAGGAGAGGTGGTCGTTCGCCGTGTGGGTGGGGTGCGCCGACGCGGACCGTGCGACACCGTTCCCGTTGCTGGACTGCGCATCCGGCGACGGAGTGCTGAGTCTGTCGGCTCCTGTGGCCGAGCTCTCCGGCGGCTTCTTGACCGGGCGGGCTCGCTCGATAACGGCTTCGGGGTCGATTCCCGCCGTCAGCGGATCTGCAGCCTCTGCCGTGGCCCGCACCGACTGCGCTTCGCCCGGGACATCCTGCGTCGCACCGGAACTGAGCCCGTTCCCGTTCACACCACCGATCGTCACGTCACCCGCACGCACGACAGTGCTCACATCGGCACTCCCGGGCAGGGCTGAGCTCGCAGCCGGCGTCGCTGTCTCGACATCCGCGCGGTCGAGATCTGACGTGGGCGCGCGATCCTCGGAGAGCACCGCCGCGGTGGTCTTCGCAGACGTCGGCGCACTCGTTCCGGA
This sequence comes from Nocardia sp. NPDC059195, assembly GCF_042754695.1. Taxonomy (NCBI): domain Bacteria; kingdom Bacillati; phylum Actinomycetota; class Actinomycetes; order Mycobacteriales; family Nocardiaceae; genus Nocardia; species Nocardia sp. NPDC059195. The sequence goes on along the minus strand of NZ_JBHZBG010000002.1, from coordinate 484,432 downwards.
TGTGTGATCGCCAGCGGGTGCCGTCAACACCGTTCCGATCACCGCGGGCACCGGAGTGCCGTTTCGTCGGGACGCGATGTCGCCGGACACGCGATGCGCGGTGCCGTTGGTCCCGTTCGTCGACGTCGCGTTGCCGACCGAGGCAGCCGCGACCCTCTCACCGGAGGCAGCGCCGTTGCCGGAGGCCACTGCCCCGCTGAGCCGGGTAGGCGCGGGCCGCCGACTCGGTGTCGTCGGTTCCCCACCGGCGCCGTTGCCACCGGCCGCGACGGCCGAGTCACTGTCGAACGAGATCGGTTGGCCGAAGGGCGCCACCGCCTCGGCCGAGGCGGGACGCGGGATCGGCGCCGCGGCCAATGCGGTGGGATCGCCGAGGTGGTCGGTGGTCGGCCGGGCGGGGGAGCTGCGACGTTCGAGCGGTGGCCGGGAGCCGTCGATATCGCGGTTCTGGTGGGGCGCTAAGGGATCGGCGACCGGCTGGTGGTCGTCGAGTCCGTCGGCGGCGCGTTCGGCGGCCTCCGCGGCTTCGCGGACCTCGCGGCGGCTGCGCGTGCCCCGCGCCGGAGCACCGGAATCGGGCTCGCCCTCGTTGTCGAGGGCGTCGAGGCGCGAGCTCAGGCGGGAAATGTCCTGTGACGCACGGAATGCCCAGGATTCCAGGCGCCGGATCCGGATGTGGTCGGGCAGATCCTCGTCGACCGGGAAGGTGGGCACATCGAGCTGGACCCGCGCGGCGACGATATCGAGCTTGTCGCTGACTTCGCGCAGCGCCGTGGCGATACTCGCCAGCATCGACCCGATGGACTCGTCGTGCTCAGCGTGGTTCATGCACACCCTACTTCCCGTGGTCGCCCGAGCGTGCCCGCCTCGGCCGCAGCGATCATATCCACCGGGGCAACAGCACGTGTTGTCGTGACCGCTTACGCGACGCGCCGAACTGATGCGAAATCAGGATGAAACGGACATGCAACAGGCCGGGTCTGTGTATCGAAATGATCAAGATCTAGGCGTCTTTGTGCGACGTTGACACAATGAAATGGCTTGATATACAAGCAGAGTCGCATTTGTGATCTCAATCACCGGTCGGTGACGCACCCGAGCGCGGGTCAAGGGGGCTGGCGCCTTGGCGATGGCTGCGGGAACCTGATGTCCGGGACGTGTGCGTGAGCGTACGGCAGGTCCGTTGGTGAGGGAGTGATGGTGTGAGGACGAAGCGGCTGAGCGAGACCCAGGTGGCGTGTGGACGACAAGCGCTGCTCGACGAACTGGGTATTTCCGAGGGCAGCCGCCGCGCCGTCACCGAACGCACCGGGTATGGCTGTGGGTGCCCCGAATGCGCTGCGATGCAATGGAATACGCAGCGTCTCGAACACTGGATCTGTGGCAGGCTCACGGCCGCGGGAGCTGACGAGGCCGAGGTCGACGCCCGGATCGACGATATCCCCGTCGATATCTACTGGCGCCGCGGCGACCGGCGCTGCGTGGTCGAGCTGCGCAGCGGCCCACTCGACATCACCGCGGCCCGCGCGCACCGGAAACGCTTGCAGGCGGCCGGAATCGACGATGTGCTGTGGGTATGCCCGCAGGGTTTCTGGGTGCCGCTGGTCCCCGCGGTCGGCCTCGCCGATTTCGCACCCGCGGCCGCCGACTACCGCATCGACCAGGGCATGCTCGCCGCGGGCGAGCGCGGTTTCGCCGCGCCGGCTCGGGGCACCACGGAGTTGCGCGATTTTCTCGAAGGTTGGGTGTCCGGCGAAATCCACTGGGGACACGCGGATCTCACGACAGGGGGGTGGTCCGACGTGGGCACTTGGGAACGGCACACCGCGGCACAGGCCGCGATGATCGAGCACCAGCGCACGGAGTTGCGCGATCAGCGGGTGGAGCTGGCGGTATCGCGCCAGGCCGTGCGCGACAAGCAGCGGCTGGTCGGCCGCCTGCACCACCGGATCGATCGGGCCGGGGTGAACGCCGATGCCGAAGCCATCACGATGGCCGGACTGCGCAGCGAAATCGTTGCCCAGCAGCGCGTCGCGGCGAGCCTGCGCGCGAGCATCGGGCGGATGGATCGGACCTTGAATCAGTGGCAGTGGCTCACCTGCTGCGCGATGCTGTTGGTCCTTACGGTGATGGTCGGTGCGATGGTGATGCGCTGAGCCGCATCGGTAACCGGTCCCACTGCCAGTTGTTGCGCAGGACGAGACCGGCCAGGTCGAGGAGATCGAGGCCGGTTTCCGCGCTGGCTGTAGCCAGCGCCTGCCGATCGTAGGGGCCCTGTTCGAGGTCGGTGGCCAGCCGTTCCTCGATCGAGGTGTCGACGGTGCGCGCCGCGAGCTGGGATGTACCGAGCGCACTGCCGGTCCAGGCGAGCCAGCCCCAGCCGTGCTCGCGTGCGTAGTCGCGGCCGAGCTCGCTCTGGATCCGGTTGTGGTGGAAGGCGATGCGGCCCAACGGGACCACGTCGACGAGTACGGTGCGGCCGTCGGTGAGCTGCGCGGCGACCGCCGGATAGTGGACCTGGTCCTCGCCGCCGAAGGCGTAGGTGAGCGCGGTCGGCTCTTCCTGGAACGCCGCCACGGCCGGGTCGGCGTCGAGGGTTCGGAGCAGCCGGGCGGCCATCGCGGAGTCGTAGGCGACGTCGCGGCCCGCCTTCGCCAAGTAGAACCGTCCGCGGTCGGCGTCGTCACCGTCGGCCACGCGTGCCGACTCGGTGGGGATCGGGGCGACGGACCCGGTCGACCACTCGACGTCGGCCAGTAGCGCCCGCAGATCGTCGGCGCCCTCCTCGGGGACCTGCAGCTTGGCCAGAATGCTGGCAGTCTTTTTCTGCCAGCCCAGGATTCGCTGCATCACGTAGCCCGCGACCCGCTTGGCGTCGCCCTGTTCGTGGCCGGCCAGCCGGAGCTTGAGATAGGACCATTCCATGGCCACCAGGTCGGTATCGGTCGCGTAGGTCTCGGCCAGCAGCATGCGCACCAGGCGCAGATCCCCCGCCTCGACCGGATAGCGGTGCGCGAACACCCGCGCCGACCGGTGTCCCGAGCGGGCGGCTTCACGCACGATCCGCCCGATCGCTTTGGTGTAGAGCTGGCGGACCCGGTCGCGGGCCAGGTCGTAACGTGCGCCGATGCGGGTGAGGGTTTCCGGACGCTGCCCGCCGATCCCGAGGCGCAACGCGACGATCCGCGCGTCGCGGGCCGCGCGTTCGGCATGGTCGGTGAGGAGTTCGCCGACCAGTTCGTCGAGTTCCTCGAGCTCGAACGAGACGTCGGCGGCGATATCGTGGCCCGGTGGCATGACGATCTCGGCACTCACAGCGGCGACCTCCCTCGCTCGATCGGGTCAGCGTAGCCGCAGGCCCCGACAACTAGAGCGAGGTCAGGTACTCGCTGTAGAACAGGCAGAGCCCAGTCGCCGACGCGATCCCGGCCAGCACCCAGAACCGGATGATCACCGCGGTCTCGGGCCAGTTGTTGAGTTCGAAGTGGTGATGGAACGGCGCCATCCGGAACAGCCGGGTGTGGGTGGTGCGGAACACCACGATCTGCAGCACCACCGACATGATCTCGGCGACGAACAACGCCCCGATCACCACCGCGAGCAGCTCGGTGCGGCTGGTGATCGACAGCCCTGCCAGCAGTCCACCCAGGCCGAGCGAACCGGTATCGCCCATGAAGATCTTGGCCGGCGCCGCGTTCCACCACAGGAACCCGATGCACGCGGCAGCGCCCGCGGCACTGACCATCGCCAGGTCCAGCGGGTCACGGACCGTGTAGCAGGCGCGTCCAGGGCTGATCTCGCACGAATTGTCGTACTGCCACAGTGTGATCACCACATACGCGCCGAGTGTGAGGCTCATCGAACCCGCCGCCAGTCCGTCGAGCCCGTCGGTGATGTTCACCGCGTTCGACCACGCGACCACCAGCAACACGATGAACGCGACGAAGAACAGCGATGCGAAGGTGATGGTGCTGATGTCGCGGACATAGGACAGGTTGCGACCGGCGGGCGTCAGCCCGGTGGCGCCGGGAAAGCGCAGCACCAGCACGGCGAACACCACCGCGGCCCCGATCTGCCCGATGTACTTGCCCGCCGCGGTCAACCCGAGATTGCGGTGCTTGCGCAGCTTGATCGAGTCATCGAGGAACCCGACCACCCCCAGCGCCGACGCCAGCAGCAGTACCAGCACCCCTGACGCGCTCGGTCCCGGCGCGTCCCACAACAACCCGATCAGATGCGATCCCAGATACCCGGACCACACCCCGGCCCCGATCGCCAACCCACCCATCGTCGGCGTTCCGCGCTTGGCGTGATGGCTGGCAGGCCCGTCGATCCGGATTTCCTGCCCGAACCCCCGCCGCGCGAACACCCGGATCAAACCCGGCGTGAGAGTGATGGTGACGACAAGGGCGATCCCCGCCGCCAACAGGATCTGCCTCACTCGATTGCCCCTCCATGCCGCCGGTCCCGCACCGGGTCGCCCGGCGACGCCGTGTGCCGATACTAGGGGAGCTCACTCCCACACCGTGCCGAGAGTGATCTGGGTTACATGCCGCGGTTCACTCGGTCGATGACGCAAACAAGTCAGGCCCCCTCGAAAGGGGGCCTGACTCGATACGGTGGTGCGCGATACTGGGATTGAACCAGTGACCTCTTCCGTGTCAGGGAAGCGCTCTCCCGCTGAGCTAATCGCGCGAGGTGGAGACGGGAATCGAACCCGTGTGCACGGCTTTGCAGGCCGTTGCCTCACCACTCGGCCACTCCACCGTACAAAGGAGGATAGGGCTAGTGCCTTATCTACCTCTCGAGCGGATGACGAGATTCGAACTCGCGACCCTCACCTTGGCAAGGTGATGCGCTACCACTGCGCCACATCCGCATTTACTTCACACTTAGGGGAGCGGCTCGGCCTGGCGGCTTCGCTGCTCTCTGCGGTGCGATGAGAACATTAGCCGACGTTCGACGCAGACTACAAATCGCCTGGTAAACAGGCCTAAATGTGAATTACACGCATGTCGTCCCCGCCCACCTGAACCGATCCGCAGCCCAACACCCCCTTGATGCCCACATCATGAAACATAGATATGCGCATCTATCGATGACGCCGACTGGAGCGCCCGGCGCGGACATCGATCGCCCGCCCGCGCACACACGCGCGCGAGCGCGAGCCCTGACCCACCAGCTCGGCTCCCCTTCACCGAAACCCCGCTTCACAAGGCGATTTGGTGTCATCCCGGCCCCCCGTGCTAATGTTCCATCTCGTTCGAGCGGCTCAAAATCCGCCCGGCGCAGTGTTCGGTCCCATAGCTCAGCGGGAGAGCGTCCGCCTCACACGCGGAAGGTCGCTGGTTCGAAACCAGCTGGGACCACATTACACCCCCTGATCTTCGCAGGTCAGGGGGTGTTTTTTGTTTCCATCAAAATTGGACGACCGACCGGTTTCTGTGTGACTTTCGCCCTGATTTACCGCCGAATACCGCTGTTAGGGGCGCGCGGGGGGCACGCGCGTACACCCTGGATTGGCGGGTCGCCCACTGGTTCCGTGCGGATTGGGCAGCTGGCTGTCGGTCGACCAGCTGGCAGCCGGCAGGAGCAAGCGTAGGCGCCCGTTCGCCCGCTTCTCCCCTTCTGATTGGTAGGTGGCTGGCTGGCCGGGGGTACATCCCGGTGTGCTGGTGGCGCGTCATGCGGTAGTGCGCCAGCTTGGCCCCGATACGGTGCCAGCCAACACCATCGGTGGTTTGTCGGGCCCGCTGTCCATGCCGTTTACGTTTGGGATGGGTCAAGACTGCCACGCTGCACCACTCCTTCAGGTCCCAGCCGAGCGCCGTGTTCCATGTCGCTGAGCATCCGGCGCCAGGTGCGATCCGGCTGTGCCGCTGACGGGAGAGCGTGTGCTCGGTGCGGCTGACGACCAGCCGCGGATGTCCGCAGAGAGTGGAACTGATCGGCGGATGTGTCGAGAATCAGGTCGTCGGCCTGGACGATCCTCAGTGCGAGCACCGTCGCCGAGAGAGTGTCGGGACACGGCGATGTCCTTATTTCAGCAACGACTGTGGCGTGGACGCCGTATCGGCGCTCGGCGCGTCTGGATCGCGTCTGGATGCTATCGATGCACCGGCCGAGGTATATCTCTAGCCGTGAGTAGCAGACGGAATGTCCTGGACAGTATCGCGAGTGCGGTGTCGTGAACAGCAAACGTGAACGGCGAGCACGTCGTAAACAGAAGCAGCGCACTGCCGGTGAGCGTCTCAACGCGCATCCGGTTGGCGCACCGTCGGAACGCGCGGTGGCCACCTCGTTCAGCGACTTCGCTGAGTTCGTGAGGACGACCAGCGACTTGAGCCAGGTCGCTGATTCCGCGAAGACCGAGTTGAACGCTGCTGCGGATGACGTGGTTAGAAGTGCATGTGATCTGGATCTGATCAAGGTCGTCTCGAGTGTTCGCGTCGGGATGATCCTCGATCGTGCCGTCCGTGGTGAAGAAGGTTCGGCAGCCGCCCTGGAATTGATCACCCTGGTGCTGGTGTGCCGCGACCACGAACTCGGTGTGGGTGGTGCCGTGCCGTCGGATCAGTCGGGTTACCTACCGGCGCGGGTCCAGGCCGCAGCCGACAGGGCGATGGATGCGGGTCGCCTGATCTCGCTGTGTGCGACAACACCCCGCGACGCGGACAGTCAGATCGTCTTCCTGTCTGTTCAGCGCGAGATAACCCTCCGGAATCCGATTTATCCCCACATGCTTCTGGATACTCTGCGCGGATTGTTCGCCGACGCGACTGTGGCCGATGACTGCCGGGAAACGTTGGGATTCACCGGCTTGCAGGCTGTCGACATCATGGAGGCCGCACGCACCGTGACGATGACCAAACTGGAGGAACGGTTCGAACGCATGGCAGCAGCGCGTGATGCGAGTCTTCCGATAGTCCGCTCCATGCCGAAGAACCGCAGTGCGCGCAGGCCACCCACCGACGACCAGGTCGCGATCATGCAGGACGTCTTCACCGCTATGGAAGACCTGACAACGAACATCGCGACCGCAACCATCATCGATGTCGATGAATTGGCAGAGTGCACAGGGTTGGCTCCCGCTATCGTCGAAGCTGTTCTGGACACATTCACATTGACCGGGCCGGACAATCGTGACCAGAACCTGGACCGCTTCTTTCGAGGGGACAACCCACTACGCACGGCTCCCCTCGTCACCAACACCTGCGGGCAACGCATGCTGGTCCACGACGGACTCGCCCTACCTGCCATCCGCGAGGTCATCGAGGACCGATTGCAATCCGCAGACCACTGGCAACCGTACAAGAAGCATCGAGGCGACTGGGTCGAGAATGCCGCGATCGACCATTTGGTCGGTGTGTTCCCAACGGCCACGGTCTTCCGAGGGTTCAACTATTTCGTGCCCGACCCGAAAGCTACTACACCACAGACCGAACCGACTACCTTCACCAAACGGGTGGAAGGCGACGGTCTCATCATCATCGATGACATGGCCCTCATTATCGAAGTCAAAGCAGTCGCGCTGAGTGCCGCAGCGCGCGGCGGGGTCGCCAGCAGACTGCGCGGAAAGCTGCGTGACATCGTGAAAGCGGCTGCGGACCAAGCCGACAGGCTCCGGCACAGGATCATCACCGACCAACGCATCCGTCTCGACGACGAAAAATGGATCGATGCCAGCGGAATCCGCGAGATCCACACGATCGCGGTTGGGCTGGAGGATCTGTCCGGGATCACCACGGCCACGGCAACACTGCTCGCTGCCGGCATCATCAACCATGACAACATCCCGTGGACGGTCTCCATCCACGACCTGCGAATCGTTTGCGAACTCGTCGATCGCCCAGGCGAGCTCTTGCTCTACCTACGGCGCCGAACTCATGCCCTGGCCACCTGGAAATACCGTGCCGTCGACGAGCTCGACTTGTTCATGCATTTCCTGACCTGCGGCCTTTACATCGAACCCGATCCGCGCCGAACCACGGAAGCGTTGCCTTGGGTGGGCCCACCATCGGCAGCTGACCTCCACCGCTTCGAGGCACAGCGGCCCGAGGTGGTCCTGGACGAAACGGAAGCACTCGATGCCTGGTACATGGCCCAGCTGGCCTCGCCAGCGCACGAGCCCGCACCGAAGCCACAACTCGACGCCGACCCCAAGCTGCTCGCATTGATCGATCGCGTCGGTGCGACCGGCGCGCCGGGCTGGCTCGCCACCACCGCAGCCTTGCTGGAAGGTAACGGCGAAGTGCAACGAGCGTTCGGCCGATACGCCACGAAACTGGCCGCGCGCGCCCGCAAATCCGGAGTGCACCGGTCGATCACCCACTCCATGGGTGCCAGCGACGGCCACGTCCTGCTGGTCTGGGCGTGCCTCGCACCTGACGACGACCTACCCCTCCTGGCGCCGCACCTATCCGAGTATCTGCGAGCCAAGAAACATCAAACCGGCGCACACCGTGCCTCGTGCATGATCTTCGACTCACGCGCTGTATTGGTGCGTCTACTGTACGACAACAGCCCCGTAGTTCCAGATGCCGAACTCGATTGTCTCGCCGAACGACTCGTTCCGCTCGAAGAAATGAACGATGCTACGCATGCCCCGATGTGACTGCTCGCTGTTGTCGCCGCATCTCGATAGCGCAGCCGCAGCCCTATCCCAAAGTTCGCATCGTCGACTTCACAGGGAGCCAGGCTCACCCTGTGATGCCCCCCGAGTCTGAAGCACGAATTCGGGCGCGCATTGTCCGCTTTCCTGAACATCGTTGTCGGGCTGCGGCTTGCGCGTCGGTAGATCGTCGCTGCCATACAAGTACGCCCGGAGTACCTGGCTCCGCGACGGGTCTTGTAGCTGGGTCATCGCCTTCTTTTCGATCTGGCGGATCCGCTCGCGCGAAACGCCGTAGATTTTTCCGATCTCATCGAGCGTCTTCGGCGAATCGTCCAAGAGTCCGAACCGCATCGACACCACGCTCGCTTCCCGTTCACTGACTGTCTCCAGCACGACGGCGATCTGTCCTTGCAGGAGGGCGAACACAATCTCACGCTCTGGATCGGCGTAGGGGTCGGCGCTGTCGTACAGGTCGCCCAGCGTCGCCTCACCCTCGTGGGCGACCGGGGTGTCTAGCGAGAGGATGTCGTGCCGCCCAAGCATCAGGCACTCCGTCACTTGGCTATCGATCAACTCGCAGGCCAAGGCCAACTGGTGAACCGACGGCGCCTCGCCGTCGACAGTCAGACGAGCATGAGTCTGCCAGACCTTCAGCACGCGCTCGTACATATGCACCGGCACCCGGATCATGCGCGACTCGTTAGCGATAGCGCGCGTGATGGATTGGCGCACCCAGTTCATGGAGTATGTCGAGAACTTGTTGCCCATGTTCGGATCGAACAGCTCCACCGCGCGAATGAGTCCTGTAATGCCGTGCTGAAACAGGTCTTCGGAAGTCATGCCAGAAGGCGCGTAGCGCTTGGCGACTGAATGCACCAGTCCCTGGTTGTGAAGCAGCAAGCAGATCGCCGCTTCGCGAGGTTCGCCTGTCAGTTTGGCGAAGTCACCCTGCTTCAGAGGTTGTCCGGTTTCGCCCCGCACCAGGATGGCAAGGCCGACTTCTTCCTCGGACCGAAGCAGCACCCTGGCACGTCTGGACGCGGGGACGCGTCGATCGGACCTGATCCGCCGACGAGCGGCCTCCACAGCATCCGAGTCACGTCCCGGACCGCCCGCAGCCCGGTCATCCGGCTCGATGTCGAACTCCGCGTCGGCTACTACGTCTTCGGGCGTCTCGGGCTCTGTCGGCACAGGCGCGCAGTCTTCATCGATGTTGATGCCCGCCTTGATGAGCAGGCGATCGATCTCAGCCGCAAGATGTTCCGGCGGGGTCCGCAGCGTCCCCAGCACGCGCTCTATGCGAGAGCGTCGAATCACACGATCCTTGACGAACGGCTGGAGCCGGACGAGTACGCGACCTACGTATTCAATGTCCACTCGAAACTCCCCTGGGCGGCACCGAACTGCTGCGGGCGGTGTGTCCGTGCGGCAGGATTACGCTGCAGTCAAACCTGTGGGGAGCGACCTTGAGAATGATCCCGGCCGAGCTTGGCTCGGTCCCGACAACTACGTCTGAACGGCGCGTGTTCGAGGCGCTGGCAGCCAGCGGACTCCGAGGCACGGCACTGCACTCTCTGAACCTGCCGACGCACGAGTACAAGCTCACCTCTGAGCTTGATTTCGTGCTCGTGCTCGACGAGCTGGTGCTGGTCGTAGAGGTCAAGGGTGCCCAAATCTCCTGTAACAACGGCTTATGGACGTACAGCGACCGTAGCGGACACCACCGACAAGATCGGGAGGGTCCGTTCAAGCAGGTCACTAGCGGTATGTATGCACTTCGCGATCGGCTACGGGAGCAGATCGGTGTAGCAGTTGATGACATCGCTTTCGGGTCCCTGGTGGTTACTCCCGATGTGGACCTGGCGCTGAGCAGCTTCGAGTGGGATGCTGAGACCTACTGTGGCCGAGGGCAATTCAGCCGGGAGTTCGTCGGGGCGGTCAATCAGGCGGTCGCCTACTGGTGTCGGCGTCAGCCGGACAAGCTGCCCATCGACAAGCACCTGCACGGAACGCTTATTCAGCGACTGCGCCCAAGTTTCGACCGCACACCCCTGCTCGACGCCCGCGCCAGCACACTCGATGTCGCCTTCGTTCGCCTGACCGACGAGCAGTTCACCAGGCTCGACCTCATCAGCGAGGCGCCCAGAGTGCTCTGCAACGGGGGAGCGGGGACCGGCAAGACCTTCCTGGCGACCGAAGTCGCCCGCCGCCAGGCCCTGGTCGGCCGTGCGGTGCTGTTCCTCTGCCGGAGCGAGGTCTTGGCGGCGTTCGTCCGGGAACTGCTGACCGGGACTGATGTCGCAGTTCACGCGGCATCCGAACTGCCCAGCAACCAGCAGTTCGATGCCGTAATGATCGACGAGGCACAGGATCTGATGAACTTCGACTGCCTTGACCGCCTCGAGGCGACCATCGCCGGTGGCTGGAGCGATGGGCGGTGGGTGATGTTCATGGACCAGAACCGCCAAGCTGACCTGTATGGCGACTTCGATCGCGAAGCCTTGCAATACATCCAGTCGTTCTCGCCAGTGCCCGCCACCCTCCAAACCAACTGTCGCAACACTCGCGAGATCGCTTTCCAGACCCGGGCACTCACCGGAGCTGACACCGGGGTGGCGGCAGCTGGCTCGGGGCCGCAAGTCGAGTTCCTGACGGTAGACGACCAGGCGACGGAGACAGCGGCGCTGGAAGCGCACCTGCGCATGCTTCGCGACCACGAAGTGCCGGTCGGTGCTGTCACCATAGTCTCGCTTCGTGGTGATTGGGGGACGAGTGCTGCCCGGGGGCTGCGTGTTGCGCGGAAGGGGAAATTGCGTCAGCTCGACACGGACTCAGCGGCCGGTTGGCCGGGTGCCGATCTCACCTGGGCATCAGCGGTGGACATCAAGGGGTTGGAGAACCGGTTCGTGTGCGTCATAGACATCGACTCACTCGACTCGGAGGTGGAGATTAACCTGCTGTACGTCGCACTGAGCCGGCCGCGCGCTGGTCTTTGGCTAGCGACCAGTCCAGCAGTCGCAGCCCGGGTGGCTGAGTTGTACAAGACCTATGCCGCAACGGCTCTCGACGCATTGAACAAGGCGGGTGCATGACCACACTCTCAGATGTCCGGTCCGACTTCGTCGACTACGTTCGCCGCCAGCTGGTCGGCCCGTTCGACGGGTCCGCTGAGATCATCTTCGATCCGCCTAACCGCCGGTACCTCATGGGCACGCTGTTCCCCCGTAAGGCCGAGTTCGCGGGGTACGTCGAGCAGGAGGGCGAGGAGGAAGACGAGTCGGCGACGGCTGTCGGCGGCGACGAGAGCCAGTTCAGCGACGATCCGGTCTCAGCGGCCAACGACTTCCTACCCGCGTCGCAGGGGCTGTCGTTCTTCACCACGGCGACCGAACTGACGATCAACGCCCGCGCTGCTGAGTACGAACTACTAAGCGGCGCTGCGGCTGTGGAGGCTCTGACCGCTCAGGAGGTTCGGGACGGTGGGCCTACCGAGGAACAGGATGAGGACCCGCGTCAGAAGTCCCCTGGTTCAAGGCGTGTCTGGCGACGCAACCCGCTGCCTGAGGCGAAAGTGACCATTACCGCTGACAACACCGAGCCCGAGCCGATCTGGGACAAAAAGGCCGAGATTCACATTCGCTGGCGCGGGTACCCCCACGGGAACCTTGTGACGGTTACGTTGGTAAACGCCCGGAGCATCGACGGTGAACACCCGAAACCGGGCTGGGAAGATATCCTGCTCCAGGTCGAGTTCGATGTGAGCGTGGATGGCGCGGGCGAGCTCTTGGAGTACCCCTCGGTAACAATGGCTTCCCACGATCCCGAGGAGCAAGAGCTTCGGCTGATGCACCGCAAGGCGCGCGTCTTCGCCATCGGTCACGGCTGTTCACCGGAGTGGCGAGAACTCGACGGCAAGGTCAACGGCGTCCGCTCGGAAGTCATGCCATCCTTTGTCGTTCCGCGAGTCAGCGCTGAGGGCGACTCAAGGCCGGCTCTGAACATCGCCTGGCTGGCCGACGCCTCGACGGACGCCGACGACCTTGTACGCGAACTCGACGCTTTCGTTGACCCCTACGACGCCTGGATCGAGCAGGTAGGCGCCGAAGCCGCGGGCTTAGAGGAGCGTTACAAGGACGCGACGGTATCCGTGATCGAGCGACTGGTGCGCGCCCGCGACCGGATGCGCGCGGGCGTTCGTGTGTTCGCTCAACACCCCAATCGCGCCAAGCTGATCGAAGCCTTCCGACTGGCTAACCGGGCCATGTTGATTCAGATGCGGCACAGCAAGAAGGACTTGGCCGGCACACGCCATCCGCGTAGTGCGGCCCCCGACTTGCCGACGAACTATCTGGGTGGTGCCCAGTGGCGGCCGTTCCAGATGGGCTTCTTCCTGACGACCCTGCGCGGCCTGGCCGACCCCGAAGACGATGATCGAAATGTCGTAGACCTGATCTGGTTTCCGACGGGCGGGGGGAAGACCGAGGCCTACCTGCTCGTCGCGGCCTTCGAAATTTTCCGACGGCGGCTGCTGGAAGGCGTCGCGGGCGGAGGCACGGCAGTTGTCAGTCGCTACACGCTGTCGCTGCTGACCGCACAGCAGTTCCAGCGCACGGCCTCAACCATCGCGGCCTGCGAATACCTTCGGCGCGAGCACCCAGCTCGCCTAGGTGATGAGCCAGTCTCCGTAGGGCTGTGGGTTGGTGAGGCGACTACGCCGAACCGCTATGTCAAGGCACGCGAGCGGTTCGACGAATTACGCGACGCCGGCGAAACAGACGATCGATTCCTCCTGGAGCGTTGCCCATGGTGTGGCACTGAGATCGTGCCCCGTGAACACAGCGACGAGGACGCCGACTACGGCATCGTCTGCACCGATCAGTCGTTCAAGTTCCACTGCCCATCAAGCAAATGCGAGTTCCATTCCGAGCTACCGGTGCGGGTGATCGACGACGCGCTGTACGACAGTCCACCAACCTTTCTGCTTGGCACGGTGGATAAGTTCGCCCAGCTCGCCTGGGTTCCAGAGTCGGGCAAACTGTTCGGGCGAGCCAATGGCACGCGTCCCCCCTCTCTCATCATCCAGGACGAGTTGCACCTACTGACTGGCCCGTTGGGTACGACGGTCGGCCTGTACGAAGCTGCGATCAACCTGCTCTGCGAGTCAGATCGGCGGCCACCGAAGGTCATCTCATCCACCGCGACGATTCGACGCGCCACGGCACAGATCAACGGCCTTTTCGGGCGGCCGGTTGATTTGTTCCCACCAGCAGGGATCGACGCTGGCAACTCTTACTTCGCCAGGGAGGACAAGACGTCACCCGGACGCTTGTACGTCGGCATGATGGCCCAAGGGCACACCTTCGACACCGCGGTGGTGCACTCCGGGGCAGCGCTTCTGCAAGCACCGGTAGACCTCTGCCTGGCCGACGATGCCCAGGACGCCTACTGGACGGTGGTCGCCTACCACAGCTCCCTGCGCGAGCTCGGCAAAACGGTCACCATCGCCCGTGACGATATCCACTCCCGGTTGGGCAGCTTGATCGTTAACCGACCAAAACGCGATTACGACGTCGATGAGCTGTCGTCGTCTGTTCCTCGCGCCCAGCAGCCACGCCTTCTCGAGCGTCTGAATAAGCCGTGCTCCGACAAGAACTCGGTGGACTTCCTGGCCACATCGAGCATGCTGTCGGTGGGTGTGGACGTTCCTCGCCTGGGCTTGATGCTCGTGAACGGCCAGCCAAAGGCCACCGCCGAGTACATCCAGGCCACCAGCCGCGTGGGACGTTCGACGGCACCCGGCCTGGTGTTCGATCTGTTCCGCGCGACCAAGCCGCGCGACAGATCGCACTACGAGAACTTCCGCGGGTACCACTCAGCGCTCTATCGCCACGTTGAGCCCACAAGCGTCACCCCGTACTCACCACCATCGCGTGACCGCGCGCTTCACGCCGCGCTGGTGATCCTCGTCCGACATAAGCTCGGCCTGAACACGGACGGACGAGCTGGCGAGATCATTAATCACGAGGCCGAGGTCCGAGAATTGGCGGACGCCCTGATCGAAGTGGTGGAACGTGTCGAACCTCGCGAACGAATCGGCGCGCGGAGCTATCTGGACAGGTTCATCGACGACTGGCTGGACCGCGCTCGGCGAGCCGACGCGGACAGCAAGCTCTTGTACTACAAGCCGAATGGCAAAGGCCAGATCAACCTCATCAAACAGTTCCATGCCAAGGGCGACGCGTGGCCAACACTCGGTTCGATGCGCAATGTGGACATGGAGTCGCTGATCGAGGTTGTCCACGGTGCGGGGTCGTCGAAGGGAAACAAGTAGCCAAATGCAACGCAAAATCAGGCAGTCGCAGACGATCGTCCCCTTCGGCGTCGGAGCGATCTTCGACTTCCAGGGCGAGTCGCTAGTGGGTTGTGACATCTTCAGGTGGGGTGCCCGAGGCGAGACGATACAAAGCGATCGGTTGGCCGCTGCTCTCGGCGTGACACAGTTTCGGGCAGCGCCGTCGATTGACAGCAATTCCTGGGCACCCTCAAAAGCTGGCGTACCGTACTCGCGCTTCCCGACCTGGCTGTTCTGCCAGAAGTGCCGCCGCATGACCCGGTGGAAGCGCTCGCTGGAGCAAGATGGAAAATCCCCGACCTGCGGTGGTTGTGCTGGCCGCAAGCCATTGGTGCCGATGCGTTGGATTCAGATCTGTCCCAAGGGGCACATGGACGACATCGACTGGCGACGGTGGGCACACTCCCGTAGCTCAACCCCTGACGCCCGCCAGTGCCAGAAGGACAGCCTGTGCTTCGAGACATTGCCGGGTAAGGGCGGTGGTGGCCTCGACACCCTCCAAGTTCGATGCCAAAGCTGCCAGAGCCGCCGAAACCTGATGGGTATAACCTCGAAAGGATCGCTCAAGTCCATCGGCGTCTCGTGCGGCGGCCGACAGCCCTGGCAACGCTTCGAGGAACGCGTCGACTGCGATGAGATTCCCCTGGCGGTTCAGCGCGGAGCCAGCAACGTGTACTTCCCGGTCGTCCACTCGTCTATCGAGATTCCGAATCCGTCGCGGTCGGACGCGAACAGCGAGAAGGCGATGGCCATCAAGGCTGACGACTGGTTCCGGCCTCTGATGACCACCAACGAAGAGTCTCCGATGTTCGGTCTCACTGTGCAGATGCTGGCAGAGAGGCACGACGTGGCCGAAGACTATGTGAAGGCTCTCGCTCGCGATGAGAAGCAGCGCGAGGCAGGGCGAGCGACAGCCGTCGAGGCGACACCTGGCGACCTGCTGAGCGAGGAATGGGCCGCGTTCCTGACCCCCTCGGACAATTCCGATGATCCGCACTTCCGGACTCGGCACGTTGGCCTGACAGCGGGCGCCGCTGACAGCAACGCCATTACGTCGTTGCTCACCGACCGCATCGACAAGGTGGTGTTGGCCGATCGGCTACGCGAGGTACGCGCGCTGGAGGGTTTCCATCGGGTCACACCGGGTGACAAAGACACCTTGGTGAAGGCCGCACTCAACCACCGAGTCAGCTGGTTGCCAGCTATCGACGTCGGCGGTGAAGGCATCTTCTTGTCATTGGACGAGAACCGTCTGAACGTCTGGGAGCAGCAGGATGACGTGCGCGCCCGCGTCGCGGAATTGGAAGGGCGCCTGGACGCCTCATTCATGGCACCGCGGCTGCGGGAACGGACGGGGCCGATCCTCAGCCCTCGCTACGTTCTACTGCACACTTTCGCGCACCTGATGATTCGCCGCTTGGCCTTCGAATCGGGCTACGCGGCCACGAGCCTGCGAGAACGCATATACGCCCGAAGCAGCTTGGAGGCGGACGGCACCGCCAAGCAAGCAGGCATCCTGATCTACACCGCTGCTGGTGATTCCGAAGGCACCCTGGGCGGCTTGGTGCGCCAAGGCGAGCCGCCTACCCTGCGAACCACCATTTTGGAAGCGTTGCAGGACGCCATGTGGTGTTCGTCTGACCCGCTCTGTAGCGAGAACCTGGCATCCACCTTCGCCAGCCTCAACATCGCGGCCTGCCACGCATGCTCGCTCGTGGCCGAGACGAGTTGTGAGAGCGGCAATTATCTGCTGGACCGAGGGATGGTGATCGGCAACGACAAGGTGCGGGGCTTCTTCAAGCCAGTGCTCGACGCGGCCATCGAGGCAGCGGTTGAGGGTGTCAGGAGCACAGGGTGAGGCTGCCCGCCTTCGAGGACCTATCCAAGGAACAGGACCTCATCTACAGCCTCGACCTCGACGGCAACTACCTGGTGAGCGGCCCCCCGGGGACCGGCAAGTCCGTGATGGCGCTATACCGCGCCCAGGCGTTGACTTTCGATGATCGCGAGCCAGCCGTGCTCATGTACTCGAAGGTGCTCCAGCAGTACACCGAGCAGGCGGCTAACGAGATGGACGTCGCCGGGTATGTCACCACCTTCCACAAGTGGTTCTGGGACTTCTGGCGACAGCATTACGGCACCAAACCCCCGACCATTACTGGCAGCTCCTACGAGGTCGACTGGGCTCAGATCGCCCAGCTGTTCATGGCCAACCCGCCGCAGCTGGGCGGCCTGGCGGACTTGATCGTCGACGAAGGTCAGGACCTATCGCTCGGCTTCTTCCGGATCGCGCGCTTCGTCGCCAAGAACATCACGGTCTTCGCTGACGAGAACCAGCAGCTGTTCGACAACAACACCACGTTGCACGAGATCGAGACCGCGATCGGGGCCCGCGAGCATCTGTCCCTTCTGCGCAACTACCGCAACACCGTCGAGATCGCGGCCGTGGCAGCCAAGTACTATTCCGGCGCTCCTACCGGACTTCCAGCCCCGCCGGAGCGCCACGGCGACAAGCCGACGCTGAAGCGCTACGCGAGCGTGGATGAATTCGTGGATTTCATCGCCCGTTACGGCAAGGCGCGCACCAACCTGACCATCGGAGTGGCCTGCGGCAACCATCCGCTGCAACGCAAGCTGTACCAGGCGCTGCTGAACCGCAAGTTGCCAGTTCCAGTTCAGCAGTACATCTCGAGCAACCCCCAGCACCGCATCCTCGACTTCGATTCGCCAGCTGTGACGTTGGTGCACTATAAGTCGCTCAAGGGTTTGGAGTTCGACGCGTTGTTCGTGCCCGAGCTGCAGCAGGTGACGGCCGATGCGACATCGGCGGCCACACGCATGATGTTCTATGTGGTGATGTCCAGAGCCTGCCACGAACTGCATCTGTCCTGGAGTGGTGCTTCGGGCGTGCCGGAGATTGTTGCTGACTTGACCGGCTTGGTACTGGAACAGTGATCGATGATGGTCAGGTCGAGCGCGACGGTTTCGGTGGCGACCGGCCCGAGGTCATGAAGTCCGCCCGCACGCGTGGATCAGCGAAGGCGAAGGTCGGGGAGCGTGCTTTCAACGAACCCGCTGAACCTTTGGCGCTCTTCGATGTTTCCGCGCAGTCCGAAGAGCCGCAGCCGGTCGAGGTCGCAGTGCCCGTTGAGCCGGTAGAAGAAGCTGATACAGGCGAAGTCGAATCTACTCCGGTGCAGGCGAACGAGCCCGAAACGGAGCACATCACATCGGACCAGCACGCTGCTGCGGATCCGTCATCATCTGAACCGGTTGAGGCGGTGTCCGAGCAGGAGACTGTCCCGGTGGAGGAACCGGCCTCCCTAGTCGCGTCCGCGCCGACGCGCTTGTTCTTCCTGACCAACCGTATGAACCTCATTGGTCTGCTCGGCTCGCGGTTGCTGGCACCGCGCGAGTCCTTCCGCAAGTACTACGCCGACCTTTTAGAGCTGTCTCCCGGGTGGGTGCCGCTACTCGTCGGTCCACCGCCAGTGCAGTTGATCGAGCGCGTGGTGGCCGAGCGTGGCGCTAGTGCGCCGGTCCTGGTTGAGCTATCCGAGGCCGCCCTGAACGGTAAACGGCTGGATGGGCGTGTCGTCTATTCGCGCGCGGTGGCGCTGGCCGACGTCAAAGCGATCCACTTCCCCGACGAGAAATCGCTTCGTGAGCATCGCTCTCGCCGTTACGGCAATGTCTTTCCACACGAGTGCTTGCTTCGGGTAAACCCCGAGTTGTTTTCCACGGAATCCGACGCTGAGGTTGTGATCGCGGCGCCAATGGAAGCGCCGGAGACTGATTGGTCGCGGATAGATCGCGTACGTGGAGCGATCAGCGCGGCGATGGCCGCCGCTGACAATGGCGAGGCGCTGGCGGTCGCGGCTGGCTTGCTCGGCGCCACCAGCCTGCCGAAGGACACCATCGTCCCGCCGTGGCTGAGTTGGTCCGGGCTGACCGGCGAAGTTGCCGAACCAACGAGCGAGACTGACGAGGAAAGAGCTGATCGACTTATCTTTCGGGCCGCCTACCGTGTGTTAGGTGAACGCGACCGATCCGAGTCATGGAGCCCGTCCGAGGTGTTGAAAGCGGCTGTCGCTGAGATCGCCGCAGCCAATCCGAGTGGTGAGGTCAACGCCATAATCGAACGCCATCTCCAGCGCGTGCGCGAGCTCGTGAATGTCGAGCGGGATTTCGAGCGCTTCCGGAACCCTGGCAGCCAGTACGTCGCCGCCAAATCGTTCGTGACGGTGCTGCTCCGGCCAGATCTGGGCCAGCTTTTGGAGTGGCCGGTCGAGGAAACCGGTATCGACGAGACGACGCGTGTCGTGGCCGCAGTACTCGCTGGCCGCTTGCGTGGCGTGGCACGTGAATCAGTCACGTTCCGGGACGCGGCACTAGATGACTACACCGCCGCTTGGGCGATCCAAACAGCGGCCGGCCAGACATCGACACTGGGCGTAGTCGAGTTCATAGCCGACGATGACGCGACCGCGGTAATAGTCGGCGGTGTTCGGCTAAAGACCTCGTTGCCACTGCGATCGAGGTAATCGCGCGTTCGGTGGAAGTTTATACATCAACCTGATTCTGATCGCGAAGCTGGTGACTGGATACAACTGACCGCCTCAAACCTGCTCCGCCCGGCGAATTTCGGCGAGCAGGTCTGGGGGCGGGGACTTTCCCGAGTGATGTCACATTCGCAACCGTTGTGGACATAGTTCATCCACATTGGACCCTGACCGGCACAGTTGATACGCCGGGTTGATTCCTAGCCTGTCGGGGTCAGCTTTCGACTGACGTGGGCTATCCGGAGGCCGCAGCGAGCGGCGACGGCATTCTGGAAGTCCTCTTCCTGTGTCAGCTGCGGATGGCCGGTGCGGGTCGTGACAATGATCAGAGGTGTTTCCGACGAGTTGACGGCCGCACCGAGGGCGGCCCAAATCAGATCCTTGAAGGTATGGGGCGCGCCCCAGCACACATAGCGCTCGTGCTCTCCGTCGGTGGCCATGCAGTGCATGGGCTTTTCCTTCACCGACTGTGGCACCAGATCCCAGGAAGGGCCGAGACCTTGCTTCACGAGCGTGTCGTGCGGGGGGAACCGCTTTGTGGCGCACGACGCGTAGGTGCCGATTCCTTCCAGTGCTCGGACGTATTCCTTCATCGGCCCGTCCTTGATCCAGACACGGACATCGCCAACGGGGAGGTACCCCACGAGGATGCCGCCGATTTTCTTGTCATCTACCCACTTCGCGTAGTAGTTGGCGCGTTCACGGTCGGTGAGTAGATCCCAGTCGATGTCCTCGGCTCGTTGGTAGAGCTCGGTGGCGACTTGGACTTGGATGGGCTTGGGCACTTTCGGGGGCATTGATCACCGCTGACTGGTCATGGTTTGGTCTGGGAACTGGAGGCGGACCTCGTCGTAGGCTGTCTCGAGGCTGGCGGCGTCCTTGATCCATTCTTCCATGAGGGAGGCCACTCGCTGGTCGGTGAACTCGACACGGGATGGTGTGATGCCCTGGAGTTCCTCAGTATTCGCGGAGTCGGCGACCGCGCGTTTTATGTTCAGGGCTGCTGCCACGCGCCGGAGGTCGCTGACGAAGTCGAGGACGGCGACCCGTTCCTTGCCCTCGCGAAGGCGCAGACCGCGGCCCAGTTGCTGGATGAAGATGCGACGACTGTGGGTGACACGCGCGAAACACAGGATGTTGACATCCGGCACGTCGACACCTTCGTTGAGAATGTCCACAGAGGTCAGGATGGGGACCTCGCCGGAGCGGAACGCCAAGAGGCGGGATTGGCGTTCGCGCTTGGAGAGCTCGGCGTGGATGGCCAGGGCGCCCGACCAATTCGGAGTGCGGCGCAGGAGATCGGCGAGACGTTCCGCGTGGTCGATGGTGCGGCAGAAGACCAGAGCCCGGGGATTGGGCGTGGTTCCCCATACGGCCGCCAGCTCGTCGCGGACGGCCTCATCGCGCTGGGGGAGGAAGAGTCGGGCGTTGAGTTCGCCCAAGCTGTAATCGTGCTGGCTGGCTGAACGGACCACGTCCCAGTCGACGTTGTCAACGAAGAGGCGGTAGTCGACCTGAGCGAGGTAGCTCCGGCGCATGCCCTCTTCGATGCCGATCTTCACGACGGGTTCACCGAACCGGTGCGTGATGTCGTATTCGTCGCCGCGCCAAGGCGTAGCGGTGAGGCCTATTTGCCGGGAGTCGGTAAGCAGGTCGAGCAGCTCGCCATATTGTCCGTCCTCCCCGACGTGATGAGCTTCGTCCACCACGACCAGTGCGGGGCGATATCCGCGCCGAACCATGTAGAGAGCGCTACCGAGGGTGGCGCAGGTGACGCCGGAGAGATCGTCGGGACGCTCTTCTCCTGTGACTAGCCGGGTTTTCACGGTTTTGGGCAGGTGACGCCAGAGAGCGCGTTCGAGTTGATCGACTAGATCCTTGGTGTGGGCGACAACCAGGACCAAGTCGTTTGGCCGCCGACGAAGGTGCTCGTCGATAACCTCCGCCCCGACGATAGTTTTACCCAAGCCGGTGGCCAGGATGACCAACGCTCGGCTGGTGGTGTTCAGTCCGCCGACGGCGTTGTCGATCGCGATCCGCTGGTAATTGCGCGGGGTGACGGTCCCGAAGCGCTCGGGTACCTTGGCCCAGGCCTTTCGGAGGGTATCGCCGGGCCATTCGTGGATTTGGGGACCGATCAGCGCGAGTCGGTCGATGCGGCGCTTGGCGTCCACGCCGAGGACGGTGTTGGTGACCACGGCGGCCTTGTCTCGACGGTAGTGTTCGCGGGCCCGGGCGACCTCGTCGACGCCATCAGCGGAGATCGGGCCTTGTTTCCGCCACTTGCACTGTAGGACCCAGTCCTGCCCCGAGGCGCTAGCCAGGATGTCGCCACCCTGATCTCCGGAGCCATCGATGTTGGCGACCTCGGTGAATCCCATGTGCCACAGCAATCTCTCGATCTGGCGCGGGAATTGGTTGGGGCCCAGCTCACGCAGAAAACCGGGTCCGAGGAAACCGTCAGTCATGATGGATGGTCCTCATTCGCTGTCGGCGAGGTCACGTTCGACCAGCAGGCAACTGAGCCGGATCCGCGCGAGTTCGTCGAGGTCGAGTTTCGGCTGGTGCTCGGCCATTACCGCGAGGTCGCTCACCAAGCCGGTCAGGCGCGTGAGCACCAAGGCGCGCGATTCCTGGTCGGTCAGGTTGGAGTAGGGGCGGTGGAACACCTTTCCGTCGAGAAAAGCGTCCGGGCGCAGTTCGAGCAGTCGCACGACGGCATTGGGAGGCAAGAAGGGGACGAAGTCCCCGGCCTCGATGGCGGATTCCCACCCGCCGTTCCCGCCCTCGACGACGAATCGCTGCTGGGCGCGGACCTTCTCGGATTCCTGAAGCATGTCCCAGTAGCCGGTGGGTGCCCCACCCTTGATTTCACGCTGCATCGCGTCCTTGACGCGGTCGAGCAGGCGGGTGGCGCGGGCGGTCAACGCTTCCGCGGTGACCTTCTGGTCGGTGGCGCGGCTCTTCAGGTCCATCAGGACTGTCGAGAGTGGTTTGGTCGCGCCACGCGCGACTCGGATCCACTCGGCCAGTTCCACCATGGCCATATCGCGGAAATCGACACCGTACTCGGTGAACAGGGAATGCGTGATGTCGACGAAGATCTCGACGTCGGGGGCTTTGCGAAGGTGGGCGAACAGCGGCACGTTCGTCCCCTTCTGGTCGGCGAGTGTGACGCCCTTGACCGCCCATACGGTCAACGACACCGAGCCGTGTCCCTTGACCTCGTACTCACCTGACAGGTCCAGGACTTGCGCCCCGGCCGCTCGATAATCCGCCAATCGATCATCGAGTGTCTTGGCAACGGGAGCGGGGGTCACGGGCGAAGGGGAGGGCGAGACACTGGTGGGCGTAGCGGTCGGCCCCTGACCGAGTCCCATGGCCGCGAACGGATCCGCGTCGCCGTCGTCCGGGTCGACCGTCACCGGGTGATCATTGAGATAGGCCGCCTCATACCACTTTTCGTCGGTTTGGTAATCGGGGTCGCCCTTACGGAATTTCTCGGCCCACTCGATGGCCCTGTCGAACAGGACCTTGCCCCCGGCCCCTGGGAGCAGGTAGTTCAGGCCGGCGTCGTCCCGGCGGAATCCCGTGTACAGCCGACCGAGGTGGCTGTCATTGGTCCGCCGGTAGAGCTGGAGTGCCTTCTTCTCCTTCATTGGGACAGTGCCTCGAATCGTGCGGACCAGCTTGATCCACTCCGGGCTTTCCTCGATGAAGCGAGTTTTGGTGTAGTACACCGGCACGTGATCGCAATGGATCTCACCGACGATGCGCCCCTTGCCCCCGCGGATACTGTCGATGGGGTATTCGAGGTCGGGGCCTTCGATGCCATCAGGGTCTTCCCACGAGAAGAGCTTCTTGTCGCGGGTGAGGATCTTTCGTCCGTTGCGCAGGAAGTCGAGGCCGTAGTCGTTCGCGTGGTGATAGCGCTGGATGCCGACCCAGCCCCAGATCCGTCGTTCACGCTCCTGGATGTCAGTGCTCTCGCAGTCGTCGCACTTGTCCGCCCCGCTGGGGCTCCACCAGCCGCAGTTGAAGCAAGCCATAGCGGGGAGCAGGCGTTCATCGAACTCGATGACGGCGGGGATGGTGTTGCCCTTGCGGGTCACGGTCCGGGAGGCGTCCCAGACACACGGCAGTCTTGGCTGGGTCTTCTTGCCGTTCACGGTGATCAGGAAGCCGCGCTCCCGGAGCAGGTAGGAATAGACGTCCCCCAACTGTTCCCTCAGCTTGTCACCGCGGCGCACCAGTTCGTGCCACTGGTCGGTCTTCAGGTTCTTGATGATGATCTGAGTGCCGTGCTCGTCGGGCGATGCCTTGGGCTCCTGACGGGCTGGCACCTTGTAGGTGCCGCCCTTGACCAACGCGTCGAGGTCCAGGTCGAGCACGGTCCAGGACGGGTCGCCGGCCCGCGTCGTCCGGATGGTCGTGAGACGACCGAGGCGAGCCGTCGCGATGTTGAAGCCCATCCCGTACAGGCCGAGCGCACCGTAGCGGGCATTGCCGGACCAGCCCGCCCGCACGGCGTTGTTCAGGGTCGGGAGGTCCATACCTCGGCCGTTATCGGTGACCCAGACTTCAGCGGTGCGCGCGTTCCCCTCTTTGCCAGGCAAGTTCACGCTCACGGTGGGGCGCTCACCGTGAGCGGACGGGCTCGACAGGAACTCGTCGAACGCGTTATCGACGAGCTCTGACAGGCATTGCAGCGGACTGAACTCGATGTCCCCCAGGACGGTCAGAATCCGCGGATGCGGCTCGATGTTGACGAACTGCTCTGTCACAGGTCTCCCCTTCTGCCCGCCCGGCGTGGCTTGCCGCCACAGGTTAGCGCGCACCACCGACATGCCGCCGTGATCCTGTGTGAGCTGGGGCAACTGGTGCCGAACTAGATGGTCTCGCCGAATCAGATTGCGGCGCAGAATGATCGCCAGCCGATTCGTACGGAGGGACGCTGCGGTTCTCGCCGTGGGATTGAGGAAATCTCCCGAGCGTGCGTGGGAGAGCCATACATTACGAAGATTCCTGTAGCCCGATTACCGACGGGATGTGCGGCGGTGGCTGAGGAGCGCGGTTTGGATGCGGTCGGCGGCCTCGTCCGAGTTCTCGTGCTCCCATACTCGGATCACGCGCCAATCGGCCTCTTCGAGCCGTGTCGATGTGTCGCGGTCACGGTCCTGATTAGCCTCGATCTTCGTGCTCCAGAACTTCGAGTTCTTGATCGCCGGTCGATGGTGTAATGGACAGCCGTGCCAGAAGCACCCGTCCACGAAGACGGCTACGCGATCGGCGGCGAAGACAATGTCGGCCGTACGGCGAAGCGTCGCTATCGGTCTAGCGTCAACCCTGTACCGCAGGCCACGGCGGTACAGCTCCCTCCGCAACGCCATCTCAGGTCCGGTGTCGCGCCTACGGTTCGCGCGCATGACCGCGCGCACCGCGGCAGATGACGCCGTCGACGCCGGAGGCAGTGGGCGGTCGCCCACTAACTTCTGGGAGTGGGCCTCGCGCCACGCCTGGATCAGGTTGTCCTTGCGCGAGTCGTGTGTGACCTCGCAGATGTATCGTTCCTCGGATTTGCCGTCGCGCGACCAACGCAAGTACGCGCGGATTCGGCGAGTGCGTCGATATACGCGCAGGTAGATAGATCCTCGCGCGAACCGTCCGTCGCCGAGATCCACGTTCCGGTGGTTCCGCCCACCGGCCGCGCGATCTTGCTCGACCGCTGGAGCGACAGCGCCTTCCATCCGCTTGTAGGCCCGCGCGGATGGCAGTCGCTCGTTCCATCGGTGTTCCGCGGCCCGCGAGAGCATCGTCAGCGTGCTGCTACGAGCACGTCATCGGTGGCGGCTTCCGATGCTTCCGCCGCGGTGAGGGCATCGGCGACGGCCGAGGCGAAGAACTCACCGAGCACTACGGGTACGGCGTTGCCGAGTTGCCGCATCTGCTCGCCCCGGGGCCCGGACCCTAGCCATTCGTCAGGGAACGTCATCACGCGCGCGGTCTCTCGCACGGTCATGTACCGATGCAGGTATCGCCAACCGTCGGGGGATTCGGAGTCGGCGACGCGGTCGTCGAGCAGCATGACCGACTCGCCGCCCGGCACGCCGTGCACGCCGGCCTTGACGGTTTTCGCTGGTCGGTCGAGTTCGTTGGGGGTGTGCCCCTTGTAGATTCGCGCGCCCGGCCATCCGACGTGGTGGTCGACGCCGATCTCCGAACCGAAGTCGTACTTCTCGTCAAGTCGGTTCAGATCGACCGGGGGCAGCTGTGTAAGGCGAGTGTCCGTGCCATACCCGTTGATCGCGTCGCGCAGCGTGCGCCAGGGCAGGCAGTCGTCCTCCTTCACGAATTTCGGTATGCGCGCCTCGACGCGCTCCTTCACGTGAACCGGGACATCGGGGTGTCGGCCCCAATATTCGCCGTCTCGGATGGAGCGGAACAACGCGGCTTCGGAGTACCTCGGTGTCTTGACGTGCTTCTCGAAGGCTTCGACATCGATACCGAGGTCCGCCCTGAACGCGACGATCACGACCCGGTTGCGCACTTGTGGAACGCCGTAGTCGGCGGCGTTGACCGGAACCACGACGACCTTATAGTGGTCGCGATGGCTGTCGTTGTCGGAGAGCGTGGCGAGGATTTCCTGCAGGTGGGAATTGTGGTCTTGCCATCGCGTCGAATCTTTCCGCTTCTCGAACGGGAGCTGTAATTCGTTGACGATGTATTGGAAGTAGTCGGCGAATGAGGGGCGGAGGAGGCCTCGGACGTTCTCGCAGATCACCACCTTCGGGCGGATCTGGCGTATGGCTTCGAACATCGCCGGAAACATGTTGCGCTTGTCCTCGTCGCCCTTGGCGACGCCACCAGCACTGAACGGCTGGCAAGGGGGGCCTCCCGCGAGCACGTCGACCTCGCCCTCGAATGCCGTGAGAACAAGGTTCTGGACGTCGGCCGGATACAGCGGCGCCGGTTGCCCCTCCTTGGGAGGTTTGGGGAAACGACCATCCATTTCGTCCAGTTGGTTCAGTCCGTCGGTCCCGAGCGTCTTCTTCGCGCTGGCCATGAGCGTCTCACAAGCCCGCTTGTTGAACTCGTTGAACAGCAAGGGGCGGAAGCCGGCCTGATGGACGGCCATAGCGAGGCCGCCTCCACCCGCGAACAGCTCAACGCTGGTCCGTTGCCGCTTTGCTTCTCCTCGCTGGTCATTCATGGGCAAACCATACCGCGGAGCTATCCCCCTAGCGGCACCAAGCGTGGTGAGTCGGACGAAAGTTGTTGGGGCCAACCGGGTTTCTCCCCAGGGGGATTCGAAGGGATCAAGATCGGTGATTGCGCCGACCGGCAGGTGCCCGCCGCCGTAACTCAAGACCCTATCGCCGAGACACTGAGCTTCGGCTCGGCGTCGCGCCCGGAGAACTGCCCGCGGTTCCGCTGACCACTTACAGTCCGAAAGTAGGACATCGGGCTCGGAGACGAGCTGCAGAATTTCAGGGGCTCCGAGGCGGGTGACTAGTCCCCGGCAGCCCCGCGAGTTGGCCGTCGCGTGTCAAAGACCGATAAGGTTCTCTCGATCAGTGCGACGGTAGGGAGCGGGGCCGGTGGTGCAAGTGGCGCAGACAGAGGAAGAATCGCAGCCGCGACCGCCGAGCAGGCCGAAGAAGGCCCGAAAGCCGAAGAATTGGCGCGAGAACGCGGCGACTCCGACGCCGTACAACCCGCTCGACCTGGTCAACCTCGGGCGGAGTGTTGAGCGGGAACTACTTCAGCGGGACCGGGAGCCACTTGGCTCCGTGGCCTTGATGACCGGTGCGGGTGTCTACGCGCTGTACTACACCGGTGACAACTCGCTCTACCAGGCGATCAGTGGGACCGAGAAGCCGATCTACGTCGGTCAGGCTCGCCCGGAGGGAACACGGAAGGGGAACGTCGACGCATCGAAGATCGGCTGTCCCCTGTGGGATCGCCTCCACGAGCACAGGGAGTCCATAGATCAAGTCGAGAGCCTGGATGTCGCCGACTTCGCCGTCCGGTACCTGGTGGCGATCGAGGTCTTCGTAGCCCTGGCCGAGGGAGTCATGATCAATGACTCTCGACCAGTCTGGAACACCGTCGTCGACGGATTCGGCAACCACGACCCGGGAGCGGCGCGCCGAAAGGATGGAAGGCGTCCGCCGTGGGACGAGCTTCATCCCGGGCGATGGTGGTC
Source organism: Nocardia sp. NPDC059195 (assembly GCF_042754695.1). NCBI lineage: Bacteria > Bacillati > Actinomycetota > Actinomycetes > Mycobacteriales > Nocardiaceae > Nocardia > Nocardia sp. NPDC059195. The sequence goes on along the minus strand of NZ_JBHZBG010000002.1, from coordinate 456,698 downwards.
CCACCCGCTCCACATGCCGACAGCTAGCCTGATCCCCGCCGAATCGTCGCGCCAGCGGATCATCGATCACTTCGCTGGCAAAATTGTTCCAGACCTGTCCGCCGATGGCATCGAGATCGAAGCCGACTGAGCACCGCAGTCTAGGTGTAGCACTCACAAAGTTCGGACGGCGGAGGAACACCGAGCGCCAGGTTCTTCAATGCGGATTCGACCGCGTCGGTGAACGAATCGGTGTCGTGACCCTCGGCAAGAGGATCGCTACCTTCGACCCCGTCATACAGGCCGATCAACCAGTGCAGTATCTCGGCTCGCTCGTCGGCAAGACCTGGATCGGCCGACGTGACCAGCAGCTGCAGCGGGTGATTCGTGCCGGGAACGGTTCCCATGGTCGCCTCAATCGCCATACAGCCACCACCCGTGTTAACGACCTCTCCGACCACATCAAAGCGTGTTGCCAGCGATGCCAGTTCTGGTGCGTATATCAGCGCGAGCTGGGCCTCGTACTCGGCGATGCGGTCGTCACGGTCGTTCATAAGATCGACTCCACTCTCGTTGTCGCTTCCAGTGTGGCGCACCAGCGCGCGTCGCGGTCCGACGATATCCACGGTCCGAACCTGCCGAACGATCAGAACTAGGTAGGCCGCACAGCACAGTGTCACATGTTGCGGGCCATTGCCCACATGGCCGGTTCGTCGCCTGCTGGCAGGGAAAATGTCTCGGCAACTCGGAATCCGAACTTCTCGTAATAGGTGATGTTCTCTTCGCGAGTGCAGACAAGAAAGGCCGCGGTCTGGAGACCGGCGAGACGGTCGGTGATCAGGCGGGTGCCGTATCCACTCCCTTGCAGCGTGGGTGTTGTACCGATGTTGGCCAGGTACCAATGCTCGGGATTAGCGGGATGGTGTTTGTCGAGGGTGCGACGGATCGTGATAGCCGCTGGCGCGCGGGTGCGCAGGGCGGGAAAAAGGTCGGGGACGGCACGCAGGGTCCGCAAAATCCCAAGGTCCCAGCGGCCTGGAGGGTCCCATACGGCGACCGCGCCGACCGCGTCGTCAGCATCGGTTGCAACCTGGACGCCGCCGCCAGGAATGTGGAAGTGCCGCAAGGACGCGGCGAAGTACTTCGGCAGAGCCTCATCTCGTTGAGGTGGGCTCGGCCAGATCGCGGACATGAGTGGATCGTCGCGGAATGCCTCGGCGAGAACGGTGGCGCAGGCGGGGATGTCGGCGGTGGTGGCGACGCGGGTGGTGATCGGCACGGCAAACACTCCTGGTCGTTGGCACACTAGAGGCATGGACATGGGGCGGTGCCCGTTCGAGGCGGGGATCCACGGCGTTGATCCGTTGCACGAGGATCTGCGGACTCGTGGGCATGGTGTGCACGAGGCGCAGTTGCCGGATGGGTCACCGGTGTGGGTGGTCACCGGATGGGAGGCGGTGACCACATTACTGGCCGATCCGCGGATGTCGGCGTCGAAATCGGACTCGACCACCGGGTTCCGGGGCCAGAACCTTCCGCCCGCGTTGGACCAGAATCTGCTCAATCTCGACGGGGCGCAGCATCGGCGCGTGCGGAAATTGGCGTCAGCGGCGTTCGCGTCGGCCCACCACCCCAGACATGAGCAGGTGGTTCGAGACGCGGTCACCGAACTAGTCGATGCGATGCCGACCGTGGGCGAGATCGATGCGATGGGCGGGCTGTGTGAACCGTTGCCGCCGCGGGTGATCGGCACGTTGCTCGGCTTGCCGGACGACAAGCTCGACGCGTTCCGGGAGGCTGCGCGGCCGATGTTCTTGATCGATAGCTCGCACGAGGGTGAGGCGGTGCGGGGGGCGATGACGACGATGTTGATGCTGGTGGCGGGCGTGATCGAGGCCAAGCGCCGCGATCCGGGCGAGGATCTGATCTCGCGATGGGTGACCGCGAGGGATGGGGCCGATCGGCTCAGCGAAGAAGAACTGATCAGCCTGGCATTCGCAGTGATCATCGGCGGATTCGAGAACGTCACGACATTGACGGCGGCAGTTCTGGATGAACTGGTCCGCAACCGCGGCGAGCAAGCCCGCGCGGTGCTGGACTCGCCGCCGGAGTTCGCGCGACTGGTGCGAGCGGTCATCGGGGTGGCGGCCCCGGTGAACTACGCGTTGCGCAGGTTCCCGCTAACCGATATCGAGGTCAACGGTGTTCGGATCCCGCGGGGGCACACGGTGTTCCTGTCGTTACGGTCGGCGCATCTGGACCCGGGTCGCGGGCGTCACGATCTGGTGTTCGGGCACGGTCGGCACTTCTGTATCGGCGCGGCATTGGCCGAGATGCAGGTCGTGCACGCCGCGCGCGCGATGTTCGGCAAGTATCCGACGCTGCGGCCGGTCAAAGCCCGGGAATCGTATCGATTGCGGGAGTCGTGGCTGACCTACGCCTTCGCCGAGCTGCCGCTTCAGACTGTCTGACCAGCGCGGACGACGCGATGTGGAATATGGGTGCTCTACGATAAAGGTGTAGGGCTCAACCATGGAGGACCAACACCTCGGGGGTTGGCGCGATGTCGGCACATGGATGGACGCTGGTCGAAACCCTGGAGCCGGGCAGGCTCGGTGTCGTCGCGCGCGATCATCAAGCCCGTGAACGAACCTCGTTGGACCGAGTCGTGCAGGACCGGATCGCATCCGGTCGAGCCCCGGCACGGGAGGCGACGGAGTGGCTCGAAACGCTGATCACCGAGATGCGCACCCACCCCGAAATGGCTGCCTCAGAACGAGTATTGCGCAATGGTCAGACGGTCCATGCCCGGCTGGTGCCGGTGATCGGCCCGGGCAAGGTGCTTCATGGCGTGCACGTGTGGCTGGGGAACGATGCGGCGAGACCGGAGCGCGAGCCTGTGTCGGCGTTCGCGTTCACCTGGGATTCGCGTGAGCGCCTCGCCGAGATCCCCGGTCTGACGAACGGGTCGGATCGGTCGAGTCTGACCGCGCCGGAGATCTTCCGATTCCTCGAGCCGGTGGACGGGTTGGCGTTGATCAGGGCTTTGCTGTCGCCGGAGCCCGCGGCGAGTTGGTCTGGTGCTGTCACGACGACGGTCGGTGAGCAGAAACGTCCTGGCCACGTGGTCATGGTGGCGCAGCTTCCGGATCGGTGGCGTGGTCTGTTGTTCGAGACCTCGCAGTCGGCGGCGGCGATGAGCTTGGAAGCGGCTGCGCTGGCGGCGATTCCACGGATGTCGCAGGTCCACATGGCGCTGGTCGACCTGGCCAAGATGCGGTTGCTGCGGTGGATCACCGACCCGTTGCCCGAAGTCCAATGGAAAGGGCAGGTCGACAATCGCGACACCCCACACCCCGACGACGTGCAACGCATCTTCGCCTCCGCAGCCGAGACCTTCGCCGGGAGAACGGAATCGTCGGTGGTGAACGGCATCCGGTTGCGGCGTCGTGGTGGGGGCTGGGTCGTCGTCGACGGCAGCGGCGCGATCGTCCGGGGTGGTGACGATGGGCCCGCGCTCGCGCTGATCCAGATGCGGTTGGTCGGCTACTCCGACGAACCCGACCCGGTCTCTCCCACCGATAACGGGCACCCCGGACTCGACGCTGTGGACGAAAACTAACACTGGCCAGGGACAACAGCCTCACCGTACGGTCGGGTACCGTGTTGGCAGGGGTTAATAGCTCTGCTGCCCGGTACCAGTCTCTGACGGACGCCGGATGAAACGCTCGAGCTATCGATGGCCGAGCGTGTTCTCATCCAGGCGACCGGGGAGTGCTGACGATGTCGACCACGAAAGAACGTGCACGCGCGAGGGACATCGGCGCGGGCGTGAGCATCAAACTCAATCAGTTGTTCGCCGCGGGTCATCCGCGAGGCGGCGACGAGGAATCCAATGCCGATGTCGCAGCGGCGGTCAGCGGTGTGCTCGACAGGCCGATCAGCGGCAGTGAGATCGCGGCACTGCGCGCCGATACCCACGAGGCTGCCGGCGATTCGGCGGTGCTCGCTGCGGTGGCCGAGCACTTCGGAATGCCTGCTGGGTTCCTCGTCCAGGATGACGGGACGCACGATCTAGCGGCAGCGCAGACCGATATGTTGCGGGTGCTGGAATTGATCCGCGATCTCGGCGCCGCTTCGGGCCGATTGTGATCGAAGTCAGCGAATGCCGGGCTTCGGGCGGAGGCGCAACGCAGGGTAGAACGAAGACTTCAGGATTTCCTGGCCTGACGCACTAGGTCTCGTGCTGTTTGGGTCGGCAGGTCGATGCCAGTCGCCTGCTTGTACTGGCGTTTCACCGCTGCGATTGCATCGGACTCAGTGCCCTCCAATGGCACCTGCACGTTCGCCGACAGCTTCTGCTCGAGGTCTCGCAGTGCCTTCTGGTTGATCGTCACCTTCGCCATCGCATCCTCCTGGTCGTCGCAGGAGGCGCCGTGCCTGGCCTGTATCGGAGAAGATACCGACAACCACTGACAACGACGCCGCGCTGCGCGTATGCCCGGGACTCGGTGCGTCACATCTGGAACGAGTGTGGCCTGACATCGATTCGCGAGCCGGACTTCCATGGCCTTGCGTGGCAACGGTCGACCGTTAGTCGATCCGTGTCAACGTAGCGTGCGGTCGGAGTTGAATTCCGACCGCGACTACGAGTGATCCCACTCGTTCCATCAGTGTGTCGATGTCGGATGCTGCTTCGGCGAAGAGTTCGTCGGCGGCAGCGGGATCGTCGTTCGCCCGTGCGGCCATGAGCCTGGCAGCCCATTGGGCATCAGCGGTACTGGCGAGGTCGAGGTTGGGTGCGACTGGTGGCGGTGGCGGCGGTATGACGGAGAACAGGGTATCGATCCAGAACAGACACGCCTGAATGATCGCCTCGTGGGCGCGATCGCAGCCTCGTGGGCGCGATCGCAGAGGAACAGCTTCGAGACCTGAAGTCCCGCGGTTCCAGGGTCTTGCACGATGGCGGCGGTCAACGCGTTTCCTGCATACGCGCGCCAGTCGGACTCGGACATTCGGTTCCCCCCGGTTTGTCACGGTCTTGTTCTCGCCGACCTTAGCGCGATATGTAGCGGATAGCACTGTGGGGCACCAGATTTGATGTGATCCGTAGCCTCGCCTCACCCTCGTCCGGTGTTCCGCCGCGCAGCCTCGTCGCATGGTCGCCAGGGACTGCTGTGTACCGCAGGTGGGCCCGGGTGCGCACGTTGAATGTCAGCGCGTGGGGTGGCTTCGTTGTTGGAACCGTTGCTCGAACGACTGCCGGGTTGGGTCGTCGAGGTCGACGGCCCGTCCGATGAGCCAGCGCCGGTACAGCTTTTCGGTGGCGGCGGGGTCGTCGGGGGAGACCGGCGCGTCGAGCGCCTCGCCGAAGGCGATCTCGAGGAGAGGGTGAACCGTGCCGCGGTTGGCTTCGAGGATGCCGGTGACGAACGGGCCGACGATGCCGCTGATCGCGGCGTCGAGCTGAGCGGTCGCTTTCGGCAGCTCGGTGATGGGCGCGGTGTGGATGAACCGCTGCGCCTCGAGTAGCGGCAACAGTTCCTCGAGGCCGATCATCACCCCGCGTTCACCGGTGGCCAGAGGTGGCGAATCGGCAGGGACCGGCTGTCGACCTTCGTAGTACGCGGCGCGCGCTGATCCGGGTTCCCAGCCGAGACCGGTGTCGAATTTCGTGAACGTGCTGGGGCGCACGTTGGTTGCCAGCTCGCAGCGGTCGGCATGTCCCTGGAGCGGGACAGCTGGTCCGCCACGGTCGCGCACTTCCGGCATCGTCAGATTGCCCAGCTGTTGACGCCGCTCGCGTACCACCCGGGCGAAGAACTCGTCATGGGCTCCCATGCCTAGAACTGTACCCAAAAACTTCGTGAAAGTCGCTACTGCGCAACCTCAAAGCGACGATCCAGCAATTTCTTATAGTTTTCTTCTTGAAAGATTCGAGAAACATACATACGTTGAGTGATGTATCTCATGACTGGGTGGAGCAGTCGCCGCACCTGGTTGTGCCGAATCGGAAGCGAGGAAAGCTATGACTTCTCCATCGATGAACACCCGCTGCGACGCCGCGACGGTCGGGACCGCTGTGGTGGCGGCCTCGCGTGCCGCTGCCGGTGGGCGCCAGGCCAGCGTCGGGATCTGGGTGATCTGGTTGCGGGGTCGGCGGGTGATGAGTTGCGAGTCGGTCGCCCGCCTGGACCAGGATGTTCCCGCGTCGCGCTGGCACGGCGTCGACGGAGCCGTGGTCGTCGCCGTCGTGCCGTCTCGTTTGGCCAGTCCAGTGCTTGGTCGCGCTCGGGTGATCGTGGACTACCTCGACGGGCAAGGGCTCGACGTTCGCGCGGTCCACGCCCGGGCCTTGCATGACGGATCGATGTGGACGGTGTTACGCGGACCGGCGTTCGGTGGCGTCATCGCCTCGACCGCACCGGTACCGCGCCCGCAGTCTCGCCGACACCGGTGGTTGCCCGGCTTCGGTCCTAGCGCGAACCAGCGGCTGGCGATCGCCGCGCTGGCTCCGCTGGCAGCAGCGGTGCTCGCGGCCCCGGCCGCGTATGCCGGCCCTGCCGGACAGCCCGGCGTGATCTCGGATCCACGACCTGGACAGCCCGGCGTAAGTGCGCCCGGGCCCGCCGTTCCGAACACACCAGGTCCGGTCGGCCCGAACCGCATTCATCCCGGCGACCTGGGTGACACCCCGGAACCCAGCCAAAACACGGCCCCGGCCCCGACCTCACCCGAACCAGCCGTGATCGTCGAGCCACAACCGGCGCCGATGCCCCAGGCAGTTGCCGAGCCGCCGCTGGTAGTCGTGCCGCAGGGAGCCCCCTCACAGCCGGTGGTGACCGAGCCGCAGATGTTTGTCGAGCCAGCGACGCCCCCGGTGAATGTGAGTGCCCCGCAACCGCCCACCGGTTACGACGTCACCGAGAACAGTGTGGTCGAGCCGCAGCCGATCGCGAGTGCGCAGCCTGCGTATGGCGATGGTGCGGGACTGCCGCAGCCGCAGTGGCAGACACCGGAGGCTACTGCCGACGTCGACGGCGGTGACCAAGGCGGACTCACGGACCTGAACGTGGAAGCGGTCCTCGATGTCGCAGCCGACACCGTCGCGCTGCCGGAAGCCGTCGAGGGCGTGGTGTCCGAGCCGCTGGTTCAGGAGGCGGTGGCTGTGGTCAGCGAGCCGCTGATTCAGGAAGTGGAGGCGGCGAGTGAGCCGATCGTCTACGACATCGCGGCGGTGAGCGAGCCGTTCGTTGAGGACGTGGTGGCTGTGGCCAGCGACCCGCTCGTCCAGGAAGTAGCGGCGGTGCTCAGCGAACAGGTGACCGACGTGGTCGCGGCAGTCGATCCCCAGGCCGCGCAGGTGCTGGGTGAGGTGCTCGCGCAATGGCCGCCCGCGCTCGGCTGATCGTGAAGGGGAGATGGTCATGACAATCGACCCGCATGGCGAGCCCGAGCAACAAAACCAATACATCGAGCTCGACGAGGCGCCCCCGACCGGTATGGCCGAATGGCTCACCGCGACGATCGCTGTGGGTACGACAGTCGGGCGAGGGTGTCTGGGGCCGCTGCGCCGGACCAGTCCGGTCCGTCGCGCACGCGCCGTTCTGGGCGGCGTGGTGTTGGCGGCGGTCACCGCCGCCGGGGTGGCCACGACCACGGTGGTGGCCAGCATCGGCGACGCCGACTCGATGGTCGATGTCCCGATAGCCATCTCCGCTCCGCCGATGACCACTGGTGAACCTCGACCGGGCCAACCGGTGGTCACCGGGAGCACGGCTGACTGCGGGCCCGGCACGATCGAGGCCGCGATCGCTACGGCCGGACCGCGACCGCTACGGCCGGTGACCGGCGTGGCTGCCATCGCGGCATTCGAGGCCGCCTATTACCACGCCCGCGACGGCGGCTTGGCCCGCGAGGTCGTCGCCGCTCAAGCCGCCGTCTCGGACGCGTCCACCATCCAGGCCGGGATCGACTCGGCGCCGCCGGGCACGACCTACTGCGCCCGAATCCAGATCCTGACTTCTGGCCTGTATTCGGTCGAGATCACCGAAACCCGTCCGGGCGCGCCGCCGACTGTGTGGCGGCAACGGATTTCCACCACACAACTCGACTGGCACTCGGTGATCACCGCGATCGTGTCCGAGTAGGCCTGACCAATCCGCAATCCGAAGGGGGCGGTGACCGTGCTGATCGCACTCACCGGACTGAGTTCTCGTACTGGGGTGACCACCACCGCGGTCGCTCTCGCCGACGCGTGGCCAGGCGCTGAACCGGCGATCGTCGTGGAGGCCGATCCCGCCGGGGGACAACTCGCCCAACTCGCCGACGCCGATCCCGAGCGCGGGTTGGTCAGCCTCGCCGCTGCCGCCACACACTCACCGGGCGCGGCAGTCGCGGCCCAGGTGTGGGAGCACGTGCAGCGGCTGCCCTCGGGGGTGGCATTCCTCGCCGCACCCGATAAGCCCGCCGCCATGGCCGCGACGCTGACAGTGCCGGTGACCGCACCGACAGCGACCTCGGCGGGGCTGGCGGAGCTGGTGGTGATCGCAGACTGTGGCGTCGCCGACCCGAGTTCCCCGGCCGCGCCGATCACCGCCGGCGCCGATGTCCTCATCGTCGTCGTGCACAGCGACCTCACCGATCCCGTCGACACCGGCCGGCGGATCCGTGAGGTCACCGCCGGCAGCCGGCGCCGTGCGGTGCTCATAGTCGGATCCGAGCACACCGACGAGTTCACCACTGCGCTCGGCGTGCCTGTGCTCGGACGACTTCCCCTGGACCGCCGCGGCGCCGAAGCCTTGCTGGGCACCGACCCGCCCCGCAGGCGAGGCCACAGCAGCTTGGAAGCCTCCGCCCGCGTTGTCACCGCGGCCTTGCACAGTCAGCTGAGCCTGGCACCGGCTCCGCATGGTTCGAGTCGAGGGTTGGCTCCCCGACCGAGGTTGGCGTCCTGGTGGCGCCGCCGCGGTACCTGCGCGAGCAAGGACATCCCTCGCGTGTACCCGCTGCACCAAGCACCTGCCCTCCGAGGCTCGCGCACCGACACCACGACGGTCACTAACCCTGACGATGACTTCGGCCTGGAGATCACCGACACCGACGAACCGGCCGCCGAGGTAGCGACAGATTCCCCGGAGCCCGCGCTCGACGCGTCGCCCATGGACCGATCAGCTCTGCCCGGTTCGCCGCTGGCAATCGAGGTGTTCGGGCCGCTGCGTGTGTCGTGGAACCCGGGCGAGGGTGACGTCGACATCACCGCGCGCCTGCAACCCCGGGCACGCGAACTACTGACCCTGCTGGTGCTGCACCCCGATGGGATGACCCGCGAAACCCTGATCGCTGACCTGTGGGGCGAGCAGTGCCCGGCCCGTCCGGTCAACGCACTCCACACCGCGCTCAGCCGACTGAACAACGCCATCGGCGCCGCCACAGACGGTGCGGTACCGCACCTGCTCACTGCCGACCACCACCGCTACCAACTCGATCCGGCGACGATCACCAGCGACTACCAGCGCTTCGCGCAGGCGGTGCGGCAACGACGCCACACCAGCACCGACACCCAATCCGCCGACGCGTGCCACGGCATCCTCGACACCGCACGCCGCGGAGTCCTCGCCGCCGACCTGACCGCGCACTGGGTCGCGCCGATCCGCGAAGCCGCTCGCCGCGACACCATCACCGCAGTCGGCGCCTTGGCCGCCGCCTCGGTGGACCAGCGTCCCCGCCACGCCCTGGATCTGCTCGAAACCGCCCTCGAACACGACCCCCTCAACGAAATGCTCTGGCGCGACATTCTGCGTCTACACGCGCGGCTCGGCGAACACAGCGCAATCGAACGGACCATGAGCCTGCTCGCACACAAACTCGCGCAGATAAACGAAGAACTCACTCCCGAGACACGGCAGCTCGCGCAAAAGCTGCAACAGCAAGCCCCGCATTGAGTCCAACGAAATCTTGTGTGCCGCCGAGACGGGTGAATTCCGCAGCGCAGACTCCCGGTCATCGTTCCACTCGGCTATCCGAGGCGAGCGCAACTCGTCGGGCGAGCGCTCGTCAGCGTGAACGGCGACCGAAGACGTGCTCTCGGAAGAGGTGCAGCGATGAGTCATACAAAAAGTGTGCGCTGGTCTGCTAATTGTGTTCACGGTGACCGCGATGTACCGTTTATTTAACGGCTGATATCGTTGGACTAACTGTAAACGGCGAATGGTTTTTATGCCGCCTTGGCGCGAATAGCTGCGGTCTAGTTTCTATTGTTCGGCTGGGAATTCGGGTTGATTTCGGACTATTCGAATGGCGATCGCATGGCCGTTGGATTCGGTCGGGCGCCGCGCCTGGAACAAGGTGTTTGTTGATCGGTCGTCGGGTGGGGCGTTGCGTGGGGCGCTCGGTGGGGCATCCGGTGGGGCGGTCAAATCGCCCCAGGCTAGTTCGGCAAATGACCAGTTAGGGACATGTATTTCCGCCGGGTGCGTCTCCCGGATTACCCCCAGGGAACAACAAAAACACATGAGAGCGGCCCCCGCCCGGCGGTCACCAGCTACCTGGCAGCCTCTAGATTATTTCGACCAATTCAATATGTTCATCCCTCCCTCATATTCCTTGTGGTCCCCCCTCCTTGTCGTTCAATACATTTCATCTTGTGCCGGCCGAATTCGCGTGCGACGTGGCTTGTTCAGTTCAATTCCTAAACTGCCTGTCCTGCAATTGTTGCCTTGACCTGCGGAAATTCGTAGAAAAAGATTGTGAAACGGGTTGAATTTCGGAGATGAGTCGAGATAGCGTCGACCTACACCCCGGGGAAACGAATTACCGACCAATCCGAAATGCCGACTGCGCCACCCTTATGTCAGGATTCAACCTGACACGGCGCGACATTCGCACAATCCAGGAGACGAGATGACAACCCCCACCGCACCGGCACCCGCACCGAAAAACCGTCTGGGTAACGGTGAGTTGCGCCGCATGGTCGCCAAAGTGCTCACCGACAACCCCACCACCGAATACAGCCCCCGCGATATTTCGAAACTCACCGGCCATTCATCCGGCGCGATCGGAAACGCGATGAAAACCCTCGCCGCCGCCGGACACGCCGACCAAACCAACACCAAACCGGTCCGCTACCGTGCCAACGCTGACACCGCCACCGCAGCGACCGGCGCCCCCGCTACCCCCACCCCAACCCCGGCAGCGGCCCCCGCCACCCGGCGGCCCACCCGGGCACGCAAAGCCCCGGCCGCCCCGACGACGGCCACCACCACGGCCACCCCGGCGACGACGGCCACCCCGGCACCCGCCCGGACCGGTTCGGCGGTGACCCGACCCAACGGGCAGCAGTACCACCTGCGCAAGCTGGCGGGGCGCGCCGATGTCGACGTGTTGTGCACGATGCGCAACCACGAGGTCCCGGTGATGTTGTACGGGCCGCCCGGAACCGGCAAGACCTCGCTGATCGAGGCCGCCTACGGTGACCTGCTGACCGTGCAGGGCGACGGCGACACCACGGTCGCCGATTTCGTGGGCGAGTACACCCAGAACCCGGACGGCACCTTCGTGTTCGTGCACGGGCCGCTGGTCCGGGCCATGCGCGAGGGCCGGGTGCTGTTCATCGACGACGCCACCCTGATCGCGCCGACCGTGCTCTCGTGTGTGTACCCGGCCATGGACGGCCGCAAAGAGATCGTGATCAAAGCCCACGGTGGCGAAATCGTGACCGCCGCGCCGGGGTTCTTCGTCGTGGCCGGACACAACCCCGGCGTGCACGGGGCGATCCTGTCCGACGCGCTCGCCTCGCGGTTCGCGTTCCAGGTACAGGTGGGTAGCGATTACGACCTCGCCCAGCAGTTGGGGGTCGACGCGAAGGCGGTGCGGGTGGCGCGCAACTTGGCAGCCCGGCAAACCAAAGGCGAGATCGGGTGGGCACCCCAGCTGCGCGAGCTGTTGGCGTTCGCCAAGATCACCATCGCCACCGACACCGCCACCGCCGCCGCGAACCTGATCGGGGCCGCCCCCGAGGACGACCGGCTCATCGTCGCCGACGTGGTGCGCGCCGTGTTCGGCACCCGCCTCGAGCCGCTGGCGCTCGGCTCCCGCATCGGCACCTAGCCACCCCCCACCTCGGCCGCCCTCTGCCCGAAAGGAACTGCTCGCGATGACCGGACATCTGATCGCCGACCCGACCACCACCCCCGCACCGCCACCCACCGCCGATGGATGGGACAAGCTCTCGGCCGCGCTGACCGAGGAGGCCCCGTCGATCGCCGACCGCGACGACCTGGTCGTCACGATCGCCCCCGGCGCCGCCCATGGGCACCCGGCGGTGTTCATGCCCCATAGCGCCGCCATCGAAATCGACGGCACCCGCCTCGGCATCAACCCGGTCACTGCCCGGCCCGACCGCAACACCGACCGGGCCCGCTATGCGGCCGTGTGGGGCGCGTTCGTCCACGAATGCGGCCACGCCAAACATTCGGCCTGGGAACCGCCCCCGATCGCCAACCCGGCCGTAGTCGAGGCCGCGATGCTGCTCGAGGAATCCCGCATCGAGGCCGCCCAGATCCGCCGCCGCCCCGACGACCGGCACTGGCTACGCGCCGCCGCCACCGAGATCGTGATCGGCGACAACGGCGGCGCGAGTGCCGCCGCCCAGATACCACCCACCCCGTATGCCGCCGCCCACAACGCCGCGCTGGTGTTGGGCCGGGTCGACGGCGGCATCCTCGAGGCCACCGAATGCGCACCCGCCGCCAGCGCGATCGAGGCCATCCTCGGCACCGACACCCTCGAGAAGTTGCGCGCGATCTGGCAGCGCGCGCACACCGTCGCCGATGACGACGTAGCCACCATGATGGAACTCGGCCAGCAGTGGCTCGACATCATCGGCACCGACCCCCACGCCGACCCGGAACCGAACTCGCCACTATCGGCCGCGATCAACGACACCATCGCCAATATCGCCAAGGCCGTAGCCGCCCAACCGATCGAGACAGACCCGGCCGAGGCCGCCGCTACTCAACGCCGCACCGCCGCCCGTTCGGCCCAACGTGCGGCAGGACAAGCCCAAGCAGTATTCGGCAACGGAACCGGCAGCGGCACCACCGCCAGCACCCACACCACCCGCACACCGCACCCCGACGAACGCGCCGCCGCGCGGGTGCTGGCACGCGCCTTCAACACCGCCAGCACCCGCGAACGGCACGCCGTCAAAACCACCTCCGCGCTACCACCGGGCCGGTTGCGGATGCGCGGCGCACTCGCCCGGGAAGCCCAACGCGCCGCCGGGGCGATACCGACGGCCGAACCATTCACCCGCACCACCCGCAAAACCGCGCCCACCCCGCCTCTGCGGGTCGGGATCGCCTGCGATGTGTCCTCGTCGATGAAGGCCTACGCCGACCCGGTCGCCTCTGCCGCGTGGATCATCGCCCGCGCGGCTGAGTTGGCGACCATGCCCGCCGCTACCGCGACCGTCACTTTCGGCGCGTCGGTCACCCCGGTCACCTACCCCGGAACCGCCCCCACCCAGGTCACCGAGTTCGGCTGCCCGGACTACCTGCACGCCATCGACATCGCTATCGAGGCCCTCGACGGTGCCCTCGATCTGTCCCGTCCAGGGGCGACCCGGCTGCTGGTGATCATCTCCGACGGGCACTACAGCGGCGACAACCGCAACCGGGCGCAGAAGCGCCTCGACAGGCTGCGCGCCGCCGGGTGCGCGGTGTTGTGGCTGGCACCCACCAGCGGCAGCGCACCCACACCGCTGGCCGGGGCGAACCTGCACCCCATCGCCAACCCTGCCGCTACCGCCCACGCCATCGGCCGCGCCGCGACCGCCGCCGTACGCGCCGCCTGACAACCCACCCGCCGCCCGGGGCGTGGCACACCGCGCCCCGGGCAGCACCCACCACCAACCGACCCGATCACCCCACCCAGCCCAACCACACCGAACAGGGAGAACCACGATGACGAGCGCTACCCCACCCACCGCACACCCCACGCCCGTCAACAGACCGCCAACCACGGACGACCCGCACACCACACTCGAGGCCGCATGCCCGATTCGGGTCGGTGAGGAGGTGACCGGCCGCGAAAACCGGGCACGGCGCGGCGTGGTCCGATACCTACACACCCGCGACGGCATCGCCGAATGTGTCGTCGAGACCTCCGACAACAACGAGTTGAGACGCTACTGCGTACCACCGTGGACGCTGATACCGGCCGACGGCGACCCGTCACCGGAATGGCGCGACCGGATGAGGGCCTTCGAGCACGCCCAACGCGACGGCGCGGTGACGCTGATGTGCCGACGACACAACCAGGTCGCAGAGCAGGCCGAGGCTCTCGCCCGTCGGATCGCCGACATCGTAGAAGCCCTACACGACGGCAACCTTCCCGACCTCGACGAACCTCTGGCAGGCGATGCCCAGGACCTCGACTCCGAACTCGGCTACCTCAACGAATTCCTCGACGACGTGCTCGATTCCGGGCTACTCACCGCCGAGGAAATCCAACACCACCTCGCCACCAGCTTCGAATAGGAGGACATCGCATGCATGTCATGAGAGACACCCAAGGACACGACGACACCGGGGCGATCAAGGTCGGCGTCGCGTTCAGCGGCAACGCCTACGTGTCGATACAGCTCCGCGACGCCGACGACCAGCCGGGTCGCCTGCTGATCATGGAACCGAACAAATGCAACCACGGCATCACAATCTGCCGGGAATGCGCCAACAGCTGGGAGATCGACTACCTCGTCGAGTACTTCCGCACCGCCGGTGGACGTCGGCTCCACGAGCACATCGAGGCGGACGTGGCCGCCGCCAGCGTCCCGAACGACGGCGACGGTGTGGCCGATACCAGCGAGCCACTACCTGAATAACGCTCGGGCCAGTGCCGGGAAACAGTCGAAAATGTCTGTGACCCCGGCACTTTCGCGACCACCTGGAGCACGGGCACCCGGAACCAGCCCGCTCAGCCAGCGACCGACAGGACACGAGACCATGACCGAACCCACGAATACAACGCCTCCGATCACTACGACGGCCGCGCTCGAACCGATCTACGAGGTCAAGAACACCATCACCGGCGACCAATTCGTCATCTACGCCCCCGGCGCCCACGACGACCGAGGCACGTACACCGTCGCCCACGTGACAGGCACCGCCTCCGCGATCGCCACCCCACGGATCCATCTGGTAGGCCCCGACGACATCACCGCCTACGCGACCGGTGCCGTCAACAGAATGCGAAACGGCCACGCCGGACACGCCGCGCAGGTGTGGGTCAATCTCACGACCGGCCCGATGCGCGCGCAACTACCCCGGTAACCGCTGAACCCGTGTTCATTCCGAACCGGCGGGGGCCGCGAGGTAACACGTCTGCGTTGTGGCCCTGATTCGAGGTCAAACAGCGGACAGTCACATCGCCGCACGGAACCTCCGATTCGTCGACCCCGTCCAACCCGGTATGGGACGCGAATCGATCGACGCACAATCGCTCATCGACGCCGGGCTCGACCCGACTGATCCTCAAGTGTGGGCAGATCAGTGGCGGATCAGTGACCTGCTCGTCTGCCTCGGAATCTGGCAGCGGAACGGGGCCGAGCCAGCTGTCGAAGGTCCGGATTCGCGACGACACCGACTCGGGTGACGACCTTCCCCGTCGCATGTGGCAGGCGTTGCGGGTCGTCCACGACTCGGCGGGCACGCAGCCCGCCTGGCTGATCCGGGATGACGCTCGAAAGGTCAGCCTGCCTGGCCGGTGGCAGAGCGGACGCTACCTCGCACTCGAAGAGGTCCACGATTTGCCGTCTTTGACGACCGCCGCGAGTTCTACGTTGTTCGTATCCTGCCCGAGTCTGAGTCGCTGGGCGATCGCGCCATCAGCATCGACGACGACGCGGAAAGAAGGCACAGCAACCAACTGGGCCTCATATCCCGCGACTCCGACCGACCCTCAAGTGCCCCGCCCCCGAGCACTGTTGGCCCCCTACCAGCGACTGGGTATCGACCCGAAGATACGCAGGAGCCCGGCGCGCGAGTCGCCGGGCTCCTGAGACCGCCCCCGAAGGTTCGGCGGGGTCACGTTCAAACTGGCGCAGGGACGGTATTTGTCGCGTGCGCTATTCCCTGCGGTGTCGATACAGCCCACTGTTCCCGTTCCTGGCCGGGGTAGCCGTTGGGTCAGGGCGGGCCGCCGACAAACAGTGCTGGAAATGGTGCCAGGCCGGGCTATTCGGCGCCGTAGGCTGCACTCAACGGACCAGGTGTCGCCAGCCTGCCGAACGCTGGAGCAGAACCTGCGCCCGCTTGTCGTCCTGCGTTTCGTAGAGCGAGTGATTGAGGAAGGGATGAGCCATATCCCTCTCGCCCAAGGGAACGCCCCACTGGTGTGCTTCAGGGAAGAACTCCCACTTTCCGTCAGGATCGATCCGCCAGGCATAGCGCACGACAGTTTCTTTGTTTCGGGTCGGGATGCCCAGCAGCAGGTGGGTCGGCAGTGACCCGGAATCGTGTAGCCATCCCGCAACTCGGTCGACGGAGAAACTCCAGTATCGGCGGGCACGTTCCCTGGCATCGGTATCGTCCCAAGGGTCATCCGGATCCCAACCCTGCCGGATGGTCAGAGGCTCATCGGTCATCTCGAGCATGTTCACTCGTTCGGTGAGCCCCTCGAGTTGATGCGGAACGGTAACGGTGCGCAGTAGCCGATGGGCACGAGCGGTGAGATCTTTGCGGCTTCCCTTGACGAAGATGACCGAGGTCGGTCCGGCATCTTCGATGTTGAGTTGTCGCGCCCCGATATCGACCTCGTCCTTGCGCAGCCGCGCCTCCCACTCGGAGACGCCGCCCAGGTCGCTCTCGCCGACTCGACGCACGCCGTGGTGGCGGCCTGGAATCGCGTTGGTGAGCACGGACTTGTCTGTGCGCCTTAGCAGTCCGTCGACCAGCGTCATGGCGAGTTGTTCGGCATTGTAGGCATCGTCCTCGTTGTGGATCCCCTCCGCTAGATACAGGATCGGCACCTGCTCGCCCCGGTCGAGGATCTGGTGAATCCGGTGTGCCTTCGAATCGAGTCGCTCGTGGAGCTGTTCTTCTTTCAGAAGCGCGCTACGGACGTTCTTCTCGTGATCGTGAGGCCGATCCGCCCGGCCTTTCCCTACGTAGAAGATGCTTCGAAGGTCGTCCTTCGTCTCGCGATACACCTTCGGATCCAGCAAGGCGTAGATGAAGTACGGACCGTTTGGCGTCAATCGACCACCCATGTGGCCTCCTCCCCGTGATTCTCTTGCCCGAAAGGGCCGTCGAACGAACAGTACAACCGAGCGTGGCCAGGCGGGAATCGGCTTGACAGCGAAAAGTGCCGTGGTGCTGAATGTTTCGCCCAGCGTTACCGGACGTGCAGGCTACTTAACTGGCGCAGGGACGGTATTGGTCGCGTGCGCTAGTCCCTGGGGTGTTCGGTGTCGTCCTGCTGTTCGGCTTGGCGGGCGGACAGGTAAGCGGTCCAGTCGCGTCTGACGTGTTTGCTCCAGCGGATTGCGGTGGTGATATGGATGTCGAGGAGATCGGCGAGGACACGGGCGGGCAGGTCCGCGGCGAGGTCGGCGAGCGCGCCGCTGCGTGCGGCGCGGAGGGCGATTCCGTAGCGGTTTAGTCGAGCGCTGAGCGAGCTGTTTCCGATGGGCTGTCCGGGAACACGTCCAGGAAAAAGCCAATGCGAGGTGGTGTGCGGAGCTGCGGGTTGCGTCGGTCGCTGGTCGGCGAGTTCTCGGAGAAGCCCAGCCAGGCGAGGAGGTAGCAGGACGGGGTGGTCGCTGATGGCGAGGTAGGTGTCAGGGGGTCTGTCGAGGAGCTGGTCCGCGGTGAGGTGCCGAATGCGCTCGCAGCGTTGGCAGCTGGCGTGGGGGCGCTCCGCCTCATATCGACAAGTGTCGAATACCGATCAGATGAAATTCCGCTCAGTTGTCGTGATCGATTTCGGTGGTGAACCAGTCGAGGAGCTCGCCGACACCGGCGTCGTAGCCGGTGACGTGCACTCCCGAGGCGTAGAACTCCGCGGCGTCACCGCCTTGACGGACAAGGTCAGCCAAGTCCGACAGCGCGGCACTGGTGGTGGGATCGGTACCGGCGGTGACCTCGGCAGCGAGGCCGGTCAGCTGGCTGGCGCCATCGCCGACGAGAGCAGACGCAGCGGCAGCGGCGAGGTCGGTGGCCACCGGGACGAGCCCGGCCAGCTCGATACCCGCGCCGACGAGGTCACCGGCGGTGAGTTTGGCGACGGCACGCCAGGCGACGTCCTGGGCGAGTCCGATGTCGGTGGCGATGCGACCGAGGTCGAGGTCGGCGACGATATCGACGACTTGTGCGGCTACCGCGGTCCAGCCGCTGGCGTCGGCGGCAGCGGCCATCGACAGGGCTCGAGCCACCAGGTGTAGGTCGACCTCGTCGGCCAGGCTTACCAGCGGGTTGAACAGGTTGTTCAGCTCGCCGCTGATGTGTTTGGCTCCGGCGATGTCACCGGCGAGCAGGGTTTGGGGGAGCCGGACGATGTTGTCGCCGATCGCGGGAACGTTCGCGGCGATCTCGGCCAAACCTCCGAGTACCAGGATGACCTGCCGTGTCACCGAGGACGGGTCGAGCGAACCGGACCCGGTCGAGGTCGTTTCGTCGTCGAGCAGAGCGGGGCTTCCGGTGAACGCGCGCCCGACCGTCGCGAGGGCGGGCGAGGTTTCCGCGGAAGTGGCGCAGTAGATATCGCCGATGACGCAGACGGTGCGCACCTTGTCGGTGATGGCCCCGAAATCTTCGCGAGGACCGGCGATGCCCTCCCCGTCGACCGGTTGCCCGAGCTGTGTGGTGGCCGGGTCGCGGTTGGGGTCGGACACCAACCCGACAGCGCGGACCTGCGAGGCCAGGATCGAGCCTTGGCCTTGCCCGATCTCGGCGGCCGTGTCGCCGGCGACATCCGCGCCTTGCGAGTACCCGGCCAACACGACCTGAGTCGTCGAGCACAGCCCACCCAGGAGTCCGGACAATGCCTGCACTCCACCGGATTCCGACTCGTGATAGGGGACGGGGGCGGCAGCGTAGGGCAGGGACCGCACGTCGATGTCGTTGCCGTAGCGGGCGCGCAGCTGCTCGCCGATCGGTGCGAGTAGGCCCACCAATTTGGTTGGGTCCGCGCCGGAATTGGTTTCGGTGGTGCCGGGCACCAGCACCGCTGTCCACTTGGGGCAGGCGGGGGCGTTGGCGGGTTCGGCGTTGGTGGGGCCTATCGCAGCGGTGGTGATGGTGGTCGCGGTGATGGCAACGGTGGCCGCTGCGGCCATCACGCGCGCGGTGCGCCGCTGTTCCGGCGGGTGGTCGTGGCTGTGGCGTGCGCGCGCACGCCGGGGTGTGACGAGTCGGTCGTTGAACATAGGGGCTCCCTGGAACGTCGTGTTCGGCCGTGCGGGCAGGTGTCTCGCCGCACTAGGAACTCCGGGAATTCAGGGGCTTTTTGGACATCGACCGATCGGGAAAGCCAACGACGGGTACCGGAATGAACGCGGACCCGAACCACTGCGCTCCTGGTGACGGGGACGCCCGCGCAAGCCCTGGGAGCGCTGACACGATGGGTTGAACGATCGGTGGCACGTTTGAGGTCCGGTCGTCTTCGACGCAGAGCTGTGGGCGGGAGTAGCGGAACCTGCCCCATATGGGGTGGTGGCGCTACTCCCGCCCGGGATCGGGATCGAGTCAGGATTCGGTCGGTGTGAGGGTGAATTTCTTGGGGCGGTCGCTGGTGATCTTCGCGACCCCGGCATCAACGAGCTTGACCAGGGCGTTGTGCACAGCACCGGAGGAACGTCCCCCGAGCGCCTTACCGATCTGGTGCGGGCTGAACTCCTCGCTGGGGTGGTCCCGGAGATGGTCCTCGACGAGCCCCCGCAGCGCTCCTGGGGCCAACTTGCCCTGGTCGGGTGCATCCGCGACGCTTACCTGCTCGGCCTGCTCGGGGGCGTGGTCGGTGGGTGCGTCGCCGTCGACCGTGGTCGGCTCGGTTTGGGGCGCGGGGTCGGCGTTGGTCGCGTCGTCGGCCTCGGGTGGTGTGGTGGTGCCGTCGGTCTGCGGGTTGTCAGGTTCGGGTTCTGTGGCCGCGATGGGGGTGTCGGTGTCGTCGGGGGTTTGAGGGGTCTGGGCGGTGGTGAGGCTCCAGCGGGCGGCGGCGCGGGGGTTGTCGTCGTCGGTGTGGCGGGTGATGCTGCCGTCAGTGGCCCACTGCCGCAGGATCTTTCGGGTTTTGGATTCGCTGATTCCGGCGGCGAAGGCCAGGTCGCTGGCAGTGGTGGGCTTGGTGCTGATCACGGCCCACAGTGCGTCTTCGGCGCTCGAGCGGGTGGTTTCGGTGGTTGTTGTGGACATGACGGTCCCTCCTCGGGAAGTGGGGATTGGTGGTGTATTTCGTCATGTCCCGGCCGGGACGGTTCCCCGTGTCATCTCCTGCGGTGGTGATTAGCGGGGTTCCTGTTTCTATGGACGCTCCGCACACGGTGGAATGTCAAGCGGTGTCAGAAACAAGACAATCATCCGGTATTCGCGACGCCCACCGATTCCCGTGATGACCTGCCCCGTAGGTCATTTCGGTAGAAATTCATTATTGGAGGGATTGCCGGAGAATCGGTTCGCCGGTGATGGAGAAAATACCAATTCGACTTCGCTGTTTCACTCGTCGCGTTCGGCGTCGGTGGGATCGGGCGGACCCTGTTCCCAGGGCAGCCTTTCCGACAGCAGGTGCTCGGTCTGCCACAAGGCGGCGCACTCGGGGCAGAGCGTGTCGTCGTGTGCGCATCGAGCGGGATCGGTGACGAGGGGGATCTCGACTTCGTCGATGTGGTGGACGAGTTCGGTTCCGCCCGGCGGGATGTGAGAGAAATCCACCAGAGCGCTGATAGTGTCGTGCATATTCACCGAAGAGTCCCTTTCATTTGTGGAGAATGGCTCGCCCCCGGACTGTTCTGATTACAGTTGCGGGCGTGGCTCACCGGTCGGCGGCGCGAGATCAGCGGGACGAGTGGCCTTGTAGAAGTCGTCACCAGACCACCGATAATCCGAAATTTGAACAGGCTCATTGAACGTCGGCGCGTGCAGCATTTTTCCGGCCCCCAGATAAAGGCTGACGTGGTGGACGTCGGCGTCGGTGCCGTAGAACAGCAGATCGCCGGGCAAGAGTTGGTTCTCGGGGATGCTGGGTCCGGTGTGGACTTGGTCGTAGGTAGTGCGTGGGATCGCTACACCCGCTCGGGCGTAGGCGGCCTGTGTCAGGCCCGAGCAGTCCCAGCCACCGTTGACCTCGGGACCGTTGCCGCCCCACACATAGGGAAGCCCGAGCTGCTGGCAGGCGAACGAGATCGCGGTCGCTGCAGCGGGACTCGCGGCACGCACATCGGCGCAGTCGCCGCTGCCCGAGGGTGGTGCGGTCGCGTGGGTGGAGTAGCGGGCGGCTTGGTCGAGGACGTCGCGGACGTACCAGTCGGCGTGGTTGTAGGCGAAGATCGCCGAATACAGATCGCCCGGGGCACCGGAATCGCACAGGTAGAACGCGGCGGCGTGGACGGCGTCGTGCGGGTTGTGCCGCGAGGACGGGGTGGAACCGCCCGCGGGTAGCGGGTGGCTGGCGACGACGGAATCGAAAGTCGGGGCGAGGAACTGCATCGGGCCACCGGCCCCAGCGAAGTTCTCCCCGGACGACACACCGGGCAGGGGAGAGCGGCCGTGATCGGTTTCGATCTTGCCGATCGCGGCCAACACCGACCAGTCCAAGCCGGGACACGAGCGGGCCCCTTGCTGGTAGAGCACGAGCATGTCCGGTGGGATATCGGTGCTCGGCGAGGTGCCTGCACCTGGTGCCGGGGAGGCGGGTGTGTGGTCGTAGACGGCGACGGTAGCGACGACGGCGGCGATGACGACCGTGCAGAACACGACCGCCACCGAGCCCACAGCGAGTGCTTTTCCGAACATCACAGTCCTCCGTGCTCGCGCGGCGGCGTAGGCGTGGGTGGCGCCAAGATCGTGGCCGCCCCGGACATGCTCGGGCTCGTCTGGTCCGAGGACGGCGGTGGTGGCGTCACGTGGGGCCACATGTCGGGGAGTTGGTGCAGCGCAACACGTTCAGCGATATCGGTGGAATCGAGTGGCAGCCAGACACGGTCGGCGGGGCTCGGGTGCGCGAGGCCCGGGTCCAACAGCTCGGCCGCGGCGGTGGCGACAGGGACCGCGGCCGGGTCGGGTAGCGCGCTCCAGGTCTCGGCCACAGCACGGCGGGCATTGGATTCGCGCGCGGCGGTGGGGACCCAGAGCAGGACAGGGGTGACGATGCCGGTGGAGCGGGCCAGTTCGGCGTAGCCGGTGAGCTTGTTCGCGACGGTGGACAAGGTGATGGTGCCGAGGTCGTATTCGAGGAAGAAATCCAACGCTGTGCCGGTGTGGGTGTGGCGGCCGTAAGCGTCGGGTCGTACGAGGTCGCCCCAGAGCCGTCGGCACCGGGCCTCTGACCACCACGCCTGCAACTGCCCGCCACCACCCTTGGCGGTGGCGAGGGCGGTGAACCATTCGTTGACGCCGACGGTGTGGGCCAGTTGCAGGCTGTGGGCGATCGCGAGAGCCTGTTCGCGGCGGTAGCGCAACTCACGGAGCTCGATGCCCGCTTCGGCGGCGAGCACGGCGGCGCCGGCGGGCGCCAGGACCCAGTGCCCAGGCGCGGAGCCTCGGGTACGCAGAGGCTGGAACCGATCCACGACCCGATAGGAGTGCAGCAGCGCGAGGCGCCGGCGCCCGATCTTGAGGGTCGGGAAGGCAAGGTCGGCCAGCTGAGTGGTGGTCAGGACTCGGTGTTCGTGCAGCATCCGCAGGATCCACCGATCCCTGCCGGTGAGCCGCACGGCCAGACCGGTGTGGTCGGCGGCCGGTACCCGGCGCGGGCGGGATGCTCGCAGATCGGCTTGCCGGGTCGGACGAGTGATCATGAAACCAACCTCCGAAAGTGAAAGAGACCGCGACACACAGGGATCGGGTGTGCGATGCGCTTGGTCAGGCCGCTAGGACAGGCGAGGATCGCCGCTACCCGGCGGCGCTGGCGGCGGTTCGGTCACCACCTCCGGCGCGCCATCGGTCGGAGCAGCGACGGGCGGTGGTGTGGCCAGTCGGGCACGGGCGGCGGCGCGGATCTCGCGAGCACGCCCAGGTGTGGCTGGCTGTAGAGGTCGGGTGGTGAGGGTGAACGGTGGTGCCTGTTGGCCACCGACGAGCACGCGGGCGGCAGCGTGGTAGGCGTCAAGATGGGCCAGATCGTGTTCGGACAACCAGGGGTTGGTGTGGCGGGACAGGTCGCGCGCGTCTTCGGGGGAGGCGGTGAAGATGACCTTGTTGCGGGCGTTCGCCGAGACCGCGGCCCGCATATCCGGGGGAAGCTGGCCCAAGTTTTGATGTGCCAGGACCAGCGACAGGCGCAGGCCGCGGGCTTCGGCGAGCATGTCCTCGAGCGGGGTGGCCAGGTTCAGAAAGTTGTGGGCTTCGTCGAGGGCGAGGGTGGCGTCGGGACGTTGATCGGCCGGTGTTCCGACGCGGGCGGTGGTGGCCTGCCAGGTACGGGCGACCAACAGCGAACCCATCAGCCGACTGGTGTCCTCGCCGAGGGAGCCTTTCGGCAACCGGGCCAGGCAGATACCGCCGTGATCGAGCACATCGCCGAGATCGACCGTGGACGGGCCCGCCGCGAGCGCGTCACGAACGAACTGCCGGAACAAGAAGTGGCGCAGCTTGTTCAGCAACGGCCCGATGACCTGTCCACGGGCGGCGTCGCTGAGCTCCTCGTAGGAGGTCCAGAATCCCCGCAGGACGGGGTCGGAGACGGCACGGGTGACGCGAGCCCGGAAGGAGGACTCGGTCAACAGCCTGGGTAGGTCGGTCAGGGTCGCGACACCGGGTTGCCGGCACAAGGTGAGCAGGCTCGCCCGCAGCACGTCATCGGTGCGAGGTCCCCACCATTGGGCGAAGGTGCGCTGGAAAATGGTGGAGAGGTTGTCCACGGCTCGCTCGGTGCCCGCCCGGTCGGCGCCGGAGATGTCGAGGGGGTTCAAACACGGTGGGCGGCTGCGGGAGTCGGCGTCGAACAACACCACCCGGTCCGCGCTGCGACGGGGGAGCCGGGCGAGGATGTCGGTGATGAGGTCGCCTTTGGGGTCCACGACGACCACGGCGCGCTCGGCGTCGGCCTCGTCGAGGATCATCTGCGCAAGCAGTGTGGACTTCCCAACGCCGGTCGGACCGAGGACGTGCAAGTGGTGGCGGGCGTCGGCGACGCGCACCGCCACCGATCGCCCACTGGCGGCATCGGCGACACCGAGCGCCTTCGAATACGGTCCCGCCGTAGGGATCTCGGGTGTCGGGGCGAGGATGCGGGCTCCGGCCCGCTGCACACCAGGAATCGACGGATCATGCGGGAGATGCGCGACCGAGGCAAGCTCCGGCACCGACAGCAGATCACCGCGGCTCAGCCGCCTCTGGGGCAGCAGCCTCGCGAGCCTGCGACGCCGCCGGTGTCGGTAGTAGTTGTGGTCGGTGCAGGAACCGAATACCACCGCGAGGGCGTCGGCGCGGCCTCGTGCGACCGCTCGCGCCGTATCCCGTGAATCCGGGTCGCCGGTGGTGGGCACGGTGACGGCGTAGCGGATCACGGTGTCCCAGTGCGCACCTCGGGCCTTGGTCGCTGCGGCCCGGTGCTCGGTGGTGTCCTGCATCGCCGCTTGCCGGTCACCGGTCTGGGTCGCCCCCGCCGCCCAGGCTCGCCCCGAGCGGCGCGTCGGACCAGGAGTCAGGACATCGAGCATCTCGCGCACCAGCCCCACCGACCACCCCGCGCCGGGGTGGGTTCGGGTGGCGCGCCGCACCCGTCGACCGGTCACCGGCCGCGCCAGGACCTGTACACAGGCGCCCTGGCCGGGGGCGAGGTCGTCGGCGGCGGCGATCAGGGCGGCGACCAGATCGCCGCCGCCGTAGTCGGTGCGGATCGGTAGCGCCTCGCGCCGCCCCAAACGAAGCTCCCCACCCGACAGCACCCGCGCAATCTTGGTGGTGGGCAAGGGGAGCGGTTCGGTGACGGTGTGGGTGGTGTGGGTGTGTGCGCCGGGCCATGCTGCCGCGACCGCGCGTTCGACGAGCCCGGGAGGGACCATGCCGGGCACCCAGATCCGGATCGCCACGCCCTTCTCTGGGGTGACGCTGTACTCGAACCCCAAATGCGGCTGCCCGAACAACCTTCGCCGCCACGACGGCCGCAACTGCCCGGTCAAATGCGCCCACAACGCCTCCGCGCCTTTCGGGTCGACCTTGGGCGGGGACAAGACCGTGACGTGGCGGGCATTCGCGGCCAGAAGCCGCCACCGCAACCGGGCGAGGAGCTTCGCGACCACCAGTACGACGGCCACCGCCACGACCGCCGTGACCACCTGCGGCCCGGTCACGACCAGCACGACGG
Source organism: Nocardia sp. NPDC059195 (assembly GCF_042754695.1). Taxonomy (NCBI): domain Bacteria; kingdom Bacillati; phylum Actinomycetota; class Actinomycetes; order Mycobacteriales; family Nocardiaceae; genus Nocardia; species Nocardia sp. NPDC059195. Next base: position 431,198 of record NZ_JBHZBG010000002.1, on the reverse strand, counting down.
TGTCGACGAACTCGCCCGTCGCCGCCCCGGGATCGAGCAACCACTCACCCACGCCCTGCGACCACACAGCCGACCCGGCAGCCATGGCTAGGCCACTCGCAGATCGACGAAGGAGCCCGGACCATCGTCCTCGTCATCAACGTCGGCGTGGTGATCGAGTCCGGAATCGGTGTCGGCGTCGACGACGCTGACGGCCGGAGCGTTCGGTGCGGCCTCGACGACATCGAGACCGAACTCGCCGAAATCGCCAACGGTGCCCGGCATTTCGCTCGGGTTCGTCGTGACCAAGGCATGCTCGCGCGATGAGGCGAGCGAGCCGAACACGGCCCGATCGGTGCCGTCCAGAGACAGCAAACCTTGTCCCCGAGCGGCGGAAAGTAAGAATTGTCGTTCACCGTCGGAGAGTTTGAACGCGGCAGCGACTTCGTCGATCGCTTGCGGGGCTTGGTGGAGCAGGATCTGGGTGGCGGCGTTGGACACGATCGCTTTGCCGAGTTCGGTGGAGAGCACGTCGGCGCAATCCTGGGTGGCTACGGTGAGCCCGGCCCAGTTCTTGCGGAACGACTTCGCCGCCCGGAACAAGAACTCCGCACCCGCTGGTTGGCGCATCATCAACCATGCCTCGTCCACGGTCACCATCCGCGGACGCCGGTTCGCCGGGTTCGAGACCCGCCGCCAGGTCGCGTCCAACACGAGCAAAGTCCCGATCGTTTTCATCTCGTCGGGCAGCTCGCGTAGCGAGAACGCGACCATGCCCGTATCCGGGCTGACCGTGGTCGGACCGTCGAGCAACCCAGCGAACGCACCCTCACCGACGAACGGTGACAATGCGGCAGCGAGATCATCGGCCACCGCCGAACCCAGCGCGCTCAGCTGTTCACACAAGATCGACAATGTCGGCGCGGGCCGCGTCCACGTGGCCGGGTTGTCGCTGATCCCGACGCTGGCATACGTCGCGGTCACGGCGGTATCGAGGGTGGCGCGCTGTGCCGCCGTCTGATCCCCGAGCATCACCCGGATCACCGTGTGGCAGAACAATTTACGGCGGGTCACGGCGTCGGTGGGTGCGGTGCGGCTCCCGTCGGGGCGGGTGTGGACTTCCAGATCGAACGGGTTGAGCCGGATCCCGGTGGTGCCGAGGTGGATGTAGGTGCCCCCGACTGCCTCGGTCAACGCCTGGTACTCGTTTTCGGGGTCGATGATCACTTGCTCGATCCCGCGGTAGAGCGAGCGCAGGATGTCGGTTTTGACCAGGTAGCTCTTACCCGCACCGGAACGGCCCAGCACGACCGCGTTGTGATTGTGTGCTTGCGGCCCGAATCGGTCGACGAATACCAAACCCGCTGCCGCGTCGCGCCCGTACAACACTCCTTGTGGGGAGGCCGCGCGAGCCGGATCAGATACGGGCAGTTGCGGACTGGAGAACGGGAACGCTGCCGCGAGAGCGGTGGTGTCGAAACTGCGCTGCACCCTGATCAGGTCCAGCCCGAGTGGCAACGTCGACACCCAGCCCTGCACAGGCCGGTAGGTCACGTGGCAGGTGTCGACGAGCAGACTCGCCGCCAGGGCCCGCACCGCGGCGACCTCGTCGGCCAACTCCTCCTGCGAGGACGCGTGGACCGTCAGATACAGCCCGACCCGGAACAATCGGGCTTCCGCGCGCGCGACCCGCGACGACAGGTCGGCGGCGTCTTCGGCGGCGACCTCGACCAGCGGGTCGGGGTGGCGGCCGTAACTGGCGTCATGAATGCGCGAAGACTCCAAGCGGGCGAGCTGGCGCCGCAACCGGGACGCCGCGGTGACCGGGTCGACCGGGTCGATATGCAGCGCGACATCGAGGCGCCCGGGGTGCGACAGCAGCGGCGCGAGCCACCCGGCCATCACCTCCCGCGGATATCCGGTCACCGCCAAGGTGGCGACCCAACCCGCCCCGACCTCGAGATGCCGGGCTCCGATCGAGAGCGACTCGGGCCCGAACCCGGTCTCCGCGCCGCGACGGCGGCCTCGACCACGCCCGAACCCCCGCCGCGGTTCCACGCTCTCCTTGACCTGGTTCGCATGCAAGTTGGCCGCGACATCATCTGTGGCGGTCGGGTTTTCGTCGCTCTCAGTGGTGATGATTGTGTCGGGACCGGCGATATCGGCCGAGGACGGGACGAGGCTGCCGGGGTTGGTGCACCCGGTCACGACCGCGGTGGCTTGGTCGTTGTCGAGGGGTGTCACGGTGACGCCCAGGGGTGCGAGCAGATCAGTGGCTTCGTGCACGCGTCGCAGCAGCCGGGACTCGGCGGCGCGGCGTGCGGCGGCGGTGAGCTCGCGGCGGGCTCGGCGACGCCCGCCGGCGAGCCAGCCCAGCATCGCCGTCGGCGACGGCCCACCGAGCCGGTCCCCGGTACTCGGCACGTCTAGGGGTTCGCGCCAGACCAGCAGTACCTGTCGGTGCATGAGGTCCTCGCTGGCCGCGAGTCCGGCCAGGTGCTCGGCGTGAGCGTGTGCGGCGTCGGCCAACTCCGGCGACATCTCCACCGTCGCATCGCGCAGGTCAGCGAGTTGACCGGTCAGATCCAGGCGTGTCGAGCGCAGCAGGATCTGCACCGGTTGACGCAGCGTGTGCAGCCAACCCCCGAGCTGAGCGACCAGGCCGTCCTGTTCGTCAGGGGTCCGCAGGCCTAGGTTGACCGTCCCGGCCGCGGCGATCACCGCCAAACCATCCGCGCCGAGGTCGACGACCCCGAGCCCACCGCTGCCACTACCGGTGACCGACTCCGGCAACCGCAGCGCACTGGCCGATAACGGCTGCGGGGCAGGTGGTTTCGGGCCTCGACGAGTGGTGCGGGTGAGCCAGCGTGGCGGCGCGGTGATGCCGTCGGGTGCGGCGACCAGGTGGCGGGGCCGCAACCGTGCTCGGATGGCGGCCAGCAGGAGCCGGTCAGCGGAGAGGCCGTCGCAGGTGGTCAGGATCAACACCGCGACACCAGTGGCGATCGGGATCGCCCCGGCCACGTACAGGACGGGTGCGATGGTCTCGCGGGTGGCGGTCCAGCCCAGATACAGCAGCAGTGCGGTGACGGCGAGGACAGCGAGCTGGCGGGCTGTGAACTGGCCGATGAGACGGTCAGGGCGGTCCACATCGGCGGGAATACGCACGGTTGTCATCGGGAATCTCCTCCTCGGAAGCGGTTTCGCCGAGCGCGGCGGCGCACGGGCAGATCCGGCAGTGGCAGATGCAGCTGCCGACCGGTCGGAGTTGGTGCCGGGCGAGGCTGCGGAACCGGCGGCGGCACAGGCGGAGTCGGTGGTCGATCCGCTGGCCGGACCCGGTGCACCGGGAATGGCAGCCGGTACTGGCCGTTGCGCAGCGGCTGGTTGCGCTCGTAGGGGTCGGGCGGATCGAAATCGAACGCCATCTGCCTGCCCCGCGCAGGGCGCGGCGACGACGAGACCGGCGACGGCGTCGATGGTGTCGACGTCGCACCGCCGGGAGTGCGGACCGGGTTGGGAGCTGGCCGGACTCGGGTCACCGGGATCGGCAACGGGTACTGGCCGGTTCGACGGTCGGCACGGATCCCGGCGTAGGGATCCGGCGGCCTGAAATCCAACGCGAGCTGACGTCCCTGCGCCGCCCTGCCCTGCGACGACGCCCGAGGCGACGTAGTGCGAGGCGACGGTCCGCGCGTCGACTGGGTCCCTGGCGCGGCGATCCCGACATTGGCTCGGCTCGAGGTAGCGGGCGGTGGTGTCGGTGGTGGTGTCGGGCGGGTGCGGCGAACCCCCTCGAAGGGCAGCATCAGCTGGCCGTCTCGCGTCGAGCGAGTTCTCGCGTACGGGTCGGTGCCGCCCACCGGAGCGGGCACAGCGACACCACGTCGGCCGCCGCGAGGGTGGCCTGTTCGGGTGGCGGTCGCCGCCGCACCTGGGCTGCGTGGGGTCCTCGGGTGCCGGACCGCTGTGGCAGCGGCCTTCTCGCCGCCCTTGAGCAGGCCGAAGGTCTTGTAGGTGACGTAACCGCGGACCAGAGATCCGACCATGCCGCGGCCTTGACCGATCCGCATCGTCGACAGCAGCCAGAACGGGACCTTGATCAACACCCCGAACAGCGCGATCCCGATGATCAGGCTCACGATGCCGTTGGCGTTGGGCCCGAAGAACTCCCACCCACCGGGGGTGAGGAACACCCGCAGCACCGTCACCAACACCAGCGACTGGACCACCTGGATCGCCAGACAGGCCGCGAAGGATCGCCACCACCACCGCGCGACCGAGTCCAGCCCGGGCAGGGCGTGACACATCAACGCCAACGGTGCGGCGACGACGAGGATGACGGTGACCGCGACCCGCACCACGTAGGTGATGATCAGCACGACGATCATCACCACCAGCACCACTTGCAGCAGGATCAAGAAGATCCCCGACTGCGGTCCGGTGCTCGCCAGCTCGGTCAGCGCGGCGGCAGCGGAGTCGGTGTCGACTCCCTCGCCAGCCAATGCCCCGGCGAGGGCGTTGGCGAACCGGATCGCCTGGGTCGCGACGAGCAGGCTCATGGCCCCGGCGATGAACCCGACAACGATGCGGGGCAGCAGCTCTTGCAGCGAATACCGGGTTTGCAGGGTCTCGCGGACCATCAGCAGCACCCCGGCCGCCATCACCAACAACCCGTACATCGCCACCACGAGCTGCCACGACGAGTCCCACAACTCACCGACCCTGGGCAGCTCACCGGGCTCGGGCGTGGTCAGCAGCGTTTTCGAGAGCAACTCCAGCAGCGGATTGAGCGAGGAATCGACCACCCGCTGGAAGAACCCGTCGATCGCGTCGGCGACACAACCAGAAATGTTGCGCACCCCGCACTCGGCATCCTCCGACCCCCCGGGCACCACAGGCCCCGGCTCGGAGGGTTGCGTGCTCGGTGTCGGCGTCACCGAAGTGCCAGGCGCCGTAGGAGTTTCAGGCCCAGCACCGGGCATTGGAGCCGGGGTGCCCGGCTCGGGTGCGGGGGCAGTGGGCATGGGCGCGGGTGTGTCGGTCTCGGGTGGTTGGGGTGCGTTCGTCACGGTGGGCGGCGCTGGCGGGGCCGTCGGCGGCGCCGCAGCCGCCACACCAGCGCCCAGCCCGACCAGCAACACCGCGACCACCAACACGACCCCGATGACCCACCGGCCCAACGGAAGTCGCGGTGGTGGTGAGGTGCCGACCGGGTGCGGGGCGGAGGTCATCGTTCAGGCCCCCACGATCGACTTCAGCACCGCGACGATCACCGGTGCCAGCATCGCCAACCCGTAGCCGATGCACGCCGCTCGCAGCGCGGTCTTGGACTTCTCGACCTCGCCGGGATCACCGGACGCGAGCACGTAGCGGGCGCCGGCGACGGTCAAACACACCGTCGCGAGCCCGGCGAGGATCCCGACCAACCAATTGCGGATGTTGTCGAGGACCTGGTCGAACGACTCCGCGATCGCGAGCACCGACACCGGTTCGGCCGCAGCGGCGGCACTGGCCGTCGTCACCAACGCCGCCACGACGAGGACCGCGAACAATGCGACGCGGGCCAGAGCCCGAAACGGGGTCGCGGATTCCGGTCGCTGTGCTGAGGACGCAGAACGAGCTTTTCGAATACCGATCATGCGCATCGGCGATTCACCTCCACCTGAGTTGCCGGTTGTGCGGGGGCATCCGATGTCCGCCCGCATCGCCTACTCCGCGCATCCGAGCCGCATTTGGACCCGGGCGTATCCAGCAATTGGTCAGGTCCGACCGCACGAACCTGTTCGCGAGGTACAGACGCGGCAGCCGATTGGGTGGGGGGAGGAGCCTGGTTGCGTGGCCGGTGAGTCGTGTCGGTCGGCGGCCACGATCGCCGACCCCAGCGAGCTGAGGGTGTAGCGCCACGGCGCCGCACCACGCTGACGGGCACCGGACTGCGAGCGGGCCCGGGTCAGCACACCGCGCCGAGTCAGCGCCGCCAACCGTTTGCGGGCGGTGTCGACACTGGGAAACAACAGATCGGCGACCTGATCGGCGGTTCGACCGCCTCCTGTGTCGAGAACCCGCAGAAGCTCCCGGTCCCGGCCGGTTAGGCGCCGCCGCTGGTCGGCGAGCTCAGTGTCGTGGTCCTCGCCGGCACACGACAGGTTCGCCAAGGCATCGTGCTCGACGACGCTGGTCCGAGACGGGTCGACCGCGGTCGCGCGTGCGGCTATCCAGGCGACGAGATCGCGTTCACCGCGCTGGCGCGCTTTGCGTAACGCCCAATGCCCTTCCTCAGTGCCGACCAGCGACGTCACCGACCGCCCTTCCAGCCGGGTAGTGGCGATCAACTCCGCTACCTCGGCAGTGATCACGTTCTCCGCGACAGCCTGAGCGAGAATCTGCTCCGGATGACCCGGCGGAGTCCACATCGTCGGCACCGGCTCATCCCGACCGGCACCGTCCTCAGACCCGGCCCTGACATCGGTGCCGGGTACCGGAGCCGCGGCCTCGCGCCGCACCCACGCCCGGCCACCGCGAAACAACGCCCACCGCAGCCGGAACCACAGAAACGGCCGATCTAGATCGATCCGACCCAGCTCGGCGAAGAACTCGGCCAACAGATCGGCCTGCACATCAGCACGGTCAGTGCTCCGGCGGGGGCCGAACACCTTCGCCATCGCCGCCAACATCGGCGCCGCCATCCCCGCACACACCAACGCCGCCTCCGAACCCTCGGCACGTGCCCGACCGATCAGCCACACCCACACCGAATCGACGGTCTCGATCGGCAGCGCCGGATCCGAGAGCACCTGCCGCAATCGCCCCCAACTCACCACCTGCTCGGTCAATCCCAACGCCCGCTCGCCATCGACGGGAACTGGGTGATCGGCGATCCGATCGAACGCGACCCGCACCACCGACAACGGCTCCGAAGAACTCCTCGAATATGTATTCATGACGATCAATCCCCTTGCTCGAAGCGAATAAGAATCCGACCCGGCAAGGACACAGAAGGCGCGCCACCAAAACGCCACCGAATAACTTCCAAACGACCTCCGAACAACCTCCGCGCCGCATCCACCATCTCTAAGAGGTGATGTGGAGCCGGTCTGAATGCGCATACTTCTGCGCGTAGAAACAGTGATCGACCAGGGCGGTGTACTTCCGGTGTCCATCGGTGGCGCAGTACACCGCGCAGCGAGCACGTCATGAAAAATGAATCAAGATCCGTTCGAAATCCCTGACCGCGGCATCAGAGGCAGTGCCTTCAGTGCCCGGATATTTCGGGACAGGGAATTGTCCAAAAATGGTGAATTCCGAAGGAGTCGACCAGTGCACACACCGGAGCACTGGACACGACAAAGGACTTCGCCGATGACTGAACACGCACCCATCCGCCGCCGTCGCGGTGCCAGTTCCACCCGTTCCCGAACCCCGCGTTCGGAGGTCCCCTCGACCATCTGGGCAGTCGGTGCCAAGCCGCTCGAGCCCACCGCCCAGTGGCCGACACCACTGGTGTCGCGCGCCGTCACCGAGTTCTCCCACCCCGACGACAGCGTGCTACTCCTAGCGACACCGGCCAAGATGGCGAACAGTCGACGCCCCAGGTTCATGACACCGGCGACCAAGGCCTCACTCGCCACCATCGAAGGTCAGCGCCGACACAGCGAATCGGAACCTCTGACCGCCGACCGACGCACCAGTCGGGCCACGGCCACCGGAGATGACGGGGACGTCGCCCTCGTTCTGGCCAGTCTGCTGCCGCCCGAGTCCAGCTCGCTATCGGTCGTCGACGAGATCATCACGCGCGCCGCCGCCCGGCTGGCTCCTGGCGGTGTCCTGGTCGTGCTGACCCGCAGCGCCCACACCCGCGAGGGTGTCTTGGCAGATCCGACCGGGTACATCGTGTCCACCGGGCAGGCCGCCGATCTGCTGTTCCTCCAGCACATCGTCGCCGTTCCGATCACTGGCGACACCGTCGTCGCTCCCGCGGCCGAGGACGCCGATCGCGTCTACCACGCGGTCGCACACACGGATATCACCGTTCTCCTACGGCCCTGACGGCGAACCGTGCCGCGCCGGTCCCGCAGGGTTCTCCCGCGCCCGACCTCGAACATTCGATCCGAAGAGAGGCTCTTTCGATGACTGAGACCGGTGAACTCGACAGCACCAACACCCGGGGTGCGGTGTCGGTGTGGGCGACCGCCCAGGCCGCGCCCGCGACCCAACGCTCAGGCCGATTCCACCCCGATAGTGTCAAACACCCGGCCAAGATGCTGCCCGCGATCGCGGCCCACGCGATCGCGGGCTACACCCGGCCTGGCGATCTGGTGATGGACCCGATGTGCGGAATCGGGACAACCCTCGTCGAAGCCCTTCACCTCGGCCGCCGCGCTGTCGGGGTCGAATACGAAACTCACTGGGCCGAGATCGCCCGCGCCAACACCGACCTCGCCCACACGGCCGGCATCGACCTACCCGCCGCCGTTTACCAAGGCGACGCCCGCAAATTGCCCACGCTGCTCCCCGACAACCTGCGCGGCCAGGTCGACCTGGTTATCACCTCACCGCCCTACGGAGACTCCACCCACGGCCAGGTGCGAACGAAGCCGGGCGAAGGAGTCCGCAAGACCAACCACCGCTACGGCGCGGTACTCGACCGCGGCAACCTCGCCAACGTCGGCATCGGCCGACTCCTGTCCGGATTCACCAAAATCCTCACCGGCGCCGCCGAATACCTCAAACCAGGCGGACACGTTGTGATCACCGCCCGACCCTGGCGCCAGCACGCCGAACTCATCGACCTGCCCACCCACATTATCACCTGCGCCACACTCGCCGGACTTATCCCGGTCGAACGATGCGTCGCCCTGCTCGGCCGACTCGCCGACGACGACATCATCGCCCGCAGCTCCTTCTTCCAACGCGACTTCATCGTCAAAAACCGGGAGGGAGGGCTGCCGGTGCACTTGATCGCACATGAGGATGTCATCGTCCTGCAACGCCCCGAAAAGTGCTCGGGCTCACGAAAACTGAAGAATTTTCAGAACGAACCCGAGTGGTCTTCGGTGCCGTTTGGGCCGACCGGTGCTCGGGTCGGCAGCGAACCCGGCGAATCGGCGGCATGAGTCAGCGATCGATGCCGGGAACTGCGCCAGAGGTGACGTCGAAAGCCAACACCGGCTAGGGCGCCGGAGTAGGACGGGAAACTCAGTTGATCGGCCGCTGAGACCTTGGTCAAATCAAGCCATGACGTCGCTTGTTCGTCCCGCCATGATCTGGGCAGCCAGTTGGACCGACACCGTCCGCGACTTTGGTGCGCTGGAGGCGATGAACGGCTCTGGGCATTGGCATGCGGAGCAGGTCGAGGCGACTGCTGAGGGGTGCGCGAGGTTCATCGCCACAGTGCTGGCAAGCGAAAGTGCCGATCCTGCTGGTACTCGGGTAGCCTCCACCTACTACTGGATCGCGGACTGCGGGCCGCAGGCTTCGGTGGATGGCGAAATAGTTGGCTTCCTGAGCCTGCGCCACGAACTCAACGAATTCCTGCGCGCGGAAGGCGGCCACATCGGCTACTCGATCCGCCCGGCTCGCCGTCGGCAAGGTCACGCCACCAGAGCGCTTGCCCTAGCGCTCGCCCGCGCGGCCGAACTCGGGATTGACGATGCACTCGTAACGTGCGACGACAACAACGTCGCATCCGCACGCGCGATCGAGCGGTGCGGGGGGACGCTTGACGATGTCCACAACGGCAAGCGGCGCTATTGGATCCGGACCACAGCCTCAACTGACGCATGAACATCGCTGATCGGCATTGGGTGGGCATCGTGGCCTGCCTCACCGGGATCGGGAGGGCTCCCGACCTCGCAGCTCGGCTGTTACCGCTGGAACCACCCGGAGCGAACAATTGGACAGATATCGACCGTTTAGATTGCCAAGATGTGGTGCATGTCCGAACCGGTAGATGCTGTTATTGCCCGCGAACTTCGGCTCCTCGATCAGAAGGTGAGGTCATCACCCGAACTCATATCCGAGCTACTCGATCCGGACTTCTGCGAGATCGGCGCGTCCGGGCGGCGATGGAGCCGATCCGACATCATCGCGGCTGTCGTCGAGCAGGCGGCGATGTCGGATATACCGATCCAGGCGTATGACATGCACGGCGAACTTCTGGCCGACGACGTCGTATTCCTCACCTACACATCCGAATCTGATGGGCGTCGCGCCTATCGGAGTTCGTTGTGGCGCCGGGTGCACCAGGGTTGGCAGCTGTACTTCCATCAAGGAACTCTGAGCTCGTCGTGAACAAGGCTCGCCCTGCACATCACTCCGTCGACCCGGCTGGCAGCGGGATGTGGCGATAGCACAGCTCGCGCCTCGGAGCGGGCGCGGCGAACTGCTGACTGTCGTTCCCTCGGCGCGCGTACCTCGCGGCAGGTAGAGCCAAATCCTTGCCCTTGGTTCTGCTAGATCATGCCTAGCCGTCGAAGCGGGAACCGGCGGATATCATCGTGCGTGTCAATGATATCGGCGATGCCTTGGCTTCCAGCCATGTCGGGCCCTGCTCGTACCTGGTCGTTGGTGGTCCAGTCGCTCGACCAGGCCGGGCACGTGCACTGCTGATTCCCCTAGCTCACTGGCCGAGGACCGAGCATCCAACCGAAATCGAACGGAAGCGATGTCGGCCAACGGGAATAGGAGCGTCCGCTGAGTTGGACTATTGCTGGCCGAGCGCCCATTGCGGGCCGCCGACAGCATCGGTCACCTCGATGCCGGCGGCAGCCAAGCGATCCCGCACTCTGTCGGCGGTGGTCCAGTCATCAGCGGCCCGCGCGGCGGCACGTAGTTCGAGTTGTCCGGTTACCAGCACGGCGAGCGCATGGTGGACATTCTCAGCGGTATCCGTGCGCCGGTTCCAGTGCGGGTCCAGGGGGTCCAGTCCGAGGATACCGAGCATGGCGCGCACCTGCCCGGCGATGGCCGTGGCTGCGGGGACGTCGTTGCCGGACAGCGCCTTGTTACCTTCAGTGACCAAGTTATGGATCTCGGCCAGCGCCCTGGGCACAGCGAGATCGTCGTTGAGAGCAGCCGCGAAAGCATCGGTCCAATGGCCGACTGGCACCTCGCCTGCCCGTTCGACCGCACGATGCACAAACGACTCCAGCCGTCGGTACGCAGCGGCGGCGTCGTCGAGTGCCTGCTCGGAATATTCCAGCAGTGCCCGATAGTGGGCGCTGCCGAGGTAGTAGCGTAGTTCCGCTGCGCGGACCCGGGTGAGTACGTTGGGCACCGAGAGCACATTGCCCAGCGACTTCGACATCTTTTCCCCGCCCAGACTCACCCACCCGTTGTGGAGCCAGTACTGTGCGAATCCGTCCCCTGCGGCCTTGGACTGGGCCACTTCGTTCTCGTGGTGCGGGAACACTAAATCCATGCCGCCACAGTGGATATCGAACTCGGCACCGAGAAGACTGGTAGCCATCGCCGAGCATTCAATGTGCCAGCCGGGGCGGCCGGGGCCGAATGGCGACGCCCAGACGGGCTCGCCGGGCTTGTGTGCCTTCCACAAGGTGAAGTCGCGCGGGTCGCGTTTGCCGGTCCCAGCGCTCTCGCCTTGCTGGACGTCTTCGAGGCGATGCCCGGATAGCTGCCCGTATTCCGCGAAGCTCGCGACCGCGAAGTAGACGTTGCCGTCGGCAGGGTAGGCGTGCCCGGCGTCGATGAGACGCTGCATCAGTTCGATGATCTCGGTGATGTATTCGGTCGCGCGGGGCTGCGCCGAGGGTGGCAACACTCCGAGGGTGTCGTAGGCGTCGTCGAAGGCGCGTTCATAGGTGAACGCCCACTCCCACCACGGCCGACCTGCCGCGGCGGCCTTGTCCAGGATCTTTTCGTTGATATCGGTGACGTTGCGTATGAACCGTACGTCCTGGTCGTGTGCCATCAGCCACCGGCGCAGTACGTCGAAAGCGACTCCGCTGCGGACATGGCCGATGTGCGGTTGATCCTGCACGGTGGCCCCACACACGTACACGCTTACCTGTCCGGGGATCAGGGCGGTGAACTCCCGCGAGCTTCGTGTGGCGGTATCGAACAGGCGCAGCGTCACGGGCCGCGATGCTACCAGTTGGTTTGTCGGCAGGACGGATGTCGTTGGTGGGCGCGACACTACGACGCCTTGGTGCGGCAGTGGGGTACCGCGGTGATTGTCGGTCCGTCGTCGCCGTGTTCGACCCACCACTGCCGTCCTTCCGACGGAAGGGCGTGGATGGGGTCGAAGAATTCATACGACCGGCTCAATGCCTCTGAATCCGCTGCCTCCGACTCCGTGCGGAAGTTCTTGGACCAGTAGGAAATTCCGCGAATCCGGTCGTAGTAGTACACCTGGTGCACCCACATTTTGCCCGCCAATGGCACGTCGCAGACAATCCGCGGCGTCGCGAAGCCGGGAAGGTATCCCATTATGTCTAGCTGCAGGGTTTGAGCGTGGGTCAGCGATGTACGCCAGTGCTCGCTGAAAGGGATCATGTCGCACATGTAGACGTAGTACGGCATTACGGCAGCCTCGTCGAGCAAGGCGAAGCACAGGTCGAGCAGCGCCCGCGGGCTGTCGTTGACCGTCCGAAGGAGCACCGCCTGGTTGCGAATATCGCGTAACCCTGCCTCCAGCAGGCGTTTTGCTGCCGCGCAGACGCTGGATGTGACTTGTTGGGCAACGTTCGCGTGGGTGTGCAGTGCCAGTTGGACTCCGCGGGCATTCGCGGTACGTGCCAAACGCTCGATTCCGAAGACCACTTGATCGTCTGCCCAGTGTTGGGGCAATCCGACCAGGGCCTTGCTCGCCAACCGGATGTCGCGGATGGAGTCGATTGTCAGCAACGCGTTGACGAACGCTTCGACTCGCGGCCAGGGCATGTTGGCGATGTCTCCGCCGGAGACCACCACATCACGCACGGTCGGTGTGGCGCGCAGGTAGCCGAGTATCGCGTCCACTCGTGTCTCGGGCTTGAGGGTGAATCTGATCTTGTCGATCTTCGGGGTGGAGTTGCCGACCAGGTCCATTCGGGTGCAGTGCCCGCAGTATTGCGGACAGGTGGTAACCAGCTCGGCCAGGACTTTGGTCGGGTATCGGTGGGTCAAGCCCTCGGTCGCCCACATGTCGCGCTCGTGCAGAGAGTCTCGCTGCGAGTAGGGATGGGATGGAAAGTCAGTGCATCTGTCCGAAAAGACCGGCAGCATGTAGCGCCGGACCGGATCGCCGAGGAACGAGTCGGTAAGGCTCCCAGGTCCATTGGCCGCAGTTTCAGCCGCGATCGTGTTGACCATGTGAGGGGTTATCAGCATCGACATCGTCGCGTACTCGCGCTGGTCGCGCTCCAGATCCGCGAAGAAGGAGTCGCTGAGAAGGTCGCCGGTGACTTCGCGGAGTTGGCGAGTGTTTTTCACGCAGTGCGACCGCTGCCACTGCGGTGAGTTCCACTCTCGCTCTGTCGTATCCCGCCAGCCGGGAAACCGGCGGAAGTCGGGCTCGGATGCGGTACGTCGGCGGTAGGTGTAGGGCTGTTGTAGAGCGGGAGACATTGCCGTCCTTCGGGTTTGAGGGCGTGCGTCGCCGGTGTCCGGTCGCGGAAGCCGTGGCCGCCTATCCCAGGGTTGGCTTGGTGTCGACGATTTGGCTGAGCAGGCGTGCGGCTTCGTCTGCCCGCTCGTTGATCGCGATCGCCAGGGACTCGACCCGGTCGGCCAGGAACCCGTCGGCGCCGATCAATGCGGCTTCGGCCGTTCCCAAGCCGCTGAACAGTCGGGACGCGAAGCGATGGTTGGCGGTATGCCTATGGCCGGAAGCATCGAGGATCTTGTCGATTGAGACAGCGTGATCACGCGGGTGCCAGATGTAGCGCTGGAGCCGGAAACGGAGTTCGACGGGACCGAGTTCCCACCACGCGGAACGGATCCCGAGTTCGTTGTCGGTTATCTGCGAGAAGTCCTGCGTGTTGCGCAGATGGAGACGTTCGTAGAGCGCCAACAACTCCTGGAGGCTTTCATGACTGCCCGGTGGCTCGCCGTGCAGCGCAACCGTGTCGGTCGCCGCAACGATTTGCGGAGGCAGGCCTTTGCGACCTCGATCCAGCGCGTGCAAGATCTGCGGCCGGTATGCCCACCACTCCGCCATCACGACGTGCGCGAGGTTTTCACGGATAGAACGTTCTGATCGCAGCGGCGTTCTGTCCATTAGCGCATCGGGGACACCGACGAACAACGACTGGAACTCACGGTAGGCGAACCTGTGCTGGCCCAGTAGCCGGTGCGTATCGTTGAATTGAGGGCCGTGTTTTGCGCGTTCGCGTTCGGCTGCGACCGCGAAGGTACAGAGTTCTTGGTAGGTTTGCAGGACGATCTCCCGAAGGCAATCCGAGTACCATTGCCAGTCGCCAGTTCCGGGCTGCCCGATCCAATCCCGCATGAGAACGGTGTCGGGCAATGTGGCGACAGTTTGTGCGAAGCGCTCGACCGCCGCGGCGAGGGGGGAGGTCGTGACCTGGTGGTGACGGTCCCATGTGGACTCGGTGACGCCGCCGTTCTGGGCGACCTTGCGCCAGCGGGTAGCTTCCTCGACGGTGACACGATCTTTGTGGTGACGAGTGATCGCTTCGTCGAAAAGCTGGATGGCTTTGCTGTACTTCTTCTTACGCAAGGCTTCTTTGCCGCGTGCGACGAGGAACTGCGCTTTGAAGGTCTCCGCTGTCAGATGTCCTGGGGTGTCATGGAATACGCTCTCGTAGCCGACAGAAAGCCGGGTACGACGCGGTGCTCCGTTCCATTCGTGGTATCGCGTTTGATCAGGTGCGAGTAGTTGGATGGTCGGTGACCAGATGTAGATGTGGTTGTTGATGATGTCGGTGCTCGCACGGTCCGGTTCGGTCGTGGGGACCCGGACTGGCAGCGTGTGCGTCATGATGTCGCGCGCGATAGAGGGATCGGAATAGATGTTTCGGTCATGGCCTGTGCAGCCCGAGCATTCCGGCGAATACAGGTCCAGCAGAACCGGTTTGCCCTCGATCTCGGATCGCTTCAGCAGGTCTTGGAAGTCGTGCTGGTCTGCCCATTGAATTGTCAATGTAATCAACCCATTCGCTATGAGGTGGTGTAACAGCCGGTTGGTAGCGGTACTTCGACGGTTGTGTCGAGGTGCGCCGGGTGTAGCGGCTCGTGTGAATGTTCCGCAGCAGGATTGCCATGACACTGGTTCAGTTCACGGCTCGCACCTCGTTGGTTCCACGCTCGGCCGCTCCTGGCCGAGCCGGTCGTCCCACCATCCCGGGGGCGATGGTGTTGGGAGCGGCCTGGTTTCACGGTCCCATTCGGTGGTCCGCGTCGGAAGTCACTGCGGGGGTACCGTAGGGACACTCGACGACCGGGAGCGCTGGACGGGGGCCGCGACGGATGAGTTTGCAGGTTCGGAGTTGGACCGGCGCTGATGCTCTCGTGCTGCGAGAAGCGATGAGGCTAACGCGGGAGGTGTTCTCCGAGAAGACGGGCATCGGAGTGAGCACGATCAAGAAGTGGGAGACTCGCGGTCAGGCGCACAAGCTGTCGCTTCGCTTGGCCGAGGTCATGGACGCGACCCTGGACGGTGCCGCAGATGACGCGGCCGAGCGCTTCTGGCAAAGTCAGAAGCGCTCTACCTCAGTAGGATCACTC
The DNA here is from genome assembly GCF_042754695.1 of Nocardia sp. NPDC059195. Lineage (NCBI taxonomy): Bacteria > Bacillati > Actinomycetota > Actinomycetes > Mycobacteriales > Nocardiaceae > Nocardia > Nocardia sp. NPDC059195. Next base: position 415,529 of record NZ_JBHZBG010000002.1, on the reverse strand, counting down.
CTACCACCACTGGAGTCCGGATTGATTCAGCGAGCCGATGAGTTCCACGAGCTATGTGCTCTCGTCCTCGCCGCTGCCCGACACGGCAGCCCTCAAGTGATCGCGGTGACCGGCCCAGGAGGGTTCGGTAAGACCACATTGACCGCCCAGGTGACACACGATCCTGAGGTCGCGGCAGCTTTCGGAGACATCCTCTGGGTCGAGACCGGGCAGAGCTGCACGCCGGACAGGGTCGTCCAGCTTATCGCGGATCTGTGCGTTCACCTCGGCCACGATCGACCTGCGCTGGCCGACCCCACGCAGGCGGGCCTTCATCTGGCTCGGATCCTCAACGAGCGCAACGCGTTGCTGATCGTCGACAATGTCTGGTCTGCGCACGATCTTGCTCCCTTCCTCCAAGGCGCACCTCGCTGTGTGCGGATGGTCAGCACACGCAATGTCGGGGTCTGTCCGTCGGATGCGGCTGTGTTTCGGCTCGGCACGATGAACGCCGATGAGACCAGGGAACTGATTCGGCGCAACCTGCCCCACGAAGCGATCGATGGCTTGTCGCCATTGGCGAATCTGTGCGGGGGCTGGCCACTGTTGGCAACGGTCGTCAACGCCGCGGTCGGCCATGACATCCGTTCAGGAGCTGCTCTGTCCGCGGCTATCGCCGCCGCCGGCGAAATGCTGCAGGCGGATGGACCTGGAGCCTTCGACGTGTGGGACACCGACCAACGCAGTACTGCGATCGGTCATGCGATCTCGGCCAGTCTGCGAAACCTCGTCGAGCACGTCACCATTCCAGGAACCGACCGACTCGACGACCGCTACCTCGACCTGTGCGTATTCCCCGCCTCGATCCCGATCCCGATCCCTGTCCTGGCTCAATGGTGGAAAACCGCGCACGGCTGGAACCTGTCGAGCACACGACGGTTCTGTCGGGTTCTCGCCGATCGCTCGATGATCAGTGCCCACCTGGCCGGCCAAGATTCCATCGTCCTGCACGATGTCTTCGTGACCTACCTGCGGCACCTGTCCGGCGAAGGTCAACAGGCGAAGCACCGTTCGCTACTCGAGGCCTTCCGCCCCGTGACTATGCGATGGCACGACGCACAAGCATCCGATTACCTGTGGCGATGGCTGTCCTACCACCTCGATGCCGCAGACCTACGCGACGAGCTGCATTCCACCTTCGGATCGCTGGACTTCCTCGCCGACAAGGTTTCGCGGCATGGACACCAGTCGCTCGCTCTCGACTGCCAGATTCTGTCGAGCCACCCCGGCTCGAGCCCTGGTCGCGAACTAACCGCAGCTGGATTTCTGTTGCACGGACTGATCCACCGCACCGACATTCTGGCCACGCTGCGAGTCGTCGCAGCGAGAACTGGACACGAAGAGGTCGGCGCCCCCTCTGGGAGCGGCTTCAGCGTCGAACATGTTGTCCCAGTAGAGAACCACGGCCCAGGCCACATCGGAGCCGTTGTCTCAGTATCAGTGAACGGCTCGACGTTAGCCTCTGGCGGCGAGGACGGAGTGCTGAAGCTGTGGGATCACGCCACCGGCACCCTCGCCCGCCACAGCAGCGGGCACACCGGATGGATACACGCCACTGCGGTAGCCCCCGGCGGCTCCGTTGTCGCAACCGGCGGCGATGACGCCGATATTCGGCTGTGGGACACAGCTTCTGGAACGGTCATAGCCGTCCTCACCGGTCATACCCGTCGTGTCAGATCCCTGGTATTCACCCACGATGGCACGCACCTGATCTCCGCCGCCGAGGACTGCCTGATCTCAGTATGGGACGTCGAGCACCGCACCATGTTGCGACCACCAACCGTCATGCCGGTTCCGGTGTGGTCGATCGCCGTGTCTCCTGACGACCAGCTCATCGCGGTCGGCGGCCAGGATGAATTCATTCGGCTGATCGACCTCGCCGATGGCCGGATCACGGCTGAGCAAGTGGGACACGACGATTGGGTGCGGGCAGTAGCCTTTTCTGATCCGCTCACGCTCATCAGCGGTTCCGGAGACCGCTCGATCCGACGCTGGGCGGTCACCCCCGAGCGCGACCTGATCCCCGAAACTCGGACGATGTTCGCCGACCGCGTCCGCGCCATCGCTTGCGACAACAATCAGACCGTCGTGGCGACCGAAGACGCCCACCTACACATATTCGACGGCGATCAGCACGTCGCCGACGCGGCGATGCCGTCGGGGGTCGACTGGATTCGCTCCATCGCGATCACCCAAACAGGCGACGTGATCGCCGCATGCGAAGACGGCGCGATCAGGCGCTGGCGCGACGGGCACCTCACAACGTGGGTACAAGGCATCAACACGGTCTGGTCGATCGCCCACGACCAACAGAACCGACAGACATTGCTCGGCGACGGAACCGGCGAGATCACCATCGCCGATGAGGCCGGCGTGAAACGCGCGGCGATCCACGTCGGCCCCGGACGAATATGGTCGCTGGCCTGCGCCGCAGGCTACATCGCCGCGGCCTGCGGCGACGGCCAGGTCCACATCCGATCGACTGTCGACCCCGAGTGGAAGCTCGTTCTCAATCGCGAAGCGCGCCGGACATGGGCAGTCGCGATCGCTGGCTCCGGGACTCGGATCGCTGCCAGCGATCGCGACGGACATGTCCGAGTTTGGAGTCTGCCGTCCGGTGATCTCCTCTGGGAGACCTACACAGACGCAGGGCGAATCCGTTCACTGTCATTCGACGAAGGCGGCACGATCTTGGCGGCGGCATGCGGGGACGGCACAGCTCGCCTTTGGAACGGCCACGGCGACCTGCTGTCGGTCGTACCGGCGGCTGGCGGATGGAGCCGAACCGTCGCCCTCGACTCCGCTGGGTCACGTCTGGCTGTCGGCGCGGGGACCGGCGCGATCATGGTGCGCGACACTCAGACTGGCAAGACCTTGGCCGAGCTCTCCGGCCACACCGGCCGCGTCTTGATGCTCGGATTCCTCGGCGACCATGTCGTCTCTGTCGCCGCGAACGGCACCGCCCGCTGGTGGTCGCTCACCGACGCCCAACACTCCGAAGTCCGTGTCGACGCCTCCTGTCAGGCCGCAGGCTTCGACCCGACCCGTGGCCATGTCACGATTGCTAGCGCGGGCGGTATGACCACCTTGACCATTCCCCAGCCCGCGATGGGAGCCTGATGTCCAACAGCACCACCTCCGCTCAGCCGATCCTGTCCAGCGAGAAGGACTCCTTTTCATGGAAGGTCCTGACCCAGCGCCATCCCACCCTGATCGACCAGATCGAATCCGCTCACCCCTATCCGCCCGAGATTCGGCGACGACTCGACGCGCTGCGCGAGGAAATCACCGGCACGATCCAGCCGCTACCGGACGGCGCGGCAGGCAAGCATGCATGGGATTGCTGGGGTGAGGGAGTCTACGGCCGCGACTGGCTCGACGCGCCGTTCCTGTGGGCGGAAAGCTATTTCTATCGCCTGTTGCTAGAAGCCGTCGGCTACTACGAACACGGCCCCTGGCATGGAATCGACCCCTTCGTCCAGAAGAACACCGAACTCCACGCCGCAGAACTCGCAGCGGAACTCGCAGCGATGAACCCCGAGCACGACGACTCCTCGACAGAAACCGCTACGCTGATCCACGCCGCCCTCTGGGGCAACAGAGCCGACCTCGGATTCCGGATATCAGACCCCACCTCCGCGGCCCGCGAGCACGACGACGCCAACATCATCGCCGACCAGACCACGCAAGCAGTGGAACTCCTCCGCAGTGTCACCGACGGCACCATTGCGCTGATCGCGGACAACTCCGGTCGTGAACTGATCCCCGATCTGCTGCTGATCGACCATCTCCTGCGTGTCAACACCGGACTCAAGGTCGAACTCCATCTCAAGCCACACCCGTACTACGTCTCCGACGCCACCACAACAGACTTCCTTTCGACACTGCGTCTCCTGGCATCCATCCCCGGCCGTGCTTCCGAGACTGCCGAACACCTCGACGCGGCGCTCCGCAACGACAGGCTGCGCCTGTCGAGCCATGAATTCTATTGCGCACCAATGCCGTTTCACGAAATGCCAACCGATCTCAACGACCAACTGGCTGCCACCGATGCCGTGATCTTGAAGGGAGACCTAAACTACCGACGCCTGGCAGGCGACCAACACTGGCCCACAGCAACGCCGTTCAACCGGCTCACCGAATACTTCCCGTCCGCAGTCATCGCACTTCGAACCCTCAAGTCCGACTTGGCAATCGGAATCGACGGCTCTACATCAACCCGACTGGAGTCATCGGATCCTGCCTGGCGAATCTCCGGCCACTACGGCGTCGTTCAAACACGGCCGTGAGAATCCCGCTCACATCCGCACGCCGCAAGCAATCTGCGGAATTCGCCCCTCCGATCTCGGCCATGGCACGCCCACGATCGACAGCCAAAACACACACGGCCCACGCACACGAGCAAAGCTGACTTCACCGGTACGCGTGTGAGTCGGACCTGCACAACCCAGCGCTGTATCGTCAGATCCGGGAAATCGGCCGGTCAGGCCGCACAGGAATCGACGGAATCCTCCATGCCCAGCGGTACGGGACGCCGAGGGGCTGCCCTGTTGGCGGACGTGACTGTGCCTCGGGCTCGTGACTATCGCGGTCCCACGTGGTCTTCCGTTGAATCCGGCGATCCTTTGTTCCCCGTGTTCGCAATTGGGGTGACCGCCAGTGCTTGCGGTCCCTGAAGGCTGTCGACGACGTCGAAACGAACACGCTGCTCAGCGTGTAGCGTCCGTTTGCCGCGTGTATCGGTGGTGTCGGCCGACAGTTCCGGCCACCGCACGAATACGTCAGGTTGGTCGCCGTCAGGGACGATGAAGCCGAACCCATTCTCGGCGTTGAACCATTTCACTGTTCCGAAGAAGGTCAATGTCTTTCGTCCGATCGGGGGTGGCTTCGCTGGGGATATCGGTTGCGGGGCTTTAGACGGGAGATTGGCGATGTTTGCCAATGTGACCGGGGTGTTCGACCGGCAGCAGGTTGTCGACGGCGTCGATTTCCCGCTGGATTGCGGCGACTTGCGCTGCGACCCAGCGGCCCTGGCGCGCCCGAGCGAAGTAATTTGCGACGGCGGCGTGGGTGCTCAAGTCGGTGTGTCCGGTCGAGTCGAAAACGGTGGAATCCATAGGCTTTCGCAGTTCAGTCGATGGAAGTTGTGTCGGCCGTCGTGCACGATGAAGGCTCGCGATGCTGGTATGTGACTCCTAGCCCAGTCGGTGAGGAACTCTCGTGCCGCCGATACACACGCGACGCAGTCGATGATTAGTTCGCCGGTCGGGCAGGCGTACACGATCCGCAGGTGCACATCAGGCTCGTGAGGGCGTGGACTCTGAGTCTGAAATCTCGAGATGCGCCGCTCTTCGAATGTGTTCGGATCGGCCGACATCGGGTCTCTTCACCGTCGCCATGGAAACCGGCGCGGACCAGGCGGCTGCGGCTGTTCCCAAGGTGAATCAGCGATAGCCAGACCCATCGCCTCCAAGGCGGTCAAGCCGACCTGCTGGGCCAATCCGCTGATCGTTGAGATCGCCTCGGCGGCCTGCATCGCAGCCGTTGCTTGCTCGATAGTCAGTGTCCGGCCGGGGAGGTAGGAGACCACCCAACCTCCGTTGCCGACGCTGCGGGCTGCGTGTTCGGTTTGGTCGGCGGTCATCGCTGTCCCGCCAATTACGTGCACTGCCATAGGTTTCCCCGATCCGGTCGGCAATCGTCGAAGGCATGTTCGTCGCGCTACATCGACTACGTAGTAGCGTAAGTTACTTGATTCAAGTACGCAATGCATGTGTTAAGTAGGTAGTTGATGGTGTTGTACAGTGAAGTAGGCATCGCCCGGAGGAAGGATCTCGATGGAACGGACCTCTCCCACAGTCGCTAGCTGGGAGCTCATGCTGAGGATTCGCATGCGGTCTGACGAGCGCGGCGAGAAGTCGAAGACGATTGCGCAAGCGGTGAATGTCAGCCCGCAGTATTGGTCGCAACTCGCTCAGGGCAAGGGCGTGCTGGCCGCGGACAAGCTCGAGATCCTGATGGATCGGCTCGAGTTCGAGCCCGACGAGCAGGTAGAGCTGAGAACGTTGCGCGAGATCGCCAAGGGACGCAATCCGTACTCGAAGTACTCCGCACTGTTCAGTGCGCAGTTGATGCGGCTGTACGGCCTGGAGGACGGAGCGCACAGCATCCGCAGCTTCGAGAACTGCGTGGTCCCCGGGCTTCTCCAGTGCGAGGACTACATCCGGGTTCTGATGAAGGCCAGCGTGACGATCAGTCGCCCGACCGAAGTCGAACAACGTGTCCAAGCTCGACTGCAGCGTCAACGGCGACTCGATGAACCAAGCCCGCTCCGCCTGTCGGTGGTCATCGGTGAAGCGGTGCTGGCAAATCGCGTAGGTGGGCCCGACATCCACCGCCAGCAGCTATGTCACCTGCGGGATCTCGTTGACAAGTACCCAGAGACGCTGGATCTACGGGTCATCCCGTTCGAGGAGGGCACGTCGATCGCGAGTTTGAACTCGTCGACGTTCCACCTCCTGGACTTCGAGAGTGCTCGGTTGCCTCCGGTGGGTTGGTTCGAATCCACCGTTCGCGGTGAGATCACCGACGATCCTGACCAGGTCAAGACCATGGAATACCTCTACGAACAGGTTCACAAGGCTGCGGTTGGTCGAGACGACACGATCAAGCTGATCGGCCAGCTCGCCAGCCGGATAAGATAACAGCATGAGCACAATCTTCTTCAAGTCCACTTACAGTGGCGGGAACGGAAGTTGTGTCGAGGTGGCGCACATGTCCAGCTCGGTGCTCATCCGCGATAGCAAGTACTCGGGTCCCGTGGCGGAACAACCGACCGTGCGAATCCAGGCTGGCTGCTGGAACGACTTCCTCGACCTTGTCCTGAGTGCCAACTCCGGTGTTCTCGACGGCGTAGCCATCGCTGTTCAGCCCTCTGGTGGGGCCACCGTCACCCAGGGCAACAACGTTCTCGTCTACACCGCCGACGAATGGGACGCGTTCGCCAAAGGCGTCGCGGATGGCGAGTTCGATCGCCGCTAGCCCCTTCGGCCCGGACTGAGGGTCTTAGAACTCATGGCAGCGCCGAGCGATCACCACACGGCCCGTGCTGACGAACAAGCCCCGAGTAATTGCCGGTTCAGCGTCGCCGAGGCCGAAATGTGGCAGGTTGACGAGATGACCTGGACTGGCGCGGCCGAGCACGCCGATTTATACACCTCTGCAGTTTCGTTGATCCAGACATTGCGAGGCATCGGCAGCCAGCTCGAGCGCGGCGCGGTGCACTACGAACCACATCACGACATGGCCGATCGTTGCCGATCGTTGTCGCTGTACCTAGCGTCAGCCGTCGCCGACGCCGAACGTGATGCTTACGCACCGGCCTTCGGTTCGCTGCGATCCGCGCTCGAACATGTACTCATCGACAAGCTCATTTCCCAAGGGACACAGTGTGTCCGCATCCTTGAGGGTGTCGAAGAGCAGATCTGGCAGCAATGGGACCGGGATCGGAAAGCCGGCCAGGGATGGGCGGACGTGCTCAGCTGGAACTGGCGTAACGGGGTAGTGCGAGCCAAAATGACCGGCCCCTACGTGCGCGGTGAAGACGGAACAACACAGCCGATCGGCTTCCTCTACTTCCTTCTGGACGAGTACTCGCCGTACCTCGGCCTACCGGACGAGCAAGTGCACTTCGACGACGGCTTGACCGACGTTGCCGAACGCGTAACTGCCGCCAAACATCATCGGACGTTGCACGCTACCTATCTGAGGTGGAAGAGCATCACGGAAAGCCTGGTGGAGAACCAGCTGGCCGACTCCCAAAGTGTGCGCATGATCAATGTCCACAACCGGTTCTTGAGTGCCTTCGTCCATCCGAACACGAACGCGATCCGCCAGTTGTACGGAAAGAACCGACGGACATGGCCTACCTACGACCACTACAGCAGCGAGTTGGTCCTGCTGTACGTCAATGTTCTAGCCGCTGAGGAGTTGAAATCATTCCACGCGATGACGCAGCGCCCACCGACGATTGGGATCTCCGGCTGGGCAGATGTCTTCGGGCAGTGCGCCCAAGCCTGGACCGTAAGCTCCCATCTGTGGTTCCCAGGTCAAGCTCCACACGAGTTCGATCGGTTTCAGGAAGCCAATCGTCGGGTCTTTCGCGGTCAGAAGTCCGGTGAACATCCGCTCGTGCGCCCGGATGCTCTTTCGGATGCCGACATCGGCTACTACGCCAACCCATTGGACCGGCTGATCGAAATGCACAGCAGCCGAAGGGAACTGATGAGCGGGCTCGTTTACCGATCCCCGTGGCACCGAGGCGATGCCCAGTTCAGATAGTGTCGCTCCCAGTCAGATGCTTGGTTGCCACCAAGTCCAGAAGCTCCGCAGTACATCGGAATGCCTCCGAATCCGCTCATCTTCAGAGGCATTCCTCTGTGTAAATATGCGGCGGCAGTGTCAACGTTTCTTCGTGAGGCTTCGCAGTGCTGTGTGTACTTCGGCGACCTCGTCGAGGAGTGTTTCGAGGCGGTCGAGCAGATCCGAGCGCTGCTGGTGGATACTGATCGGCTGCTGGCCTAGCGGCTCGGCCGTCATGCAGTCGGTCCTGTTGGAGGCTCCCGCATTCGGTGGAGGCAATTGGGTGGCGCTGCCGCTGAAAATCTCGCTGCACAGCTGGCGGACACGATCTTCGTCAGCCCGGGCGAACCGCCAAATATCTCGGTCTGGTGTGAGCGCGCCGCCGAGCTCATCTGCGGCGTCGTGGAAACGTCGGTCGTACGGTGCCTTGACTTCCACCTCGGATCCGACCGAGATGATTACACTAGTCATTGCGGAGGTCCTTTCTCCGTAGCTGCCCCCGTCTGGTGTTCGCGCACCGGGCAGGGGCGTATTTAATTCTGGTGAATGCGACGCCAATCGGGATGCGTCGCATTCGTCGATGATAATTCATGAAAGGGCTTTCGCGCCAACATTATTAGGATTGTCGAATTGGTAGATATGGCCTCTCGGTGGAGGCGTTCTCAATCGCAAATTGAAGAATGGGCGGTGTGCTCAATTGGGAAGTCAAGCATCGCGTCAATGGCGAGGTTGTCGCTTCCGTCGATCGGCCGATTCCGCCACCGAGCGGGAGATCGTGTATGGCAAGACTTGCGATCGTCGTTGGCGACAATGCCCCTTGCGCCAATAGTGAACCTGAATAGGCTGAGCTGCCCAACCTTTCGTTGCTGGCTCGCCAGCGGCACCTCGGGTCACCGGCGGGTCCATCGGCGGCAGCGCGTAAAGTGGCCAGCATCATCGACTCATGCGGAATGCCAAGGTGTCAAGGCCTTTTGGGGTCGGCGTGCACCCCGGTGTACTCGCCGCGACGGTCGTCCAGTATGTCCGATTCCTCATATGCGGTCTCGGCTGGTAAGTTCTGGGATCCATCGCCCGCGTTCGGAATCTGGGGTGACGGGTCGAGGAAATGACCTGCGCGACAATCTGTCTTGGATGGTTGGCAAGTGCATCTTGATAAGTACTCCGTGCGCGGGTTTCGTTCGCTCGCCGACGTCACGGACATTCCGATCGGCAGTCCGACGATCCTCGCTGGTCCCAACGACGGCGGAAAATCTGCGGCGCTCAACGCGCTGGCGTTCCTCCTCGACTCGCATGCTCTGACCGAAGATGACCGGTCCTATAGCTCTGGGGAGTCCGGTGGCCGTTGCATGATCACCGAGGTAGTTGGTGATTTCCGCCTGGACGATTGGGAGCAGGAGAAGTTCTGCCTACCCGCCCGGGTGTGCCTGCGGCGCTGGGCCGATGCGGAACTCGCACCGCGGTACGAGATCTGGGGCCCAGTGCCCGACGACGAAGACCTGCGGGACTTGAACGGGAAATTGTTGCCCGAACTCAAGGAGTTGGCGACCAGGTTCGGGATCCGGACGACGAAACTGGCGAAGCCGCAGGTGCTGGCTAGCTTGATCGAGTATGGGCGGCAACATTCGAGCCATGAAGGCTGGAGGGGAATTCCCCTTGCCTTGGTGGGTCGGCTTCCGCGGATCGCGGAATTTGCGGGGGAGTCGGGCCCCGAAGGGGCGATCCGCTCTGTGCTGAATGTCCGGTTCAAGAGCTATATGGCCGAGGAAGATGTCCAGGGTCGTATGCGCCAGCTGGAAACCGATGCGCGCGAGCGGATGGCTATCGAAGCTAAGCCGTTGGCGGACCACATTGTGGAGCGGTGCCCGGACATCGCTACCGTCACGGTCGAGTCCGAGGTGAGCGTCACGCCGGTCTTGCGTTCGGTTTCCCTTCGGTTGGAGCGTGCGTCTGGTGAGCTCGTGCGGTTGGACCACTCCGGTCGCGGCAGCGCTCGCCGAATCTCGATGGCTGTGTGGGAGGGGACCAGCGAGCTACTGACCGAACCTGCTGGCGGCGAGGATGATCCGGTCGTCGAGCCGCCTGTGCAGGTTATCGTTGCCTATGACGAACCGGATACGCATCTGGACTATCACTTCCAGCGTGAGGTCATGGGAATCATTCGTCGGCAGGCGCTGGCGGACCACGTTAATGTTGTGGTCGCCACATACTCCATGAACCTCATCGATGGCGTGGATATTCGAGACGTGGTGCTGCTCAAGCTGGACAACGGACGCCGGACAGTGGTGCAGCGCTTGGGAAGCGCTGAACACGCCGAGTTCGACCGTCATCTCGGGGTGATCGCCGCTGCGGTGGGTCTCCGCAATTCCGTTCTGCTTCACGAACGTTGCTTTCTCGCGGTCGAAGGCGAGACGGAAAAGTTGGCGGTTCCGATCCTGTTCAACCTGTCAGAGGGCATGTCGTTGCAGGCTGCGGGGATCGCGCTGTGGGCTAGCGGCGGAAACGACGGCGCGCTGCAGCTCGCCAGTTACCTCCACAGGCACGGGCGCAGTGTGATGCTGATGATCGACGCGGACAGTGAGAGGAAGAACCGGGTCTTCGGCCAGAGCAGCCTCACCAGGCACTTCGGTCAGGACAAGGAAAAAATCACCAGAATGTTGGGCCGAGGGTCGAGCGCCGATGAGTTGGAGGAGCTGTTCGACGACGAGACATGGGCAAGAACTGCGAATGGAGCCTGGCCGCGGGAAGTTGGCTGGACCTCCGAGCATTTCGCTGATCACCGAGGGTCCAAGAAGTTCAGTGCCGGAGTTGAGCGCATGCTGAAGGAATTCAGTGACCAGTACCCTTCTGGCAAGCCTGCGATGTTGTGCGAGGTAGCCGTCCGACTCAACCGTCCTGAGGACGTACCGAGCGAACTCCGAGGGATCTTCGCGGACCTGCGTGCGCTAGCTGGCTAACAAGTCTGGCGATCGAGTGCGTCGAGCTCGCCGCTCCAGCATCCGCTTCTTGCGTTGCGCAGCGGTGGGTTCGACCCACGTATGCCACTCTACTGTCGGCTCCCAGCGTTGGAGATGCTGGTCGCGGTCCACTCCACACCACCGACAGCCGTTGGGGTTGGGAACCATTTCGTCCCTGTTGTGTGTCATATTGGCCCCTTCTGTCTAGGTAGTTGTACCTCAGAGGTATGACATATAAGTTGCTACTGCCTGGGCAGAAAGGGCTGTGAGCCGTTGCGTGGTCTTCGCCGTCAACCGACCCATCTCGATCGGCGAGCAGGCTCCGCAACCTGCCCCTAACGAGCTATAGACGACCTAACTGAACGGTCCCGCCGCGCAAGCCGGCGCCGCCGCTCCAGATGCCGACGGAATGTCCAGATCGCGCTGTGGGCTTCTTTGCGTCGCGAGCCGACCCGACACCCCGATGGTCCCGGTCGCCAACATGGTTTCACCCAACATGAAAGGGGCTCACTGCCGCGATCCGGTCAGTTGAGCGGTTTCGAACCGTTGCCTCGCCTGCAGACTGCGCGAGCGTACATCCGGTGACAAACATCACTTTTGAATCTCAGTGTCCGGCGGGCTACGCCTCCGCTCGAAACGTGCGTCCAGTTCGGCGCGTCGAGTCGGGGGACGCGGAAGTCTACGGCAAGTATCTGGCATCGGCCCGAATCTGCGACGGAAGGGTTGCTGGGGTTTCGTATGTACGAGAGATTTGATTAGCTATTAACTAATTTTGCCTGAAATCAATCAAGGGATTCAATCAGCTCGAGTTTCAGACGTCTTCGCGGGCTGCGATGTGGTATTTTCGATTGGCAGACAGAGTTGACCGAAGGCCTCGGCTGCAGATTTATGTGCTCGTCAGCACATAGGCGAAGGGGAGGAATTTGTTAGTGATGGGGAGGGAATTGTGAGCAATCCGACCAGTGCTGGCCCATTGCCGGAGCGCAACGATTTCGCGACGGCTGTCGTCCGAGAATACCTGCCGAATTCGACCGTGTTGGAAATTGCGATATCCGACGTATCACTGCCGGACTCGCCTCTGCGGGCAGCGGGGGTGAGCGCGAGTCACGTTCGCATGCTGACCGAATCGGCCGCGAAATTTCCGCCGATCGTGGTCCATCGGCCCACGATGCAGGTCATCGATGGTTGGCACCGTCTACGGGCCGCCGAGCAGCGCGGCGATTCGAAGGTCGCTGCGGTGTTCTTCGACGGGAGTCCGGCGGAGGTGTTCGTGCTTGCGGTGAAGCTCAATGGCGCGCATGGATTGCCGCTGTCGCTTGCCGACAGAAAAGCCGCCGCGCTCCGCATTCTGACGATGCATCCCAGCTGGTCCGATCGCTCGATCGCCGCTCTCGTCGGGATCTCGCACAAGACCGTGGGCGCGATCCGGGAACGGTCGGCTGGGGAAATTCCCCAGCCGACCAGTCGGATGGCGAGCAACGGCGTGATGCACCAGGTCGACGGCCGGCAGCGACGTCAGCATGCCGCGGAGCTGTTCAGCGCGGATCCCGGCGCCTCGGCGCGGAAGATCGCTCGCGCGGCAGGGATCTCGGTGACGACGGCCAAGGACGTGCGAAAGCAACTGAAGCGTGCAGGTGGTTCGGGAGTGGGCCGCAGCGGTGCTGGGGGTTCGGCAGGGATCGCGGAACTCGGTGATCGGTTGGTTCCGCCCGTCGTTCCCGGTGCTGGCGCGCCGACACCCTCGACCGAGGAACTGGCGCGTCAACTGCGCAAGGATCCGTCCCTGCGCTTCACCGAGGTCGGCCGGAAACTTCTGCACTGGCTGGAGTTCCCGCTCGACGATGTCGATGATTGGGATTCCGTCATCAGCAACATTCCGAGTCATTGTCTTCCGCGTGTCGCCGCGCTCGCCAGGCGCCGTGCGCAAGATTGGGAGCAGCTAACCACCGCGCTCGACAGATATACACAGACTCGGAGATGTGTGGCTGATCCGCCGCAGGTATTTGACACGCCGGTAAAGCTGTCTTAGCGTGTGACGACAGTAATTCTGGAGCAGATTCGGCGCATTTCTTGGGGGGCACGTGGACACGAAGAATTGGTTCTTTACGCGAGCGACCAAGAATCATGCCCGGGCAGAATATTTGCTCGCAATGGCTTGCCTAATCGTGGCCCTCGTATATCATTATTCTGAGGTAAACTGGATCGCTGCGGTGGTTCTTTACCAATACATCGACACCGTGGGGCTGTATCCCGGTGCGATCGCGCTCCGGAGAAGCGAGTCCGGGCAGATTAGCAAGATCTACTACGTTCTGTACAACGTGTGTCACAGCGCGGTGGTGCAAGGCATCCTGATTATCGCGCTATGGCTGATATTCGGCTGGCGCTGGGAATTCCTCGCCGTTCCGATACACCTGTGCGCGGATCGCGGATTACTCAACAACTTTCCGAAACCTTTCGGTTTTCCGTTCAATCCGGTCGAACTTCCCGCCTTCGTGGAGCTGAGAGAGCGATACGAGCGGGAATCGCGGGGTGTTCCCGCCGAATATACCCAGGCCTGAGATCTATCGAGGTGGTGAGATGACTGTTCGGACACATTTGTCGCGAGTCCACTCTATTCCGCATCCCCGCTGGCGGGTGCCCGTCCTGGGCGACCTGACCACTATGAATCTGACCACACCCACGCAGGCGACGATGGCCCTGGGCCGCCAGCTGGGCCCGGTCTTCGAGCGCAAGCTGCTGGGGCTGCGCTTCGTGTTCGTCTACGGCGCCGACATCGTCGCCGAACTCTCCGACGAATCACGGTTCGCGAAGAAGGAGCTCCCGTTCCTGCGCGGAATCGGGGGCGACGGATTGTTCACCGCTCTCAATGAGGAACCGAATTGGCGCCGGGCGCACAATTTGCTGCGTCCGGCGTTCACCCAGGCCGCGATGCGGAAGTACCACCGGACGATGCTCGAAGTCAACTCCGAACTGATCGACCGGTGGGACCGCTGCGTCGGCGGGAAAACCATCGACGTGTCGGGCGATATGACCAGGTTGACGCTGGAGACCATCGGCCGCACCGGATTCAGCTATTCCTTCGACGCGTTGCGGCGGGAAGAACCGCACCCGTTCGTCACCGCCATGATCGACTCGCTGTTCTATGCCCCCATCCGCACGATGCTGTCCCTGCCGGTGGTCGGCGACACGATGATGCGTCGTTTCGACGAGAAGGAGCAGGCGCGTCGCGACTACATGTTCGGCGTCGTGGACAACGTAGTCAACGAACGCCTCGCCAGCGGCACCACTGAGCACGACGACCTGCTCGAGCTGATGATGCGCGCCGCCCGCGAGGACGATCCGAACAAGCTGGATGAGCGCAATATCCGCTACCAGATCGTCACCTTCCTGGTCGCTGGTCATGAAACGACCTCTGGTGCACTATCTTTCGCGCTCTACTACCTATCGCAAAACCCAGAAGCACAGGCACGGGCACGCGCCGAGATCGAGGAAGTATGGGGGCGCTCCGACACCGTCTCGTTCGAGCAGGTTACGAAACTTCGCTACTTGCGCCGGGTGATCGACGAGTCGCTGCGGCTCTGGCCGACCGCGCCCGTCTACTCCCGGCAAGCCCGGCACGACACCGTCGTCGGCGGCCGCTATCGAATGGCCGCGGGCGACAGCATGACCGTCCTCATCCCGCTGCTGCACCGCGACCCGCTGTGGGGTCCGGACACGGAGCGATTCGACCCTGATCGCTTCTCCCCCGAGGTGGCGCGCGCCAGGGCACCACACATCTACAAGCCGTTCGGCACGGGTGAACGAGGCTGCATCGGACGGCAATTCGCGATCCACGAGTCGATTCTCGTACTCGGCTCGATTCTGCGGCGGTACGACATCGCCGCCGACCCCGGCTACACATTGCGTGTCGCCGAACGACTCACTTTTATGCCCAAGGACTTTCGCCTGCGACTGCGGCGGCGGAACTGATCTCCGAGTCCGGCGCTGAACCCCGCCGGACTCAAACAATCGGATTCCCTTCGGGATCCGCGGGGAGGAAATACGTATGCTGAGCTATCCGGCATTGATCGGCGGGATCGACGCAGACCACACGCAATGGATCCACACCATTCGGGCGAGCGCGCTGCTGCGCGACGAAATGTCCGCGCTCCGGCTCAAGCGCCGGCTCGACAGGGGATCGATCGAGACCACCGACGACTCACGGATCGTCGGCCGCGTCGGAGTCTGCGATCGGGACCAGATAGCGGAGGCCGGTGCGGCGGCCGCTCGGGCGCAACCGGGCTGGGTGGCCATGGGGATGGAGACCAGACTGGAATTCGCACGGCGAGTGGGCAAGGTGATCCACGACAACGCCGACCGGTTCGTCGAGATCCTCACGGCGGAAGGGCATCCCAAGCGGCTCGCGGAGTGGGAAGTCTCTGCAGCCGTCAGCATGACCAACGACGAGAGTCTCGATCTGTACCGCAGTCAGATGCGGCAGACCTCGCGAATCGCCGGCCGGGAGATCCACCTCGTGCGCAAGCCCGACGGTGTGGTGTGTGTCCATCCACCGTACAACGCTCCCACCGCCAACTCGATCGTGTCACTGGGCGCGCTGATCGTCGGAAACACGATCGTAGTCAAGGCCCCGCGCAGTTCCGCATTCGGCACGGCGTGGTTCTGGCGCGAGCTCGTGGCGCCGACGCTCGACGACATGGGTGCTCCCGCCGGCACGATCAATTTGATCTGCGCGGCCCCCAACGAGGCCCTCGAGATCTGGCTCGATAGCGACCACGTCGATGACCTGATGTTCTTCGGCGACTCCGAGCGCGGCATCGAGATCGGGCGCCGCTGGTCGGCGCGCGGAAAAAAGGCCGTGCTGGAACTCGGCGGAAACGACGGGGTGCTGGTGTGGCGCGACGCCGACGCCGACCTCGCCGCCCGGGCCCTCGCCGAATGCTTCTACGGTTCCGCGCAGGTGTGCATCGTGCCGAAATACGCAATCGTGCATCCGGATATCGCGCCTGCGGTAATTGCCCGGCTGGTGGAGCTCGCCCGGGATATCCGCCCGGGCTATCCCGAGGACGACGACGCCCTGCTCTCGCCGGTGCTCAAGGCCGAGGAATTCACCACGGTGCTCGCCGACGCGCTCGCGCACGGCGCCGAATTGATCTGCGGCGGGAACAGACTGGAGGTGACCGGAGAAGTCAGCGAATTCGGATACTTCGTCGAACCGACGGTCGTCACCGTGCCAGGCCTCGAGGTGGCGGAGCGTCTCGACGCGGTACGCCAGGAGACCTTCTTCCCGTTGCTGCCGATCATCGTGCCCACCTCGGACTCGGACGCTCGCCTGCTGAGCGACTGCATCGACTTCATCAACACCAACCCCTACGGCCTGCGGAACTCTTTGTGGGCGGGCGACAGGGACGTGATCGCCGCGTTCTGCGAACGGGTGCACAACGGAGGCCTGCTCAAGGTCAACGACAGCCACATCGGATTCGTGGTCGGGCTGCCCAGCCAGGGCGGCGCCGGGCTCTCCGGCGGACCCTACGGCGAGGGAAACTTCCCCATCCTCAGGACTTCCCGGCTCCAGGGCATCAGCGTCGCGTCTGATGTCGTTCCGCGCGAAGCGATCTTCGACTCGAGTGTGTCATGAGCCACGCCGACCGGCACGCGACCGAACTGATATCGGCTGCCGCGATGAAGGAGCGATGACCCGTGATTCTCGACGACGATGCCCGCCAGACAGCCGAGAAACTGGCGCCGGGACTGCTCGCGGACCTCGGTGCGCATCCCCTGCTGGAACTCGAGGAGAACCCGAAGATCGGGTTCGACGCGCTGCGCCGGGCGAAGGCGCCGGGGCTGCTCGTTCCCGGCCTGCACGGCGGCAAGGGAGCGACCGCTGTCGAGGCCCTGCATCTGACGGTCGGGCTCGGCGCGGCGGCGCCGTCGCTCGCCGTCGCGGCCACGATGCACAACTTCACGGTCGCGTCGATGTGCGCCTTCGAGGGCAAATTCCACGGCATGGAATGGGTGATCCTGGACGCGATCGCCCACGAATCGCTGCTCGTGTCCAGCGCCGGCGCCGAGGGACGTTCCGGTGAGGGCCAGCTCACTCCGAAAACCACCGCGCACCGACGGGGCGACGAATGGATTCTCAACGGCTCGAAGAAGCCGTGCAGCCTAGCGTCGTCGATGGATCTGTTGTCGGCGAGCGTTCAGCTGATCGAACCGGACCGGCCGCCCCGGCTAGGAATGGTTCTAGTCCCAGCCAAGGCCGACGGGATCGAGGTGCGCCGCTTCTGGGACTCGCCCGTGCTGCGCGGCGCGGAGAGCGACGAGGTCGTCCTGACAGACGTCACCGTCCCGGATCAGATGGTGATGAAAATCGAAGAGGGCGACCGCATCTCGTTCAACGAGGTACAGAAGGTCGGCCTGACCTGGTTCACGCTGCTGGTATCCGGGACGTACCTGGGCATGGCGAGCATCCTGGCGGGCATGATGTTCCAGCACAGCAAGGGCTCGGCCCACATCCGCGCGGAGACGGCGGGCGAACTCCGGGCAGGACTACTGGCGCTGGAGCGTGTGGCGACGACGCTGGACGGACCGCCGAAGCCGCGCATGCTGCTAGACGCGCTGGTCGTGCGGTACGCGCTGCAGAACTCGGTGCAGCGATGCGTCGCGCGGACCATCGAGGTGCTCGGCGGCATGGCGTTCATCAAGGATCCCGTCGTCAGCTATCTCGGCTCGGCGACACAGGCCCTGGCCTTCCATCCACCGACGCGCAATTCGATGGGAGACGCGGTGGAGGGGGCGTTCCGGGGCAATGAGCTACGGGTCATATAGCAGGGGAGAGGCGTGACAATCGTGAACCACATCGCAGATCAGGACGACATACTCGACCTCTGCTCCCGCCATCTCGGGCGCCGGCTCGCCGGCATCTCGCGGCTGCTCGGCGGGAAGGTCGAGTCCGAATCCCACGGCGCGCGGCTGACCACCACGGACGGCAGCTCCTACGTCAACTGCGCGGGATCGGGCGTCTTCCTACTCGGGGCGCGCAACGAGATCGTGGTCGACGCGGTCATCGATCAGATCCGGCGGCATCCGTTGTCGGCCCGCACGCTGATCGACGACGTCAGCCCGCGAGCGGCCGCTGCCCTGGCCGGGATATGCCCGGACGGAATCGACAAAGTCCATTTCGTGAGCTCCGGCACCGAGGCGACCGAGGCGGCGATCAAACTGGCCCGAGCCAACGGATTCCCCCGCCTCATTTCCACAATGAACGGCTATCACGGCAAGACCATGGGCGCGCTCAGCGTCACGGCGCGTGCGATGTACCAGGACCCGTTCCGGCCGCTCGTCCCCGATGTCGTCGAGGTTCCCTACGACGACCTCGACGCGCTCCGACGCGTGCTGTCGGATGGTGTGCCATCCTGTTTCATCGTCGAGCCCGTGCAGGGCGAGGGCGGGGTCGTGGTCCCGAGCGAGGGTTATCTGCCCGGAGTGTCGGCGCTCTGCGATGAGTTCGGCGCATTCCTGGTCATCGACGAGATCCAGACCGGCCTCGGCCGGGTCGGAAAGCTTTGGGGTATCGACGATCTGGGCGTCGAGCCGGATGTGCTGTTGGTCGGGAAGATCCTCTCCGGCGGTGTCGTGCCGGTCTCGGCGATCGCCTGTACGTCGAAGGCGTACGCGCCGTTCGAGAAGGATCCCTTGCTGCACACCTCTACCTATAGCGGTGCGCCGATCGCGGCGGCCGCGGTCCTCGCCACGATTCGGGTGCTGGCGGAGCAGGAAGTCGTCGCGCGCTCCCGAACCATCGGCAATCGTCTGCTGTCGGCGTTCCGGGCGGCGTCCTCGGCCGCGCCAACGGGCACAGTGCGCGAGGTTCGCGGCCAGGGCCTGCTGATCGGTATCGAATTCACCGACCCTGGATTCGCTGGCGAGATGCTGCTCGGTCTCATCGAAAACGATGTGCTGGCAAACCACTCCATGAACAACTCCGCCGTCGTGCGATTCACGCCGCCGGCGATCATCTCCGAGGACGACCTGCGAATCGTCGAGTCGGCGGTGGCGCGCGCCTTCGCTGGAATTTCCACCGACGACGGCCTATCGGGTGCGAAGAGCGCTGGCCGAAACGACCGCGACTCGGCGACGACGATCGGCTGACGGGGAGAGCGACATGAAGAACGTACGCATCGAATTCCTGGTGAAAGGTTGTTCGCGCCAGGAGGTTTACGAGACGTTGAAGGATACCGAGGTGTATCGACACAACGCCCCGGACCGGGTCAAGCACGTGGAAACCGTGACCTCGCCCGACGGACGCGGGGCCGTCACGAATTGGGACGTGTACTTCCGTAACGGTCTGCTGAGCTGGTCCGAGCGTGATTTCTACGACGACGACAATTGCCTGCTGACGTTCGAGCAGATCGATGGGGACTTCGACACGTTCGAGGGCAGCTGGAGCACCCGCGCGGGAGAGGAAGCCAGCGACGTGCGGTTGCTGTTCGAGGCCACCTTCGATTTCGGCGTGCCCAGCCTGGAATCGATCGTCGCCCCGGTCGCAGGCCGGGTACTGACCCAGACGATGTCGAACATCGTGCTGAGGGTGTTCCCCGGCTCATCGATTCTCTGACGCGCCGGATTTCTTTGCTACATCGAATATTTGGGGTTGAACAGATATGACCACCGTGAGCCATGACTCCGAGTCAGTGGTGGACGCGCTCAGAAAGGCGCTGACCGAGCGCGAATCGTGGAAGCGTCGAGCGGAGCAGCTGGAACAGCGGGCGGCCGAACCCGTGGCGATCGTGGGTGTGGGCTGCCGTTTTCCAGGTGGGGTTTCCTCGCCTGAGGAGTTCTGGGATGTGGTGTCGGGCGAGCGGGACGTGATCTCGGAATTTCCCTCGGACAGATACTGGGACGTGGACAGCCTATTCGACCCGGTCCCGGGGATGCCGGGACGGTCGTACGTGCGTGAAGGTGGCTTCATTACACACGCGGGCGAATTCGATGCGGAATTCTTCGGGGTGAGTCCACGCGAGGCGACCGGGATGGATCCGCAGCAGCGACTGCTGCTGGAGGTGTCGTGGGAGGCACTGGAATCGGCGGGAGTCGATCCGCACTCGCTGCGGGGCACCGACGCCGGTGTCTACACCGGCCTGACCTATCAAGGCTACGGCGCGCAGGGCTTCAGCCAAACCGCCCATACCATGGGCGGTCTCCTCGCCACGGGCGGCACGGCGAGCGTGGCGTCCGGTCGCGTGGCGTATGTGCTGGGTCTGGAGGGACCCGCAGTGTCGGTGGACACGGCGTGTTCGTCGTCGCTGGTGGCGTTGCACCTGGCGGTACAAGGTCTGCGCGCGGGAGAGTGCTCGCTGGCGCTGGTGGGTGGCGTGACGGTGATGGCCACGCCCTCGGGGTTCATCGAATTCTCGCAGTTGCGCGCGCTGTCGGGGGATGCCCGGTGCAAGGCGTTCGGGGAGGATGCGGACGGGTTCGTGCCGTCGGAGGGGATCGGCGTCGTCGTGGCGGAACGGTTGTCGGACGCGATACGGTTGGGTCATCGGGTGTGGGGCGTGGTGCGTGGTTCCGCGGTGAATCAGGACGGCGCGAGCAATGGATTGTCCGCGCCGAGCGGTGTGGCACAGCAACGGGTCATCCACACGGCGCTGGCGAGAGCGGGAATCGCGCCCGGTGAGATCGACGTCGTCGAGGGGCAGGGCACGGGGACGCCGCTGGGGGATCAGATCGAGGCGAACGCACTGGTCGCGGCCTACGGCCGGGACCGCCCGGCGGATCGGCCACTGTGGCTGGGATCGGTGAAATCCAATGTCGGACATACACAATCGGCAGCAGGCGCGGCGGGCCTGATCAAGACCCTGCTGGCGTTGCGGCACGAGGTATTGCCCGCGACGCTGCACGCGGATCCGCCGTCCTCGGAGGTCGAGTGGTCCGGAAGTGGCGTGGAACTGCTCGCGTGGAGTCGGCCGTGGCCGCGTGGCGCCGACCGGGTGCGCCGCGCCGGGGTGTCGGCGTTCGGGATCAGCGGGACCAACGCCCATGTGATTATCGAAGAGGCCCCAAAGGATATCGCGGAGTGGCGCGAGTCGGCGGCGGTCGATCCGCCAGGCGCGGCTGTGCCGGTGGTCGGCGTGGTGCCGTGGGTGGTCTCGGGCCGGAGTGCGAAGGTCGTTGCGCGGCAGGCTGAACGGTTGGTGGCACGCGTGTCCGATGATTCGGAGCTTCGGCCGGTCGATGTCGGTGCGACGCTGGCCGGCCGGTCGGTGTTCGAGCATCGCGCGGTTGTCGTGAGTGCGGATAGGGCGGGCCTGCTGACGAGCTCCAGAGGCGTCGCCGAGGGAGTCGCCGGTCGTGAGGTGGTGGCTGGTCGAGCCAGGGTGGCGGGCGGGACCGTCCTGGTATTTCCAGGGAAGGGTTCGCAGTGGCCGGGGATGGGTGTGGCGCTGCTGGATTCCTCACCGGTGTTCGCCGAGTACATGAGCCGCTGCGAACACGTGCTGGCTCAACTCGTCGAGTGGCGGCTGACCGACGTGCTGCGAGGTGCGGAGGGCGCGCCGGAGTTGGATCGAGCGGATGTCGTTGAGCCGGTGCTCTTTTCGGTGCTGGTGTCGTTGGCGCGGCTGTGGGAGTCGTTGGGTGTCGTGCCGGACGGGGTGATCGGTCACTCGCAGGGTGAGATCGCCGCCGCGCACATCGCGGGCGCGCTGTCGCTCGACGACGCCCTGCGGATCCTCGTGCGGCAAACCGAAACAGACTCGGCGCGAACCAAAGCCGCGAGGTCGGCAGTCAACTTCTACTCCCGGGCCGCGGGCGGGCTGCTCGATACCGACGGTGTGCACGAGGAATACTGGCGCACGGCTCCGAGCGCGACAGCGGGCTTCGACGCCGCGGTGCACGCCGCATACGCCGACGGCGCACGCTGTTTCATCGAGGTCAGCCCTCGGCCGATCTTGACGGACGCCCTTGAAGAGATTCTCGGTGCCGCACAGGACCGAGAGCCGGTGTACGTCGGGGAGACATTGCGGCACGACGACGGCGGAGCCGACCGACTGTTGCTTTCCGCCGCCGGGGTGTTCTGCGTGGGCGGACACGTCGACTGGTCCCGATGCTTCACCGGCACACGGCGAGTGGATCTCCCGGCCTACGCGTTCGAGCGGCAGCGGTACTGGCTGGAGGCCCGCCCCGCGCCCGCCAACACCGGCCACCCACCGGCGTCGTTGTCCACTCTGCACCCCGAGTACGACATCGCTGAGAAGATCAAACGACTCGCGCCCGCCGACCGCTACGCCGCGCTCCTCGACATCATCTGCGACGAGATCAACGAGACGCTCCGCGGCAGCGGCCATGAACCGGTCACCGCCGAGACCGATTTCACGGACATCGGCCTCGACTCCGTCTCCGCGGCAGAACTCCGGAACGGACTGACCGCGATGACAGGACTGCGACTACCCACAGGCATCGTGATCCGGCACCCGACGCCGGCCGCGCTGACCAGATTTCTCCTCGAACTGTTGCTGAAGGAGTCGGCGGCATGACGATCGAACTCGTCACCGCCCCCGACAGTCGCGGAGTCGCGGCGCTGCGGAAATGGTCGCACAACCCCAGCGGATTCCTGGCACTCAATCAGGGGAACAAGCAATTCCAGGTGCCGGATATCGACGGGGCGATTTTCTACCGCGAGGTGGGGCGATATCTCATTCAGCTCGGCGGGCCATTCACCGAATCGACCGCGAAACCGGCGCTGCTCCAGGCATTTGTGGGCTTCGCCGAGAGCCACAAGAAACATCTCGCCGCCATGCAGCTGCTACCTGACGACGCGCTCGTTTACGCGGCTGGAGGCTATCATGTGAACCAGTTCGGATCCTCCTACGCCGTCGACCTGGACGGTTACACGCTGGGTGGCAAGAAATTCGTCAAACTCCGCAACAAGATATCGCGAGCAATCCGAGCTGGGCTCGAGATCCGCGAAGTGCAACATTTCGAAGTGCGGGCCTATATCGACGAGATCGACAGGAGGTGGCTCCGGCTCAAGGGGCGGTTCGCCCGCGAGATGGAATTCATGGTGGGCGAGGTCGGCGGCGAAGTACAAGACCTGCGAAGACTGTTCGTCGGAACGATCGGCCGCGAAGTTGTCGGATACGTGTCGTACTCTCCGGTGTACGGGGCGCAGAGCGGCTGGCTGCACGATCTGAGTAGACGGGTAGAAGTCGCCCCGCCGGGAACGATGGAGGCCATTAACTGGCATGCCGTCAAACAGTTCTCCGAGGAGGGCTGCGGTTTCCTGCATTTCGGAATGACGCCATTCACGGAAATGTCTGCGGACATCGTCGATACCCGGAATCGGACCCTGGCTTTTCTGCTCGACAAACTCTATGATCATGGCAGTTGGATTTATCCGGCGGAGACTCAGCTGCAATACAAGCTGAAATGGAATCCGGAGCTCATCATTCCGGATTATCTGGCATATCGAGGGCGACTGACACCTGGGAAGATCTCAGGTTTGCTTCGTGCCATCAATATGATCTGAACAATTAAGGGAGGGGTACCCAAAGTGGCCGATCGGGAGTCGACTCGTTCGATTGGGCTGCACGCCCACGCAGGTTCGAATCCTGCCCCCTCCGCAACCGGCCCCGGCGCCGCGCCGACCGCGCGGCGCACTCGGGTGGCCGCGATCACCAACGCGCTCGCGGGTGGCAGTCCCGCGGATATCGTCGCCGTCCTTCGCGAGCAGGACGGCGTCGTGCTCGACGAATCGATCACCCGATCCGCCGGTGACGCGGAGGTCCTGGCCCACGAGCTCGCCGCCGCCGGCGATGTGGACGTCATCGTGGCGATCGGCGGAGACGGCACCGCGGGCGAGGTAGCGCGCGGAATATACCGGGCTACAACACATTTGGAGGGCGGTCGCCCCGCGCTGCTCGTCGCGCCCGGCGGCACGGGAAACTCCAACTACCGCTGTCTGTGGGACGACGAGCCGTGGCCGCAGGTCGTCCGCGACGTCTTCTACACGGGCGACCACCTGCGCAAACATATGGACATGGCCCTGATCACGAGCCTGGGCACGCCTGCGCTGCTCGGCATCTCGGCGGGCCTGCTGCCGGAGGCGCTCACGGTCTCGCGCACCCTCCGGTCAGATGGGCGGGAGAAGCTGGCGGAGGCGGCGTTGCTGGCTTTGCGGTCCTACCGGGCCTACCCAGGCCGGGTGATTGTCGACGGAGAGCTGTTCGCGGAGACTGACATTCTCGCGGTGCTGATCGGCGGGAGCCGCTATCGCGGCGGATTCCTCGAACTGCTGCCGAGATCCGTCCTCGACGACGGTCTGCTCGACATCTGCGTCGTGAGCGCCACCATGTCGCGAGAGGACTTCGCGACCTCGTGCGTGAACGGCACCCTGGACACCGCCGCGGGCAGCAGCTACCGCACGGGAAAGAACGTGCGGATAGAA
Source organism: Nocardia sp. NPDC059195 (assembly GCF_042754695.1). Classification (NCBI taxonomy): domain Bacteria; kingdom Bacillati; phylum Actinomycetota; class Actinomycetes; order Mycobacteriales; family Nocardiaceae; genus Nocardia; species Nocardia sp. NPDC059195. The sequence goes on along the minus strand of NZ_JBHZBG010000002.1, from coordinate 390,731 downwards.
CGCACCGATGGACACCCGCTGCAGATCGACCACGACGGCGAACTGGCCTCGACCGACGCGGCGTCGGTCGAGGTCGAGATATTGCCCTCGGCGATCGACGTTCTCGCGTCGCCGCGCACTCGAGTCTGGTCGGACCAGCGAATCGAAACGATCGGATGAAGATGAGCACTGAATCCAGTCACCCGGATCGAGTACATGTTCTGATCGTCGGGGCGGGGCTGTCGGGGATCTGCGTCGCGCTGAGGTTGCTGAAGGATGGCATCACCGACTTTCGGATCCTCGAGAAGGCCTCGGGCGTCGGCGGTGTGTGGCGATTCAACACCTACCCCGGCAGCGCGTGCGACGTGAAGGCCTACACGTACTCGTTCTCCTTCGCGCTCAATCGCAATTGGACGCAGATGTACGCGACTCAGCAGGAGATCCTGGCCTATGCGGAGGGTCTCTGTCGCGACCACGACCTCTACTCGAAGATGATCTTCGACACCGAGGTGCGCAGCTACGATTACGACGACACCGAGGCCGCCTGGACGGTGACCGCGGCCGACGCCGCCTACTCCGCCGACATTCTGGTCGACGCGACCGGTGTACTGCACCGGCCGAAGGTGCCCGACATCGCTGGGCGGTCCCGATTCACCGGCGCCGCGTTCCATTCTGCGGAGTGGGACCATTCGGTGGATCTGCGCGGCAAGCGGGTCGCGGTGGTCGGCACCGGCGCCAGTGCCGTCCAGATCCTGCCGGAGATCTCGAAATACGCGGCGCGCGTTGACGTCTTCCAGCGCACGCCGCAATGGGTTCTGCCACGGACGAACCGCCCACTGCTGCCCGCGGAGCGCGCCATCTACCGCTGGTTCCCGGCCGCCCAGAAGATCCAGCGTTACCTGAACTACTGGATCCACGAGCTCGTCGTCGTCGCGTTCTTCCACCCGGCGCTCATGACCGTGTTCGGCGCGGTGTCCAAACGGTTTCTCGCGCGGCAGGTTTCCGATCCGCGGTTGCGCGCCGCGCTCACTCCGGACTACCGCCCCGGCTGCAAGCGCTTCCTGATCACCAGCGAGTTCTATCCCGCTCTGCAGCGGCCCAACGTCCGGCTGGTGACCGACCACATCTCCGAATTCGTCGAATCAGGCTTGCGGACTGCCGACGGCGCAGTGCACGAACTCGACGTGGTGGTGTACTGCACGGGCTTCCGCACCGACGAGCGCATCGCGCTGGACCACGTCGCAGGCCGGGAAGGGACACTCCTCTCCGAGGTCTGGCGCGACGGAATGGAAGCACATCTGGGCACCAGCGTCAACGGATTCCCGAACTTCTTCCTCATGATGGGACCCAATTCCGGGAGCGGTCACCAGTCGATACTGTTCGCCATCGAGGTGCAGGCGAGCTACATCGTCAAGTGCATCCGGCATATGCGCCGCAGGCGCTGGCGGCGGATCGAGGTCGAGTCGGGCGCGCAGAAGGCCTTCAACGAATTCGTCGGGTCGCGGTTGTCGGGATCGGTGTGGAACAGCGGCGGATGCACCAGTTGGTTCCTCGACAAGGCGGGCAAGAACCGTCAGGTGTGGCCGGGATGGAGCGTCACCTACTGGTGGCGCCTGCGTCGGCCGGTGGACAAGCATTTCGTGGCGGCGTCGCAGCAAAGCCCCACAGCCGAGTTGCTGGGAAGTGAACGATGACAACTGACCCGACCTACCTCGACGTCCTGCTGGAACGATGCGAGACACTCGCCGACGAGCTCGTCTACCGTTTCCTCCGATCCGGAGACGCGGACGGCCCGGCCGACCTCCTGACCTACCGCGAGCTCGGCCTGCGGGTGCGCGCCATCGCCGCCCATCTGCAGGAGCACGGGTATCAGGGGAAGAGGGCGTTGCTGGTCTACGCCCCCGGCCTCGAGTTCATCGAGAGCTTCCTCGGCTGCGTCGTGGCGGGCGTCGTGGCGGTGCCGGTGCCGCTGCCGTATTCCACCGATTTCGATCGCGCGATGCGACGGCTCGGACAGGTGGTGCGGGACGCGGATGTCTCGGTCGTGCTCACCAGCCACGGCGTGCTGGATCTTGTGGGCTCGGCGGGCAGCACCTTCGCCGACTTGGGGCTGCGCAACCCCGCGGTCGCCACCGACGACATCCCGACGGACCGCTCGACCGCGTGGCGGGCACCGGACCTTTCGGGCGACTCTGTGCTCTTTCTGCAATACACTTCGGGCTCGACCTCGGCGCCGAAGGGTGTGATCGTCACCCACGGCAACCTGCTGCACAACCAGTCGTCCATCGGCGCGGCGATGGGACATGACGACCGCGGCAACCGCACGGTCGCGGTGAGCTGGCTGCCTATGTACCACGACATGGGACTCATCGGTCCCGTGCTGGGTACGATCTACTCGCGCGGTACCGCAGTGCTGCTCTCGCCGTTGCACTTCGTCCAGCGGCCTGAACGCTGGGTCGACGCGATTTCGCGTTTCCGGGCGACCAACAGCGGTGGGCCGAACTTCGCCTACGAGATCACGGCCCGGCGCGCGACGGCCGAACTCATCGAACGGCTCGACCTGTCGAGCTGGCGCGTCGCGTTCTGCGGCGCGGAACCGGTCAGGGCCGCCACGGTGCGCCGATTCGGTGATACCTTCGCCGAATCCGGCTTCCGGCGTACGGCTTTCCAGCCCGTCTACGGTCTCGCCGAGGCCACCCTGATCGTCAGCGCCGCTCCCCTCGGGCTCGAACCTACGATCGAGACCATTCCCGCCGCGCCCGGCGCGGGCGCGGACCGGGAGATCGTCGGGGCAGGTCGACCGGTCCCGGGCACCACCGTGGTCGTCGCCGACGCGGCGACCGGTGCCGCATGCGATGACGGGCAGGAAGGCGAGATCTGGGTGTCCGGCGGGTCGGTCTCGCCCGGTTATGTCGGTGGGCCGACCGCCGACGCCGGAGTGTTCGGATCGACTCTGGCCGACGGCCGGACCGGCTTCCTGCGCACGGGCGATCTCGGCGTGTTCCGCGATGGCGAATTGTTCGTCACGGGAAGACTGAAGGATCTGCTGATCGTCGACGGCCGAAATCTGCATCCGCAGGATCTGGAACAGTCGGTGGAGCTGGCGCACGACAACATCCGCCCCGGCGGGGTCGCGGCCTTCTCGGTCGACACCGGTGAAACCGAGGGTGTCGTCATCGTCGCCGAGGTTCGGGCGGCGGGACCGGCGGCCCTCGAGGACTCTGAACACGCTGTGCGGCAACGTATCGCGTCCGATCACGCTGTGCGCCTGCACGACATCGTGCTCATCGCCGCGAGGTCGATCTTCAAGACCAGCAGCGGCAAGATTCAGCGGCAGGCGTGCCGCAGTGCGTATCTCGCGGGCGCTCTGCCCAATGTGCTTGCGGTGGAGAGCGACTCGGCCACGAGCGCGGCCGCCGATCAGCCTTCCCGACATTTATCGCCCGTCGCACGGCGTCCCGCGGGAGCGGTCGATATGGAGCTGCTGCTGCGGGACATCGTCGCGACGCAGTGCGGTCTCGCCGAATCCGAGGTGGCACCTGACCGGCCGCTGGCGGAACTGGGGCTGGGCTCGCGACGCCTCGTCGAAATCACCGGGACGGTGTCCGAGCGGCTCGGCAGACCCCTCGACCCGGGCCTGATCTTCGAGCACTCGACGATCCGGTCGCTGGCCGAGGCGCTCGCGGGCAACCGGATCGGACCTGCCGATTCCGTCGGCGGTAGCAGCGGCGATGAGCCGATCGCCGTGCTGTCCATGGCCTGCCGCTTCCCCGGCGATGTCGCGACACCGGAACAGTTCTGGCAATTGCTGGCCGAGGGCCGCGATGTCGTCGGCGAGGTGCCGGCCGACCGCTGGGAACTTGCGCCGGAAGGTCTGCGCGGTGGCTTCCTATCCGACGTCAAGACCTTCGATGCCGCGTTCTTCGGCATCAGCCCGCGCGAGGCCGACGCGATGGATCCGCATCAGCGGCTGCTGCTACAGCTCGGTTGGGAGGCAATGGAGCGGGCAGGCATCGTTCCGAAAGACTTGGAAGGCACCAGAACCGGCGTCTACATCGGCATGTTCGGCGGCCAGTACCTCGCCGGCCTCGAGCTCGACCGGCTCGACGGCTACGTCGCCACCGGCACCGCCACCAGCGTCGCCTCCGGGCGTCTCGCGTACACCTTCGGCCTCCACGGCCCGGCCCTCACCGTCGACACGGCCTGCTCCTCCGCGCTGGTTTCGCTGCACTTGGCCGTCCAGGCGCTGCGCCGCGGCGAGTGCGACGCGGCCCTGGTCGGCAGCGCGACCCTGCTGCTGACGCCGGACGCCCACGTCGAATTCGGCAAACTGGGCGTGCTCTCGCCGACCGGGCGTTGCGCCCCCTTCGCCGCCGACGCCGACGGCGCGGTCTGGTCCGAGGGCTGCGGCATGATCCTGCTCAAGCGTCTCGACGACGCGGTGCGCGACGGCGACCCGGTGCTTGCGGTGATCCGCGGGTCGGCTGTCAACCAGGACGGCCGTAGCCAGGGGCTGAGTGCGCCGAACGGTCGTGCCCAGGACGAGGTGATCGCCGCGGCCCTGCGGGATGCCGGGCTCGAACACTCGGACGTGGACTACGTGGAGGCGCATGGCACAGCGACGACTCTGGGCGACCGGATCGAGGCTCGATCGCTGGATCGCGTCTTCGGCGACCGCGACCGCGACGCACCCAGCCTGCGCATCGGGTCGGTGAAGTCCAATATCGGTCACACCCAGGCCGCCGCGGGCATGGCGGGACTGATCAAGTCGATCCTCGCGTTGCGGCACGACACCATTCCTGCGTCCGTGCACGCCGAACGACCAGTCGGCGACCTCGACGGCGCCGGTATCGAGTTGGTCGAGGCCGCGCGACCGTGGGGGCGGGATCCGCGCCGCGTACGCACGGCCGGAGTGTCGGCATTCGGGCTCTCGGGCACGAATGCCCATGTGGTACTCCAGGAATCACCGATTCCCGCCGACCTCGCGGCGGTACCGGAGGACGTTTCCCGGCCGCACCTGCCCATCCCGCTGTCGGCGCGAAGCGCGCTGTCCCTGCGTGTGTTCGCGGGAAAGATGCGTGACCATCTGACCGAGCAGCCCGAGCTGGACATTCGCGACGTGGCCACCACGCTCGCCTCGCACCGCGCCCACCTCGAGGAACGCGCCGTCATCATCGCGCGGGATCGGGCCGAACTCCTCGGCGGTCTCGCGACGCTGGCCGACTCCGGCACCGCGAGCCACGTCATGCGCGCCTCCGACGTACGCGCCGCGTCCGGGCGGATCGCGTTCGTCTTCCCGGGGCAAGGCAGTCAATGGTTCGGAATGGCTCGTGACATGTACGAGCACTCCGAGGTCTTCCGGCGCGAATTCGATCGGTGCGACACTGCCTTTCACCGATATCTGGGTTGGTCGGTCGCCGTCCGCCTGACTGCCGCCGACCGCGACTTGATCCAGCGGGACGAGGTCGTGCAGCCGCTGCTGTTCTGCGTCATGGTGTCCCTCGCTGCGGTCTGGCGGCACAACGGAATTCACCCGGACGCCGTCATCGGTCATTCCCAGGGCGAGATCGCGGCCGCGTATGTGGCGGGTGTGCTGTCCCTGTCCGACGCCGCGTGTGTCGTTGCTCGCCGGTCGTCCGCACTGTCGTTGGTCCCCGGGGACGGGCGGATGCTGCTGGTCGGCGCGCCGCTCGACGATATCGAGGCGAGGATCGAGGAGATCGGCGCCGACCGGATATCGATCGCGGCGGTCAACAGCGCGCGATCGATCGCGCTGTCCGGCGAGGCCGACGCGCTGGAGGATCTGGCCGCCCGGTTCGAGCTCGACGGCGTCTTCGTCCGGAAACTGCCGGTGCGCTACGCCTCCCACTCCCGGTTCATGGATCCGCTCGAGGAGGTGCTCCTGCGTGACCTGGCCGATCTCAGCCCCGGCGAAGGTGACGCCGACATCGCCTGGTATTCCACGGTTTCGGGAGAGCTGATGGCCGGTGGCACCGCCACCGCCGACTACTGGTTCCGCAACATCCGCGCCACCGTGCGATTCGCTGACGGTGTCGAGCGGATGAGCGCGGACGGCGTCCGCGTCTTTGTCGAGGTCGGTCCGCATCCGGTGCTATCGGCGGACCTGGAGTCCCTCGGCGACGCGTTCGGTACCGCGCCCGTGGTCCGGCATTCCCTGCGCCGCGACGAGGAGGGGCCGCGCTGCATGGCGGAGTCCTTGGTCGGCCTGCACCTTGCCGGGATTCCGGTCGACTGGTCAAGGGCGCTTCCCCTCGGGCGGCGCGTCGATCTGCCGACCTACGTGTTCGAGGGTCGGCGATACTGGCTGGAGGCCCGCCGCGAATCCTCGGTGCGCAGACACGGATTGGGCGTCTCCGATCACCCGTTGGTGAGTGTCGTGATCCCGCAGCCGTCCGGTGGCGTGGTGCTGGCGGGTCGTATCTCGGTCGCGGACCATCCGTGGCTGGCCGACCACGCCCTCGCCGGCGTCGTGCTGGTTCCTGGCACCGGGCTGGTGGAGATGGCGCTGCGTGCGGGCGCGGAGGTGGACTGCACCGCGGTCCGCGAGATGATCCTGCAGGCTCCGATGATTGTGCCGGACGGCGCCGCGCTGCAGGTTCAGGTCGAGGTCAGCGGACCGCGAACGGACGGCAGCCGCGAGGCGACGATCCATTCCCGTCGCGACCGCGATCCCGGGCAGTGGATCTGCCACGCCCGCGCCGAACTGAGCCCCGGTGCCTTCCCCCGCGCGGCGGGCAGGCCGGAACTGTGGCCGCCCGCTGAGGCTACCGCCGTGGATGTGGACGACTTCTACCGGCAGCTCGCCGCCCGAGGGTACGAGTACGGCCCGGCGCTGCGTCGGGTGCGGCGCCTGTGGCGCGCGGGCGAGCGCGTCTTCTCCGAGGTGGCGCTCGACGAATCAGCCAGGGACACAGCGGGTTACCGCCTGCATCCCACCCTGCTGGACGCCGTTGTTCAGACCATCGGCGCGACCGGTCTCGAGACCGCCGACGGTATGGTGCCACTGCCCTTCGCCTGGACCGGGGTCTCGGCCGCGCCCGCCGACGCGACGATCTGGCGAGCGGAGGTGACACCGACCGGATCTGGAGAGTACGGGATTCGCATCGCCGACGCGGACGGCCGCGAGTTCGCCGTCATCGATGCGCTACGGCTGCACGACGCCTCACTGGACGACCTCGCCCGCACAGCCGGTACGGCCAGGCAGTCCCTCTACTCCCTCGAGTGGGTGCCCGTCCCCGCGCCGTCGCACCCAGGCGCGGTCGTGTGGGTGGAAGTCGTTACCCCCGACGACATCTCATCCGCCGACGACAAGCAACCCGTCCTCGTACTGCGGCACGCGGACGTTACCGAGGACAGGACATGGTCTGCTCGCTTGCGGGTGGAGACGATGCGGGTGGCGGCGTGCGTGCAGAGCTGGCTGGCCCGTGAGTCGACGCACCGGCTCATCGTCGTGACCTGCCGGGCGACCGCCGTCGGCCCTCGAGACGACGTGGACGATCTGCTGCACGCTCCGCTGTGGGGTCTGCTGCGCTCCGCGCAGAACGAGAACCCGGGGCGGATCGTACTCGTGGACGTCGATGACACGGCCCAGCTGGACCGTGCGATCGCCGCGGCCACGACGTCGGTGGCCGCCCAACTCGCGATCCGGCGCGACCGCCTTCTGGCGCCGCGGCTGACGGCGGAGGGCTCCGCACCGATCACCGGGGCCGAGCGGGTCCTCGACGGCGACTGGGAACTGACGGTCGGTGACCGCGGCACCTTGGACGGCGAGAATTTCGTCGCGTCCGCCCGCTCCGGAGCGCGAACGGAGTTGGCACCGGGGCAAGTTCGCGTCGCGGTCCGGGCCACGGGCGTAAACTTCCGCGATGTCGTGACCACGCTGGGCATGGTGAGCGACCAGGCCGCGCTCATCGGCAGTGAGGGCGCGGGCGTCGTCGTCGAGGTGGCCGAGGATGTGCGCGAGTTGGCCGTAGGTGACCGTGTACTCGGCGTGATCCCCGCTGTCGGTTCGCTCGCGGTGACCGACCATCGCCTGCTCGTACCCGTGCCCGAGTCCTGGTCCTTCGCCCAGGCGACGAGTGTCCCGGTGGCGTTCCTGACGGCGTGGTACGCGCTGGTCCGACTCGCCGATCTCCAGCCCGGTCAGAAGCTGCTGGTCCACGCGGCGTCCGGCGGCGTCGGCATGGCGGCCGTGCAGATCGGGCGACTGCTGGGCGCCGACGTCTTCGCCACTGCGAGCACCGAGAAATGGGCGGCCGTCCGCGCATGGGGACTGACCGACGACCGGATCGCCGATTCACGAACCCTCGACTTCGAAGCGAAGTTCTCCCACGACGTCGATTGCCGTGCCATGGATGTCGTCCTCGGATCGCTGTCCGGTGAATTTGTCGACGCCTCGCTGCGTCTCGTGACACCCGGCGGGCTCTATATCGAGATGGGGAAGACCGACAAGCGGGAATCCGCGGGCGCGGGCTATAGCGCCTTCACGCTCGGCGCGGTCGACCCCGCAGTGATCGCGGAGATGCTGGCCGAGGTCATGGACCGGTTCGCCGTCGGCGAACTGCGCTTGATTCCGAGCGTCGCCACTGACGTCCGGCAGATACCCGCAGTCTTCCGGGACATGAGCCAGGCCAAGCACATCGGCAAGAATGTCCTCACGATTCCCGTGCCGATCGACCGTGCGGGCACGGCCCTCATCGTCGGGGGCACCGGGCAGATCGGCAGACTTTTGGCTCGGCACCTGGTGACCCGATATGGGCTGCGGCACATCCTGCTGCTGAGCCGCGCCGGCGGCACCGCCGACGGCGCGGATTCGCTCCGCGCGGAACTCGCGGAACTCGACGCTACGGTGGACATTCGGCGCTGCGACGCGGCAGACCGGGAACAACTGGCGGCGGCGATCGCGAGCGTGCCGGCCGCGAATCCGCTGACCGTCGTCGTCCACGCGGCGGGCGCGCTCGACGACGTCACCTTCACCGCCCTGGAGCCGCGGCATCTCGACGCAGTCTTCGATTCGAAGGTCGACGTGGCGTGGAATCTCCACGAACTGACCGCTGACGTCGCTCTCGCCCTCTTCGTCGTATTCTCCTCGGTCGCAGGCAAATTAGGCTCACCCGGACAGGCCAACTACGCGGCCGCGAACGCGTTCGTCGACGCCCTGATCCAGTATCGGTCCATCCGCGGTCTGCCGGGCACAGCCATCGCCTGGGGGCTCTGGGGTCTGGACGGGGGAATGACCGGGCATCTCACCGAATCGGATCGGGCGCGCTTGCGCCGCGCCGGGATCGTCGCCCTCTCCGCGGACGAAGGACTGGACCTGTTCGACGCCGCCGTGTCCGCGGCCCTGCCCGCGCCGATCGCGGCACGACTCGACCTCCAGCACGCCGCACCGTCGGGTGCCGACACTCGGCCGCCGATGAATCGAATCGAAACCTCCGAGGCCGGTGCGCCGTCGAGTGTCGACCTGGCCCGGGTGCTGTCGGGGTCTGACGCTGCGGCTCGCCGGGCGACTGTTCTCTCCGTCGTGACGACCCAGGCCGCGGCGACGCTCGGCTACAGCGTCAGCGATGAGGTGCGGGTGACGAGCACCTTCCGGGATCTGGGCTTCGACTCGCTCAGTGCGGTCGACTTCCGCAACCGGCTCCAGAACGCCACCGGAGTCCGGCTCCCGGTCACCGTCGTCTTCGACTATCCGACGCCACTGGGTCTGGCTGAATATCTTTGCGAGACAATGGTTCCCGAGTCCACGTCGCCCGCTGTCGTTTCCTCGGCGGTAGCCGCCGGTCACGACTCCGAGCTCGTCGCGATCGTGGGCGTGGGTTGCCGTTTCCCGGGCGGGGTGAGCTCGCCGGAGGAATTCTGGGATGTCGTGGCGGGGGAGCGGGACGTGATCTCGGACTTTCCGTCGGACCGAGGCTGGGACGTGGACGGCGTGTTCGATCCGATTCCCGGCACACCGGGCCACTCGTACGTGCGGGAAGGCGGATTCGTCGAAGGCGCCGGCCAGTTCGATGCCGGATTCTTCGGGATCAGTCCCCGTGAGGCGCTGGCGATGGATCCGCAGCAGCGGCTGCTGCTCGAGGTGTCGTGGGAGGCACTGGAATCGGCCGGGATCGATCCGCGGTCGCTGAAGGGCACGGACACCGGCGTCTACACCGGGGTGCTCGGTACGAGTAACTATTCGGCGGACGGCACCGCGCCCACACCCGAGATGGACGGATATCGACTGACCGGCAACACGATCAGCGTGGTGTCCGGTCGCGTCGCCTACACGCTCGGACTGGAAGGTCCCGCCGTGTCGGTGGACACCGCGTGCTCGTCGTCGTTGGTGGCGTTGCATCTCGGCGCACAGGGCCTGCGCTCGGGCGAGTGCTCGCTGGCGTTGGTGGGCGGTGTGACTGTGATGGCGACGCCGTCCGGCTTCGTGGAGTTCTCCCAGCTGCGCGGTCTGGCGGCGGACGCCCGGTCGAAGGCCTTCGGTGAGGACGCGGATGGGTTCGTACCCTCGGAAGGGGCGGGCGTCCTCGTCGTCGAGCGATTGTCGGACGCGCTGCGGCTGGGTCACCGGGTCTGGGGTGTGGTGCGTGGCTCCGCGGTCAATCAGGATGGCGCGAGCAACGGGTTGTCCGCGCCAAGCGGTGTGGCGCAGCAGCGCGTGATCCGGGCTGCGTTGGCGAAGGCCGCTGTGTCCCCGGCGGACGTCGACGCCGTCGAGGCGCACGGCACCGGCACCAGGCTGGGCGACCCCATCGAGGTCCACGCCCTGCAAGCCACCTACGGCCGAAACCGTTCGGAGCCACTGTGGCTCGGATCGGTGAAGTCGAACATGGGCCACGCGTCCGCCGCCGCCGGCGTGGCCGGTGTCATCAAGATGGTGATGGCGTTGCGGCACGAGAAGCTGCCGGCGACGCTGCACGCCGATCGGCCGTCCTCGCAGGTCGAATGGGCAAATGGCGGCGTGGAGGTCCTGACTGCGAGTCGGCCGTGGCCGCGCACGGCCGGGCGCGTGCGGCGCGCCGGGGTGTCGGGATTCGGGATCAGCGGCACCAACGCGCATGTGATCGTGGAGGAGGCACCGGACGCGCTCACCCCAGAGCGCGAATCGGCCGCGGCGGAGCTGATCCCGGTGGTGGGAGCGGTACCGTGGGTGCTGTCGGGCCGCAGTGCGAATGCCGTTGCGCGGCAAGCGGAGCGCTGGGCGGCGCGAATCGCTGGCAGCCCAGGATTGAGACCGGCCGATGTCGGTCTAACCGCGGCGGCACGGTCGACATTCGAACATCGGGCGGTCGTGGTGGGCGCCGACAATGCGGCGCTGACGGCGCGTTTGCGCACGCTCGCCGAGGGCGGTCGCTCCGACGGAGTCGTCTCCGGTCGTGCGGGCCTGGTGGGCAAGACAGTATTGGTCTTTCCGGGCCAGGGATCGCAATGGGCGCGGATGGGCGTGGAGTTGCTGGATTCCTCGCCGGTGTTCGCCGAATATCTGGGCAGGTGTGAGCAGGCGCTGGCCGGACTGGTCGACTGGCGGCTGACCGATGTGCTGCGGGGTGCGGCGGGTGCGCCGGGGCTGGACCGGGTGGACGTCGTTCAGCCAGCGTTGTTCTCGGTACTGGTGTCGCTGGCGCGGGTGTGGGAGTCGTTGGGAGTCACGGCGGACGGGGTGATCGGTCATTCGCAGGGTGAGATCGCGGCGGCGCACATCTCGGGCGCGCTGTCCCTGGACGACGCCCTGCGCATCGTCACCTACCGCAGCAACGCCATCACCCGCATCGCCGGACAGGGCGCTATGGCCACCATCGCCCTTGCGGCCGAGACCATTCGGGACAGAATCACCGATCGCGGCGACGACATCGACATCGCCGCTACGAACAGCCCCGTCTCCACTGTGATCGCGGGCAGTGTCGACGCGGTCAACGCACTGGTCTCCGATTACGAGGCGGCCGGGGTGCGAGCACGAATCATTCCGGTCGACTACGCGTCTCATTCCCGGTCGGTGGAGAGCCTGCGTCACGAGCTGAGTGCCTTGTCGGAGATCGAATCCCGCGTGTCGGTAGCGACGTTCTATTCCTCGACCGTCGGCGGTTCGGTCAACACCGCCGAGTTCGACGACCAGTACTGGTACCGGAATCTGCGGGAGACGGTGCAGTTCGACGCCGCCGTCCGAGCCGCGTTCGCCGACGGCGCCCGCTACTTCGTGGAGGTCAGCCCCCATCCGGTCCTGACTGTCGCGCTGGAGGAGGTCTTCGACGCGGCGGGAGTGCGGGAATCCGTCTACATCGGGGAGACCCTGCGCCGCGACGACGGCAGTGGCGCGCGGATACTGCGGTCCGCCGCGGGCTTGTTCTGCGCCGGCGGGACGATCGACTGGTCGCGGTGTTTCGCCGGGACGCAGACCCGGCCGGTGGACCTGCCGACATATGCCTTCGAGCACCAACGGTATTGGCTGGAGGCCCGCAGCACGGCATCGGTCCGCGGCCACGGCCTTGACGCCGTCGGCCACCCCCTGGTGACCGCGGTGATCCCGCAGCCGGTCGGCGGTGGCGTGACATTGGCCGGGCAGGTCTCCCTCGCGGAGCATCCGTGGCTGGCCGACCATACTGTCGCCGGTACCGCGCTGCTGCCCGGCACGGCGCTGCTCGAGCTGGCGCTGCGCGCGGGCACGGAGGTCGGATGCCCGAGGGTACGGGAGCTGATCCTGCGGGCGCCGATGGTGATTCCGGACCGGGCGGCTCTCCGGCTCCAGGTGGTTGTCGAGGGCGTCGGCGGAGACCGTAGCGTATCGATCTATTCCCGGCGTGAGGGCGACGGCGGCGAATGGGTCCTGCACGCACACGCCGAACTGGCTGCCGCCGTGTATATTCCGGCCCCAGCCGAGCCGGATACGTGGCCGCCGGTAGGCGCGGATCCGGTCGACATCGACGAGTTCTACGCGCGGCTGTCCGCGCGGGGCATCGAGTACGGTCCCGCGTTTCGCCGAGTGCGCAGGCTGTGGCGACGAGGCGACCAGGTCTATTCCGAGATCAGCGCCGAATCGGGCGCGGCTGAGAGCAGCTACGAACTGGATCCGGTACTGCTGGACGCCGTCGTCCAGACGATCGGGGCGTCGGGATTCGAGGTCCCTGCCGGTTTGATCCCGCAGCCGTTCGCGTGGGAGGGCGTCTCCGTCCGGCCCGCCGCCACCGCCACCTGGCGGGCAACCGTAAACCCGGCCGGAACGAACGAATTCAATATCCGGATCGCAGACGACAGCGGCTCCGAATTCGCCGCGGTCACCGCGCTCCGTCTGCACACCGCGTCGCTGGAGGACATCGCGCGTGCCGCAGGTGCGTCTGACCGTCTCCTGCACACCCTCGGCTGGCAGCCGCTCAGTCGCCGACCCGCGCCGCGACCGGACACTGAATTCGACATCGTGCGCATCGACCACAAGGCGGGCTACGCGCCACCCGTCTTCGACGGCCGCACCACGCGAGCGGCGATCGTCGACATCGCGCTCGAGGCGAATCCGAGTGTCGACCTGGTGCACACCTTGGCTGAGAGCGTCCTGACCACCATCCGGACCTGTCCCGTCGAGCAATCGCGCCTGACGATCCTCACCCACGGCGCCGTCCTCGTGCCCGGGGACGACACGATCGAACCGGTCGCCGCCGCGCTCTGGGGTCTCGTTCGCGCCGCGCAGAACGAGAGCCCCGGGCGATTCGCCCTGCTCGACACCGACGGCTCCCTCGACCCCGCCGAGGTCGCGCGGTACGCGGAACCTCTGATCGCGGTCCGACGCGGCCGAATCCACGTCCCACGGATCCAGCGGGTCGACGTACCACGATCGCTGCCGCCGTGGGGCGACGATCATGGCACAGTGCTGATCGTCGGCGGTACCGGCGGTCTCGGCGAGATGGTCGCGCGGCACATCGTCGCCGAACACGGTGTCCGCCAACTGATTCTGGCGAGCCGATCGGGTCCGTCCGCGTCGGGCGCGGACCGGCTCGAAGCCGAGCTGCGCGAGAGCGGCGCCGAGGTGCGCATCGTGGCTTGCGACGCCGCGGACCGCGACCAACTCGCACGACTGATTGACTCCATCCCGGCCGAGACCCCGCTGACCGCAGTCGTCAGTGCGGCCGGGCAGGTCTCGGACGGCACGGTCGACACCCTATCCCCTGAGCAACTAAATACTGTGCTGCGCGCGAAGGTCGACGTCGCCTGGAATCTCCACACGCTGACCGAGAACCTTGAGCTTAAGGCGTTCATCTTGTTCTCGTCCGCCGCAGGCACATTCGGCTCGCCCGGACAGGCGAATTACGCCGCCGCGAACGCGTATCTGGACGCCTTCGCTCAGTACCGACGGCTCTGCGGCCTGCCTGGACTGTCGGTGGCTTGGGGGATTTGGGCGCAGGAGACCGGCGGCATGTCGGGTCGTTTGTCCGGCGCGAATATCTCGCGGATCGGCCGCAGTGGGCTGTCACAGCTGCCGCGCGAGGTCGGGCTGGACATCTTCGACCGGGTGGCCGGATCGGACCTGCCGTTTCTGCTGGCCGCCTCGTTCGACGCCGACTACATCGTGCGGGTGACCGATACGCCCGGCCTGTTCGACCAGCTGGTGCGACGCGACCGACGCGCGGCCGCGACGAGTGCGGCGCCAGGCTCCGATCTATTGGATCGGCTCGCCACCATGGACCTTCAGCATCAGCAGGACGCCCTGCTCGTCGAGATTCAGACCCACGCCGCGGAGATCCTCGGATACGAGAGCCGGCTCGCCGTCGTGCCGGACACGGCGTTCAAGGACATCGGATTCGACTCGCTGACCGCGGTCGAGTTCCGCAATCGCCTGCAGTCGATCGTCGATCTCCGCCTGCCCGTCTCGACGATCTTCGACCATCCGAGCCCGCTCCGGCTGGCTCGGCACGTGGTGAGCGTGCTGCGCGACCGGCATCCCGAGAAGTACGGCCGCAACGAGGAGACGCCGCGGGCACCCGACGAATCCGGCGCGGCTGCCGCCGATGGCTCGCCAGCCGTGACCGCGGAGGAGATAGCCGAAATGGAGCTGGACGCTCTGATCAACCTGGCCGAACGGGGATAGTGATGAACGCTGTGCACACATCGGGTCCTAGTCTGACTGCCCGCCTGGCGAATTGGGCTCGATCGTTGACGTTCGACGACATTCCACCGCATACCGTGGCGCTGGCCTGCAGTCAGATCATCTCCGACATCGCCGCGGTGCGCGCGTCGCTCGCGCATCCGCTCGGGCGGTCCCTCGTGAATGCCTTCGGGTCGCCGCTGGAACTGCCCGGCAAGCAGTCGGCGTTCGTCCTGTCGGCGCTGTCCATGAGCTTCGAATACGACGAGGTCGCCTACTCCGGGCATCTGTCGGCATCGTGTGTCAACGTGCCGCTCGCCTTCCAGCGGGAACTCGGGCGCGACGGCAGGGACCTCGTCACGGCCGTCGTCGCGGCAAACGAGTGCGCGGCCAGATTCCAGGCCGCCGTCATCTTCGGGCCCATCTTCCGCGGGCAGAGTTCGACCTATCCCCACATCGTGGGGGCCGTCGTCGCGCGGTTCCACGGGCTCGGGCTGGCAGAGGCGGACTGGACGAACGCACTCGGACTGGGCTTCGGCATCCTGCCCGTCCCCCACGAGAGGTCCTTTCTGGCCTCCGACGCCAAGGCGTTCGTGGCTGCGCTGCCGATCCGGTCCGCGCTCGACGCCTGCGACGCGGCCATCCACGGGTTGCGCGGCGCCGCGGACGTCCTCGAGGGACCGGACGGGGTGCTGGCCGCGCTCGCCGAGAGGCCATTGGAAGACGCCGTGACCAGCGGGTTGGGGGAGCGCTGGCACACCGACACCCTGTCGTTCAAACCTTACCCAGGCAGCTTCTATCTTCAGGCCGCGTTCGAATGCGCCGAGCGGTTGTACGCGGCGATCGAGGAGAAGGAACTGGACGACATCGCGGAGATCGTGGTGCACGCCTCGCTGCTCACCGTGCTGCTGGACACCAAGGTGTGCCCCCATCTGCGTCGGGAGGAATCAGCGATCTCCGCGCTGACCTTCTCCGTGGGATACGGAATTGCCGCGATTCTGACGAGCGGCAGGCTCGAGACCGCGAGCTTCGCCGACGACCGGACCGGCGACGAGCGGCTATGGGCGCTGGCCGACAAGGTCCGGGTGGTCGAGGACAGGGCGCTCACCGAAGCTATGGTGACCGCGACGGTGCCGCTCGGCGAACTGCTGCGGCAGGCGGGTGACCGGATGGAAAGCCTGCCTATCATTCGAGATCTGCCCGAATCGGACCTCGAGCTGCTGCGCAGCAGGCTGGGACCGCCGGAGAGCACCTTCGACTCTGCCACGATGTCTATCGGGGCACGCGTGGAGATTGTTTTCGCGAACGGGCGGAGCGTCTCGAGAAGCTGCGACCGCTGCGTCGGCATGGCCGGACCGGACACCCGGCGAAACCATCGGGCCATCGCCCGGCACAAATACCTGCGCACGGGATGTTCGAATGCGGCGCTGGCACGTCTGGAAAAACTGACGGACCTGAACGCGAGCGAAGTTGCCGATACACTACAAGCGGCGCTTGGCTCCAGTAGCCGCAGCCATGAGTTCCTGATAAATTGACCACAGTTATGTAATTCACTGGACGAGAGGGGCAGACAATGGCGGTGGCTAGATTGGCGGCAATTGCGCTTGACAGTGACGACACCGTGAGGCTCGGCTACTTCTACCGCGATCTGCTCGACCTCGCGGTGGTTTACGAATCGGAAGAATTGGTAGTATTACGCGCAGACGGTGTAATGATCACGGTCGAGCGTGTGGCGAATCATCGGCCGCCCGACTGGCCAGCGGATTCTATTCCGAAACAGCTGCATCTCGATTTGTTCGTCGACGACTTGAACGAGGCGGAAGCCGCCGCTCTGGCTATCGGTGCCCGGAAACCCGATACGCAGCCGGCGCCGGACAAATGGCGCGTACTGCTCGATCCCGCGGGCCATCCCTTCTGCATCACCCTCCCACCGGCCGGACGATGATGCCGACCGCCATCCGACAGGCAGGAGTTCCGAGGACATGACGGTCACCGAAGCCACCGACGAGCACGTTCTCTCCGCGGAGGCCGCCCGGGCGCTGCTCGCCGGAGCACCCTGGAAACGAATGGTCACCCTTGGAGACAGTGTCGCCGAAGGTATCCGGGAACCGGTCACCGGATACCAGGACCTGTCGTGGGCTGACCGGATCGAGCGAACCCTGCGCGAGATCCATCCCGACCTCACCGCACTGAATCTGGGCCAGCGGGATCTGATCACCGCGGAGGTGCGGGAAACTCAGCTCTCCGATGCGCTCGCATTCAAACCCGACCTGTCCTTTGTCATCTGCGGCGGGAACGACTTCCTGCGTCCAGGTTTCGACCTGGACGTGGTGCGGCGCGACCTGATGGCGATCGTTTCGGCGCTGCGTAACCAGGGATCCGACGTCGTGACCTTCGGGATGTTCGATATAGCCGAAGCCGGGCTGGTGCCGAAGAAATACGCGAAATCGGTCAGCGCCGCCACCCGGGCGCTCGCGCAGCTCACCAAGGAAATCGCGGAAGAATGCGGCGCCGTCTATGTGCATTTTACCGATCATCCGCTCGGTTCCGATCTGAGTATCTACAGCAGCGACCGTCTGCATCTCAATGCGCGAGGGCATGCCTTCGCGGCCAGCGAGAAAGTAAAGGCCCTGGCCCGGCATCTAGACGAGAAACAGAACTGAATGTCGAGCGCGCGTCGATCACCGCGCGGCGAGAAATAAAGAGGGGGACCTGATGAGCGTAGGCGAGCGCTGGTGGGTGGCTGTTGGCGGAAGTGTCGCCGCAGCATTGGACGCATTGTGGGAAAATCCCGGAAAAATCGTTTTCCATTACCGTGGCGCGCGAATTTCTGGCCTGGAGCACATTCGCTCCGTGACAGGCCTGTATAACGCGCTGAAAAAGGCGGGAGCGGGGCCCGGCTCCGTGATCGCGGTGCTCACGGCGCCGAATAGCCCCGACATGGTCGCGGTGCGGCACGCGGCGTTCCTGCTAGGTGCGGCCGTTTGCTATCTGCGTTCGACCAATCCGGGATCGAACGCGGTCATGCAGTCGGTCGCCGACCAGACCGCAATTCTGCGCGAGACGGGCGCAGCCGTGCTGTACGCCGACCGCGAGAGTGTGACGCGCGGAACCGAACTCGCGTGGCACACCCGGATTCCGGTGGTCGGCGTCGACATCCCAGACGCGATCGCGCCAGGCCCGGCGGACCGGCCCGACTCCGGTGCTCCCGCGCCAGGAGCTCCGGAGGACCTCGCGATCATCTGGTTCACCAGCGGCAGCACCGGCCGCCCCAAGGGCATCAGGAAGTCCCGCTGGTCTTGGGACGCGTGGGTCGACAGCACCATCGGCCTCGGGCCCGAGGCCCAGAATGTCGTCTCTCTCGTCAGTACCTCGCTGGAACAGATGGCCGGTCCAATGGCTGACGGAACCCTGATCGTCGGCGGGACTCTCGTGCTGATGGAGGACTTCGACACCACACAGTGGGCGCGGGCCGTCGCCGAACATCAGGTGACGCGCGGTTTCATCGCCACTACCCACCTCTATCGGCTGCTCGACTATCTGCGCGGCTTGGGCTATGAGGACGCCGCCGCGGCGGGCTGGACGAGTCTGCGCCGATTGGTCTACTCCGGAAGCGCGGCCGCCCCCGCACGCATCGTCGAGGCGCTGCGCGTGATCGGACCGATCCTGTCCCAGGCCTACGGCACCTCCGAAGGCGGACCGGCCACGCTGCTCACCCCCGACGAGCAGAGAGATCCGCGCCTTGTGGGAACCGTCGGGCGACCTCTGCCAGGTGTCGAACTCAACATACGCGATCCAGAGACCGGCGAAACCTTGCCCGCCGAACGGATGGGGGAGGTCTGGACCAGCTCCCGGCACAACATGGACGGCTATCTGGACGTGGACCTCACAGCTGCGGTGTTGCGCGACGGCTGGTGCCGTACCGGCGATGTCGGATATCTCGATGCACAGGGCTACCTACATCTGCTGGATCGAGTGGCGGACGTCGTCAAGATCGACGGCGCGAAAATCTTCCCCACGGTCGTGGAACGGGAGATACTCACCGACCCGGGGATCGCGGAGGCGGTCGTGTACGGCGTCCGCGCTGCGGATGGTACTGACCACCTGCACGCGGCGATTGCCCCCGTAGCGGGCGTCACCGTGGACACCGACGATATCCGTTCCCGCGTCGGTGAGAAATTCTCGCCCGCCCATGCGCCGGAGCACGTGTTGATCGTGGATCGGATTCCCCTGAACGCTGGCGGTAAGCCTGACAAAACACGACTACGTGCACAAAGCACGCACTCAGACTGACCTCCGCCTGTCCCTCGCCTTGCCCGCGCCGCGCACGACCATAGGATCGACCATGACACTTTCGGCCCTGACGGTTTCTTCCGCGCAACGGGGGATTCTGCGCCATGTGCTGAGCCGGGCGTCCGAGCCGGGCCCGGACCCCTACCGCGTCAGCTTCACCTTCGACCTCGCCGGAGCGCTCGATGTCACGGCGATGCGGACGGCGGTGGACGCGTTACTGCGACGGCGGCCCGAATTGCTATGCGGATTTCGCATTTCCGACGCGGGGGTCGCGGAACAGGTTGTCGGACAGGATGTTCCGATCCCTTGGCGCTTCGTCGATCTCCGGGAACTGGACCCCGGCGCGCGGGTGGCCGTCTACGCCGAGCTGGTGGCGGAGGCAGAGGGGGTCGAGTTCGACGTGGCCGTCCCGCCGTTACTGCGGGTGCTGCTCGTCCGGTTGGGCGACGAGGACAGCCGACTGATCCTGACACATCATCACATCCTGGTGGACGGCTGGTCATATTCTTCGCTGATCGACGAGTTGTTCGCCCTGTACCGGCGGGCTGAATTACCCGAGGCCGTGCCCTTCGGTGACCACACCGAGGCCTTGGCTGGACAGGACACCGCCGTATCCGAGGCTGCCTGGGCGCGCGCCCTCGACGGCCTCGACAGGCACACGCTGCTCGCATCCGGCGCCGCTGGCGTCAGCGAACGTGCCTCAGAACGACTGGCATGCACGATGTCCGAAGCGGTCACGGCCCGGCTGCGCCGATACCTGGACGATCGTGGGCTGACGCTCGACAGTGCGGTGCAGGCCGCGTGGGGGGTGGTGCTAACCCATCTCACCGGGCAGCGGGAGGTCGTGTTCGGATCGACTGTGGCCGCTGCTCCGCCGGTATCCGCCGAGAATGAGAGCGCGTCGCTCAACATCTTGCCGATCCGGATCGCGCTGCGCTATCAGGAGTCGCTGGACGGGTTGCTCGCGCGGGTGCGGGAGCAGGCTGAGACGTTGCGGCCACACCAGAACCTCTGTCTCGCCGAGGTGTTCGAGGCGGCTGGCACTGGCGTGCTCTTCGACACCCTCGCGGTCGTGGAACGGTGGCCCATTCGGCCCGATCCAGCGTGGCACGCGCCCGACGGGACGCGGGTGGTCGGTGTGGCCGGCCGCGACGCCAATCACTATCCGGTAAGTGTCACCGTCATACCCGAACACTCAATGGAACTGCGGCTCGACTATCAGCCGGACCTCTTCGATCGAGCGTGGGGCGAACGTGTCCTGCGGCAGGTGGCCGAGGTGCTCACCGCCGTGGCGGATCGGCCCGAGCTGCTGGTGGGCCGGCTCGATCTGCTCGATCCCGGTGAGTGGCGGCGCCTGCTGGTGGACCGGAACGCGACCGAATCGGACACCGAGCCGATCACGCTGTCGGCGTTGTTCCGCCGGACCGTCCAGGCACACTCCGGCGCGGTCGTGATTGAGGACAGTGACAGCAGTCTCACCTACGCCGACCTGGACCGCCGGACCAACCGGCTCGCGCGGCTGCTGATCGCACGGGGTGCCGGTCCTGAAACCGTTGTTGCCCTGTTGTTGCCGCGCTCCATCGAAATTGTGATCGCAGAGATCGCGGTAGCCAAGACCGGGGGCGCCTACTTGCCCATCGACCCGGCGTACCCTCCGAACCGCATCCGGTTCATCCTCGCCGACGCCCAGCCCGCGCTGCTCATCGCCACCGGTGATCAGGACTATGGTGAGGCGGCGGTTGAGACGATAAGTCTGGACGACACTGCGACGCAGCGAGAGTTGAATGCTCTCTCGGACAAAGAGATCGCCGACGGTGAGTTGACGGGCCGCCCGTCGGTTCACAACCCGGCCTACATCATTTACACCTCCGGCTCCACTGGCCAGCCCAAGGGCGTCGTGGTGTCGCACAACGGGTTGTCCGCGCTCGCGCGGGAGGAGGTCGAGCGGTTCGCGGTCGACCGGAACAGTCGGGTGCTGCAATTCTCCTCGCCGAGCTTCGACGCGGCGGTGCTCGAACTGCTTATGGCGATCGGCGCCGGGGCCCGTTTGATTACGCCGCCGCAGCATCCACTGGTGGGCGACGCTCTCGTGGAAGTGGTTCGGACGCAAGGTGTCACGCATGCGTTGATACCGCCGGCCGCACTGACGACTGTGGACGCCGAGGACCTGCCAGACCTTCGGACGTTGGTGGTCGGGGGCGACAGGTGCCCGGCGGCGCTGGCGGAGCTGTGGTCGCGGGGACGGTGCATGATCAACGCCTATGGGCCGACCGAGGTGACCGTGGCGGCGACGATGAGCCGCCCGGTCTCGGGCGCGGCGCCGCCGCCCATCGGGACGCCCGTGCGCGGCAGCAGGGTGTATGTCCTGGGGCCGGATCTGCGTCCGGTTTCCGACGGCGCCGTGGGCGAGGTATACGTCGCGGGCGGCGGACTGGCCCGCGGTTACCTCCACCGATCCGCCTTAACCGCGAGCAGATTCGTCGCGAACCCGTTCGAGGGGCTGGGCGGGCGCCTGTACCGCACCGGCGATCTCGCGCGGTGGAGCGCGGACGGTCAGCTGGTGTTCCTCGGCCGGGTAGACGAGCAAGTGAAGGTCCGCGGCCATCGCGTCGAACTCGGGGAGATCGAGGCGGCGCTCGCCGCTCACCCGTTTGTCGAACATGCAGCGGTGGTGGCCGCCGACGGTGTGCACCCGACCGAGACCTACCTCGTTGCGTACGCGGTCACGGCCGACCGCACCCGCGCCGACGCCGCCGAGCTGCGGGAGTATCTGCGAGCGTCACTGCCCGATTATATGATTCCGGCGGCCTGCGTCGTGCTCGACGAACTGCCCACGACCGCCCACGGCAAACTCGATCGGCGGGCGCTGGCCGCCCGCGAACTCACTCCGGACACCGCCAACGGAACCGGGGACGAGGTGCGGTCGCCAGCAGAGACCCTGCTCAGCGAGCTGTTCGCCGACGTGCTCGGGCTGTCAAGCGTCCCGGTCGACGGCGACTTCTTCCAGCTGGGCGGTGACAGCATCCTGTCGACGAAACTGATCGGCCGGGCTCGGCAGGCGGGACTGCGCATAGCGCCCCGCGACCTCATCGACAAACGGACGGTCGCCGCCCTCGCTGCGGGGGCCGACGCCTAAGCCACTGAAAGTAAATGTGCCAGGGGCGAATTTGCTCGCGGATGCGCGAAGGGGACTCCTGGTCTCGAGGAACGAGGGGTACCGCATATGCATGCTCGCGAGATCGTCGCAGCCGACGCTGTGGCGGATCTGGATTTGGCGAGTCCCGCTCTGCACGCGGAGTACGACTTGTCGGCGGTGTGGGAACGGCTACGAGCTGACGAACCTACCCACTGGCACCAGGCCCGTGACGGTCGGCCGGGCTTCTGGGTCCTCACCCGGTATCGCGATGTTCAGGAGATCTTCCGGGACGCGAAACGGTTCAGCTCTGAGCGCGGGAATGTCCTGGACACTCTGCTCGACGGCGGGGATACCGCGGCCGGGCGCATGCTCGCGGTGACCGACGGCCGTCGTCACGCCGATCTGCGACGGGTGCTGATGAAGGCGTTCTCGCCGCGGGCGCTCGAGGCTGTGACGACCGGGGTGCGGCGGGGGTCCCGTCAGCTGCTCGAGAACGCGGTGCGGCGGGGCGACTGCGATTTCGCCCGCGACGTCGCCGCCAACATCCCACTGACCGCGATCTGCGAACTGCTCGGCGTTCCCGAGCAGGACCGGGCAGACATCCTCGAGTGGACGTCGTCCGCGCTGAGCTCGGACCGATCGACGGCCACCCCGGACGACGGCTGGGTGGCGAAGAACGAAATACTGCTCTACTTCGCCGATCTGGCGCGCGAGCGTCGCGACACTCCGATGAACGACATCCTCAGCGTGCTCGCGTCGGCGACCGTCGAGGGCGAGCCTCTGAGCTACGAGGAGATCATCTTCAACTGCTACAGCCTGATCCTCGGCGGTGACGAGACTACCCGGCTGGCCATCATCGGCGGCGTCCAGGCGCTGGCCGAGCATCCCGCTCAATGGCGATCCCTCAAGGATGGCTCGGTGTCGGTGGAGTCGGCGGTCGAAGAAGTCCTTCGCTGGACGACGCCCGCCCTACATGCCGGGCGCACCGCCACCGAGGACGTCGAACTGCACGGCCGCCCGATCGAGGCAGGACAGCTGGTCACCATCTGGATGGTCTCCGCGAACCAAGACAGAGACGAGTTCGCCCGTCCTGCGGTTTTCGATCTGAACCGAACTCCTAACCGGCACTTGACCTTCGCCTACGGAGCCCACTTCTGCCTGGGGGCCTATCTGGCCCGGGTGGAGATCGGCTCGGTCCTCGCCGGGCTGCGCGACATGGCGGAGAGTATCGAACTCACTGGTGCGCCCAGGCGCATCTACTCGAATTTTCTGAGCGGCACGAGTAGCCTGCCGGTGTCGCTGCGGCTGGCCGCCACCAGCCGGACAGTGTGAGTGAACGGATCAGAAGTCCTCGCCAGCGTACGGGCAGAGCCTCCGGTAGCGCAGCAGCTCCTCGGTCGCGGCGAGGAGCGAATCTGGATGCGCCGTCGGGAATTCGAGCGCTCGACCAGGAGATAGGTGCGGTTGGCGATCTGGTGGGCCGTTGTGTCGTGCCCGGCGACCAGCGTGCCCATCAGTAGTCGGTGGGGTGCGCACGGCGCCAGTCCGCCATCTCAGTCAGGTAGTCCGCAATTCCGCGTGCGCCGCCGGAGAAGTTACGGGCCGGTGCCGATCCTCGGGCGGCAACGGCCGCCACGAGATCGGCTGGGGGCAGGACTTCTCGATGTTGCCGAGCTCTTCGTCGACGATTTCCCGCCGGCGGGGGAGAAGGTGCTGCACCTGGTTGGCGGCGAAGGCCTCGGAAACCAGCCGGGTGCGCTCCAGCGGGTCAATGTTAAGGATCGCGACGAGGTCGGCAACGGTTGCGGCCTACGCGCGCCACAACCTCACGTCCCAGCGTGGCTGCCCGGCTGAAGCGCTGATGGGCGAGACCTGTCTGACGTCGCTCGGCCGCAACTCGAAACCGGGCATAGCCGGTTGCTCAGGTGCCGGTCTGCGCGGGCGCCGATTCGGCCGACCGCGATTTCCGCGCGGCAGCCGCGGACCGGGGCCTGAGCAGCAGCGCGGTGAACACCGCGCTGAGCAAGGTGACCAGGCCGGCAGCCACGAAGGCGGTCCGCAGACCGGTTTCGAGCGTCGCTCCGTGGTCCTGCCGGATGCGCACGGCGGCGCCCAGCACCGCCACGCCCAGGACTGCGCCGATCTGGCGGGTGGTGTTGCTGATGCCGGAGGCTAGCCCGCCCTCGTGCGGAGTGACCGAGGCGATTGCCGCACCCGTCAGCGGGGACATAGTGAGGCCGAAGCCGATTCCGATGATCAGCAGGCGCCACCACATGTCGGTGTAGGGGGTGTCATGGTGTACCGTGCCCCAAGCAAGCAGCCCGGCCCCGGCCAGCGCCAGCCCCACGGTGACTACGATCCTGAAGCCGAATCTCGCCGCGATTCGCGCCGCGAACGGGCTCACGATCACCATCGCGATCGTGCACGGCAAGTTTTGGATGCCGGCCCGCAGCACAGAGGTACCCTGCACGAACACGAAGAACTGGGAGAAGAAGAAGCCGGATCCCATCAGGCCGAAACCGACGACCACCATCGCGGCGTTCGACACTGAGAACAGCCGGTGCATGAACAGGCGCAGCGGCACCATCGGCGCCTCGCTGCGCGCCTCGGCGGCGAGGAAGCCGCCGAGCAGGACGGCGGCGGCGGCGAAGCTGCCGAGGATTATCGGCGACGCCCAGCCGAGGTCGGCGCCCTCTATCAGCCCGAACGTCAGTGCGCCGACGCCGAAAACCGACAGCACCTGTCCTGGAATATCGAAGGGCGTCACCGACGGATTGTGCGATTCGGTCAGAATGCGCTTACCCACCAGCAGCAACACCACCCCGATCGGGACATTGACCAGGAAGATGGCGCGCCAATCGGAGAGATCGACGAGGACGCCGCCGATCACGGGACCGGCCGCGAGCCCGATCCCGCTGAATCCGGCCCACAGGCCGATCGCCCGGATGCGTTCCTGCATAACGGGGTAGGCCGAGGCCAGTAGCGCCAGGGAAGCGGGGCTCAGCATCGCGCCGCCGATGCCCTGCAACGCGCGACCGACGATCAGCCATTCCAGCGACGGAGCGAGCGCGCATAGCATCGATGACGCGGTGAAAATGCCGACGCCCAGCAGAAATACGCGTTTGCGCCCGAATCGGTCCGCGAGTACGCCACCGGTCAACAGCAGCATCGCGGCCAGCATGACGTAGGCGTTCACAATCCACTGCAGACCGGTCAGTGTCGTGTGTAATTTCTGCTGAATATCGGGTAGCGCCGCGCCCACGATGGTGCCATCGAGCAGCGCCATGAATTGACCTACGCAGGTCACCGTGAGCAAAGCGATCCGATCCGACCGAACTGTGCAGGTCATGCCGATCACCCCCCTCGGAATCAGGTTCCGACGGTACCATTACGACCGGCAGCCGTCACTCGGCGGCGCGACGTCTGTGGACTGTGCGACTGCGATGCGCGGTGCCGAGGATTCTTGTGGCGGAAGAGGATTGGAAAGGAGAGCCAATCGCCGACCAGTCGACATTCGCTTCCGGGGAAACCTTCCAAACGCTTATCCGAATGCGACTCATCCTGCCGTTCGAACCATTCCTACGGCGTCGCTGACAGGCACGTCTCGCTGCAGCGAATTTGCTTCATCGTACCGCGCCGCGAGCCTGTGCCAAGGGCAGGAACATTGAGCGTTCCGTCGGACCGCAAGGGGGCTGACCAGCAGCCGCTCGATCGCGGCGCGGATCTGGTCGCGTTGATCGCTGGTCATTGTGTCTCCGATTCGGCGGGTTGATGCAGGTGCCGTCGTGAGTGTCGGTGAGATTGATCAATGATGCGGCGCGATGGCGGAGCCGTTCGGCGGTCGTCTGTGGGATGATCGGCGAATCTGCTCGGGCGCAAGTATGTTCAGCGTCGCTGCGGAGTCTCGATGCCGAGGTGTTGGTACGGGCGATGTTCGGGTAGTTGGTTTGGCGTCGGTCCAAACTCGGTGCTGCGGCCCAGCCGCCGGGTATTCTGCTATCGGTCGACGGTTGGGATCTCATCGGGATCAGGAGAAGCTACGGTTTCAACGCGCGTGGGGTTGGATGAACTCCGGTGATCTTGAGGAATGCCAAGACGGTCGAGCAGGTTTTACACTCAGGCGGAGGCAGGTACCTCTGTGGATCGACAAGTCGATCATGCTGGTGAGCAGCCCCCGATGACGAGACCATCCAAGAACTTGAGTCTTGGCGATTTCAGTCCGTGTTCGGTGGTCCCGCAGGCCACCAAATGGTGGGTGCAGGTGCAGGCCGCGGCGTACTCGGCTGGCGTCCGATAGCCCAGCGCCGAATGTCGGTGCCGCCGGTGGTGATCGGCTTTGAAATCGCCGATCACCACCCTGGTCTCGAGCAGTGTGTTCCAGTGATTGCGGTTCAAGCGCGCTGTCCGCAATCTGCGGTTGAACGATTCGATGTGCCCATTGTTCCAGGACGTGCCCGGCGGAATATAGGAGATCCCGACCCGGTCGGCGCAAAACTGTTGCAGGGCAAGGGAAATAATCTCTGGCCCGATGGTCATCCGCAGCACCCGTGGTGGGCCGTCGGCCGTAGTGAACACCTTCTCCAACTCGGCCACCAAGCGCCCGACTGTGATCGATCGTTCCACGATATGCAGCAACGACTCACGCGTGTGTTCGTCGATCATCGACGCGATCTTCACCGACCGCCCATCGACGGTGGAGTCGAACTGGAAGTCCAACGCCCACACCCCCTTCGGGGCGGCGGCCTCGATCGTCGGCGCCGATGGAGCCCCGGCTCGCTTGCTCGGTTGGTGCCCGCGGACCTGCAGTCCTTCTTCCCTCTAGAGGCGGTGAACCTTCTTGATGTTCACCTCGGTGCCTTCGTCGAACCGCAGCCGCGCCCAGGCACGCCGGAACCCGTGGCCCTGGTTCTTGACCGCGTATGAGCGCAGCCAGGCCCGCAGCGCGGCGTCCGGGTCCGGGTCCGCCGGAGTCTGGGCGGTGGGAAGCCGACGATATGTCGACCGGTTGAGCCCAACAACCTTGCGCGCGAACCGTCCGACATGGCCAGGACCAATTTGGGCATGTCCACGACACGGCGGCCGGCCGCTGGGCTCACCATTTTCCCTTGGCGATCTCCCGCAGCGCGTCCTTCTCGAGTTCAGCGTCGGCGAGCAGCCGCTTGAGCCGGGCGTCCTGTTCCCGCAGTTCCTTGAGTTCCATGGCGGCGGCGGTGTCGATGCCGGCGTCTGGCGGCGCCAGTTATAGAGCGTCGCCGGTGATATCCCGATCTCGGCGGCGATCTGCCGATTATATTTGAAATCGGCGCCACGAACTAAATCTCGAAGAACAGGCTTCCGCGTTCGCCGCAGCCTCACCGCGAAACGCACGAAGTGGCGAATGAACTTGTCGATCCGCTGACGACCAGCAGCTCGCCCAGTTATTCGAGTTACTCGTCGTAGGTCAGAGACCGCACCTCATCTTTGTGGATAGTGATAATGACATAGCCGTCGGTGGGGTTCGACTTCAGAAACCCGTCACCGCCGTTCTCGCCGAGGTACCGCTGCGCGATCCGTCGCGCCGTCACGTCATCCGCCGACGCTCTCGACGTATGGCCTTCGACTGTCACATATGCGTACGGCATTGCTTCTTGCTGCACTGTGAATGAAGCCCGCCCGGCCCTCTCGATGAGCTTAGCCTTCAATGAATCCGGATGCGTCCAAATTATGACATTTCCCGACTCGTCGACGTCATACCAGATCGGTACCGCGAGCGGCGGCTTCGAATTCCGTTCAACAGCTAAGACGCCTACATGAAGGTCGCGAAGGAAGGCGTCGGCGGCCGCAGGAGTCATGGGGGACATAAATTATTTCCTTGTCGGATTAGGGCAATAGGTGAGGTGCAGCATTGCTGCACCTCCCTATGCAATGAATATTTCGTGGCTAGCTATTGCCGCAGCACCATGGATATTGCGCTTTCGTCTCGCCGAGCATCATTCCCTTTAAGGCGGATCTACACCGCTACAGAAACTGGGCCGAGCGGACTCGCTGCACGCTCCGGGGACGAGGACTTACGCAAACAGTCATCATCACCTGGGAGCAACGTGCTCACGCTAGCGGGTACACCTCTTGGTCGAACACCGCGGCAACCAGATCATTGATGGTTGAGCCGACTGCCGAGGTGTACGTGCGGCTCTTCGACTGGCAGGTTCCAGACAACTCAGACATTCGGCCTATCCCGCAGCACCAGAAACGCGACTGCAGCGAGGATCGCCACAACAAGCGCACCGATCAAGCTCACCACAGTCAACGATAGCGCGAACGCCTCACGGCCCGCTGCTAAAACCTCAGCCGCCACATCACCGGAGAGATCGCTCGCCGACGCCAACGCGCCAGCGAGAGTGTCCCCGGATTGCGCGGCCGCGTCTTCACCCAGTTCCCCGGGCAAGGATCCGTGGATACTGGTGCGGTACACAGCGGTTCCAACGCTTCCGAGTAATGCGACACCCAGTGATATACCGAGTTCGGTGCTGGTCTCCGACAACGATGCCGCCGACCCTGCCTTTTCGGGGGGCACAGAGCCGACCACGAGGTCTGTGCCGAGTGCGGTCATCGGGCCCGCACCGAAGAACACCAGCGCGATTCCGGTCGCCACCAGAGCGAGCCCGGAATCGGCACCCGCCGCGGCCATCAACAGATACCCGACCACGGCGACCGACAGACCACCCGCCAGCACACGTCCGGATCCGAATCTGCGCGTCAACGGCGGTGCTATCAGCGAGCCGATCACGCTCGCGATCGCCGTCGGAACCAGCCACACTCCGGCAACGATCGGAGTCAGACCTGACACCATCTGCAGGTATTGCGTCGCGAAGAGGTAGAGGCCGCCGCCTGCCGCCGTGCACAGCAGGATGATGAGGAGTGCGGCCGTGAAGGCTCGATCACGGAACAACGTGACATCGACCAGTGGGTCGTCGAGCTGTCGCTGACGTCGTACGAACAAGACAGCGAAGATCGTGCCCGCAGCGATGACGAGCGCGGGTTCGGCACCGAATCCGTGCTCGGCCATCGTCTTGAGGCCGTAAATCGTCGGAAGTATCGCGGCGAGCGACAATACGACGCTGAACAGATCCAGTCGGCCGGGGTCGTCCTGTCGGTATTCCGGCAGCAGTAGCGGAGCCAGGATCAGAAGAAGCACCATCACCGGCACCGCGAGGAGGAATACTGAGCCCCACCAGAAGCTCTCCAGCAGAACGCCGCCCAGAATCGGGCCGATTCCCATACCGGACATGAAGCATGCGATCCAGATCGAGATGGCAGTAGTTCGTTGGTGTGCGTTCTTGAACATGTTGCTGATCAGGGCAAGAGTCGATGGTGCCAGTGTCGCCCCCGCGATACCCAGCAACGCTCGCGCCAGGATCAAGGTCATCGGGTCGGATGCGTACGCCGCGACGATCGAGGCCACGGCGAACGCGAATCCACCGACCATCAGCAGACGCCGACGACCTATTCGGTCGCCGAGTGTTCCCATGGTCACCAGGAAACCCGCGATCATGAACCCGTAGATATCCATGATCCACAGGAGCTCGGAGCTCGTGGGCCCCAAATCCGCTCCCAGGTGCGGTGACGCGAGGTAGAGGACGCTCATGTCGAGCGCCAACACCAGCGTCGGCAAGGCCAGCAGGGCGAGTCCCGCCCACTCCTTGCGGCCGGCGCGCACGCCGGGATCAGTCGTCGCTTCGGTACTCACCACGTACTTCCCCTCGATTCGAATCCAGCTTGTGAACAGTCAATCCGCCTCGCCCGGGCAAGGCGATGTCGGAGGCACCGAGATGCATGTCCGATCATCCGACCGTGCTTGTCGCTACGATCGCCAGGTGGATGCGCTGGCAGAACTCCTGTACGGAACGCGCGCACGCGGCGCTGCGTTCGGTCGGTCGATACTGGAACCTCCGTGGTCGCTGCGATTCGTCGGCGGTGCGCCTCTCACTCTGACGACGATGCTGTCGGGCGACGCGTGGATCGTGCCGGATTCCGGAGACCCCGTGCACGTCTATCCGGGTGACGTCGCGATCGTGACCGGATCCTCGCCGCACACTGTCGCGGATTCGAAGACCACCGCGCCGGCCATCGAGGTCCGAGGTTCCGACCAATGCGTCACCTCCGACGGCATCGACGTCAGTGACGCCATACGGCTCGATCTCAGAACGTGCGGCGAGCGCTACGAAGGCTCCGCGGTGCTTATCACCGGGATGTATCAGGTGAGCGGCGAGATCATCAATCGGCTGCTCAGCGCACTGCCTCCTGTACTCGTCGTCCCTGCGGAAGGGCGGGCGAGCCCCATCCTCGACCTGCTGGGCGAGGAGGTCGAGCGTGTCGGCCCAGGGCATCAGGTGGTGATCGATCGGATGCTCGATCTGCTGCTGGTGCACACCGTCCGACGATGGTTCGAACGACCGGAGGCGGAAGCACCCGGCTGGTATCGGGCTCTCGGCGACCCGGTCGTGGGTGCAGCACTGCGGCTGTTGCACGACGCGCCCGCACAGCCCTGGACCGTCGGCTCTCTCGCAGGCAAGGTCGGGATGTCCAGATCCAGCCTGAGCACGAGGTTCGCCGCGCTGGTGGGGGAGCCGCCCATGACCTATCTCGCCAAGTTGCGAGTCACGCTGGCGGGCGATCTGCTCAGCGCCACCGATGCCACGGTCGGATCGGTGGCCCATCAGGTCGGATACGCCGATGCCTTCGCTCTCAGCACCGCGTTCAAGCGAATCCGCGGCATTCGTCCCACCGACGTGCGCGCGGCGGCGTGCAAGCAGTCCGAGGACTATCACGGCACCGGCGGGAAGAAGCCGGCACCGACGAAGAACGCGACGTAGCGATCGATCAATTCATCGTCGACAGGCGGAAAGTCGGTACCCAGGTCGGCCAGTTCCGCATGTGTGTGCGAGGGGTCGACCGGCAGATAGGTACTGTCGCCGTAGGTCTCGAACGACTCGAACGTGTCCAACAGCGGTAGGACCGCATTGTCACGATCGGATTCGACCCTGTCGATCCACTCCGCCCATCCCACGTCCTCGATGTGATAGCCGGCCGCCCGCAAGCGAACGATGATGTCCGCATACGTGATCGTGGCAGTGCCGGACACGTTGAACGTCCGTCCGCGTGTCGTCTTCCCCAAGGACAATCCGACGATGGTTGCCGACACGTGATCGACCGGAACCGGCCTGAACGTCCCGGCCAGCTCCTTCGGTGCTGCTCCCGCCTGAATCAGACCCTTGACGCTGAGCCACACGAAGTCGCGGGTCTGGCATGCGCCTCCGACGCTGTCGCCGGACACGACGTCGACTCGATAGACGTCGACGGGTAGGCCCCGATCCCGAGCGATGTCGATGATGCCTTCCGCCACCCACTTGCTCTGACGGTATCCCGTGTGCATCTTCTCGGGTGGCCCGATCGGATCGTCCTCCCGGAGCGGTACACCGGCAGAAACGGTTTCGGTGTACACCCCGGTGGAGGACACGTAGTGCACCGGCACGGTCCGGAACCGCGACGCGAGCCGGAGAATCTCCTCGGTGCCCGTCACATTGGCCGACTTGAGTTTCCCGTAAGGGTGCAGCCAGTTCACCACAGCACCGGCGTGATACACGATATCGACGTTGCGTGCCAGCCAGGACCAGGACTCGGAATCCAGCCCGAGTTCGGGTTCCGCGAGATCACCGAGGACGATGTGGACACGCGAGTGGTCGATGCCGTCCTCGATCCCGAACCAGCGGAGATGGTCACCGAGCCGTTCGGTCGCGGCCGCGACATCGGCTCCCCGGACGAGGCAGTGAACGGTGGCGGACGTGGTGCGCAACAGATCTCGGAGCAGGAATGCACCGACGAAACCGGTGGCACCTGTCAATAGGACTTCCTGTGGCCGAGCAGTCCGACGAACGACCTCGTCCGCCGGCACGATGTCCTCGGCCAAACGGACTTCGGCAGCGAAGTCGACCGAATCAGGTTCCACCGCAGAGTTCGTGAGGTTCTGCAGCAGGTGCGCCGCCAAGGCCGACGCGGTCGGATGATCGAACACCGCACTGCCCGGAAGGCGAAGACCGGTCGCCGTGTTCAGTTCGTTCCGCAGTTCCACAGCTGTGAGCGAATCGAAACCCAGCTCGGTGAACTCGGAGTCCACGTGGATGTCGGTGAGGTCGCGATGTCCGAGAACCGACGCCACTCTGCCGATCACCAAGTCCTGCAGCACACCGATCCATTGCTCTCGAGGCAGGCGACCGAGTCGATCGGCAACGGACTCGGCCTCGTCCGGCGTGGCGAACGCCACCGGCCGGGTGGATTTCCTGGCCAAGGTTCGGAGCACTGGGAGAATTCTGGTCTCCTGCGTTCGCATCACCTCGAGATCCAACGGCGTCGCGACCGCTCCCGACCGGCGGAGGCCGACAGCGGTATCGAGGATCTCGATACCGACACGCTCAGACACCTGACCGAATCCGTCCCGTGCGATCCGGGCGATGTCGGAGTCCGTGAGAGCATCGGTGATCCCGCTCCGTTGTTCCCACAGGCCCCAGGCCACGGACGTGGCGGCTCGACCTTCCCGGCGCCTCTGCTCGGCCAGCGCATCGAGAAAGACGTTCGCCGCCGCGTAGTTGGACTGACCCGGCCCACCGAAAATACCTGCGACCGAGGAGAACAGCACGAAGGCGGACAGGTCCGACTCGCGCGTCGATCGATGGAGGTTCCACGCGACGTCGGCCTTGGCGTGTAGTACTCGGTCGACGTCCTCGGCGGTGAGCGTCGTCAGCAGCCCGTCACTGATCGTTCCCGCTGCGTGAACGACACCGGTGAGCGGATGCTCGGACGGAATGCCCGCGAGCACTTTGGCCAAGGCTTCCGGATCCGCCGCGTCGCACGCGACAGCGGTCACTTTCGCACCCAGCGCGACGAGGTCGTCTTCCAGACGCGGAAACTCCGGCGCTCGACTTCCACTTCTGCTGAGCAACAACAGATGTGCGACTCCGTGTCGCGCTGCCAGATGCCTCGCCACGAGCCCGCCCAGTACACCGGTGCCACCGGTGATCAGTACGGTGCCCTCCGGCGACCAGGCCGGTGGGGCCTCGATGTCGTCGGGCTCCGACAATCGCACGACCTGAGGAATACCGAACGTGCCGTTTCGCAACCGGACCTGCGGCTCGGAGGACTCCAGGACTCCTGCCAGCACCGCTCCGAGATTCGACGAGTCGTCGATGTCGACCAGAACGAACCTGCCGGGATTCTCGGCCTGCGCGGACCGCAGCAGGCCCCAAACCGGTGCTGCGGCAAGGTCTGTCAACGGCCCGTCGTCGACGACCGCGCCGCGGGTCAGGATCACCAACGGTACAGCAGCAAGTGATTCCTGCGCCAACCAGTCACGTGCGAGGGACAGAGCTTGGTGGACCAGCCGATGAACTGTGTCGACCACGTCCGGCGACCCGGCACCGGACACCTGCACGACGACCGCATCGATCGCGGCTCCGTCGGCGAGGCTTCGGGCGAGAGCTTCTGGGCCGTCGAACCGGACGGTATCCAGCACTGCCGTAGTGGGCTCCAGCCCCGTGAACGAGCCCCAGCGAAGGTTTTCGGTAGTGGACACCGAAACCGGTAGCCAGTCGACACCGAAGAGCGCGTCCTGCGGGCGTGCCTGCACGCCGTCGAGTCGCCCGGACGTCAGTGGCGCAGTCCGTACCCGCGCGTCGAACACTGGTCGCCCCGCCGCATCGCCGATGAGCACTGTCACCGTGCCGTCGGGATCTCGGTGCGCTGCCACCCGCACGACCTTGGCACCCACCGCGTGGAGTCGCGCCGACTCCCACTGCTCTGCCACCTGGTCCAGGCCACCACCTCCTGCGACAGCCGCGAGCGCCGCGGCCGCGTCGAGAAGCACGGGGTGAAGTCCGTAGCCCTCCGCCTGAACGGACTCAGGGAGCGCGACGTCGGCGTACACGGCATCGTCCGTGTGCCAGGCCGAGCGCAGTCCGTGAACTGCGAGTTCGACGTCTGCGGGCGCTGCGGGCACGTCTGGGGGCCATGTTGCGAGATCGAATCTCGGCGCCCCGGTCGTGGTTGCCACGACCCCGTTTCCATATCGCGTCCACGGGGCGTCGATACCCTGCGGCTTGCCGTGCACTCGAACGGCACGCGCGCCCGAAGGTCCGGGTTCGTCCAGCTGCACTTGCAGTTGGACGGCACCGTTTGTGGGTAGGACCAGCGGGGTGTCGGTGGTGAAGGAGACGATCTCGGTGCACCCGACCTCGTCGCCTACCCTGAACACGAGTTCCACCAACACCGACGCGGGAACGACGGGCACACCGGACACCGTGTACTCGGCGAGCCACGGCTGGTTCCGCCGCGAGAGAACCGCAGTCGCAAAGTAGGCGCCGCTCCCCGCCAGTGGGGTGAGTGCGCCGAGCACCGGGTGATCCGCCGTGTCGATCCCGAATCGCGAGGAGTCTCCCATCGGCACCGCGGTGGCGTCGAGCCAGTACCGCTGACCTTGAAACCGGTAGGTCGGAAGATCCACTCGCCGCACACCCGAACCGCGATAGTATGCGTCCCAGTCGACGGGGATTCCGCTCAGGTGCAGCCGCGCGACCGTGTCGACGATCACGTCGGCTTCCGGCTGATCGGCGCGCAGCGAAGGAAGCGTGAGGTGCTCGCGGTCGACGCTCTCACCCACGAGTGAGCTGAGTACTGCCGAAGGGCCGATCTCGACGAAAACAGACGCTTCCAGACCTGCGAGAGTTGCCAGCGCCGAACCGAAACGCACCGGCTCCCGGACATTGCGTACCCAGTAGGCCGCGTCGGTGAGCAATCCCTTGCCAGCGAGGTCACCGGTCACCGTGGAAACGACCGGAACCGCGGGCTCGTGGTAGGTCAGTCCAGCAGCGACGTTGCCGTAGTCGACGAGCATGCCGTCCATCAGCGGTGAATGCGACGCATGACTGACTGTGATCCGCTTGGTGCGCCTGCCTCGCCGCTCGAACTCGGCGGCAATCGCCAGCACGGGTTCTTCCTCACCGGACACCACGACGGCCTGTGGGCCGTTCACCACGGCGATGGAAACCGACGACAGGTCGTGGTCGCGCAAAACTTCGAGGACCTCGTCCTCGCTTGCCTGCAGAGAGACCATCGCACCGGATTCCGGCAGTGCCTGCATCAGTCGACCACGTGCGGCGATGAGCGTGGCCGCATCCGGCAAGGACAGTACGCCCGCCGCATGCGCCGCAGACACCTCTCCGCTCGAGTGCCCTGCCACCACATCGGGCTGCACACCCCAGTGCGCGAGCGTACGAACGAGCGCGGTCTGTACCGCGAACAGAGCCGGTTGCGTGTACTCGGTTCTGTCGATCGGCCCGGGTTCACCGAAGACGACTTCGCGAAGCGGTCTCTCGAGGTGTTTGTCGAGCTCGCCGGCAATCTCGTCGAAGGCGTCGGCGTAGACGGGGTAGCGCGAATAGAGCTCACGACCCATGGAGATTCGTTGCGCACCACCGCCGGTGAAGAGGTAGGCGAGTTTCCCTCCCACTTTGCGGGCGAGCGTGACGTGCCCGTCCGCGACGGCGCGGAGTCCGTCGATCACGGCGTCTCGATCCGTCCCCACGACCACGGCGCCACGGTCGAACACCGATCGCGTGGTAGCGAGCGAATACGCGATGTCCCCGAGTGACGATCCAATGTCGATGTCCCGGAGCAGTGCGCGCGCCCCGTCTCGCAGTGCGGCTTCGGTACGTGCCGACAACGTCAGCGCCGACGCCGGGCGATCCGACGACGATGCGGGAGGGGCGGTGTCGGCCTCCGTGACAGGTGGCTCCTCCAGAATCACGTGCGCGTTGGTCCCACTGACACCGAAGGCGGAAACCGCAGCCCGGCGAGTGCCGGCATCCTTCGTCCAAGGTCGCGCTGAGGTCAGGAGTTCGACGGCGCCGGAATCCCAATCGACCAACGAGGTCGGCTCGTCGACGTGGATCGTCCTCGGCAGGAGACCGTGCCGCATTGCCATCACCGTCTTGATGATCCCGCCCACTCCGGCCGCTGCGACGCTGTGGCCGATGTTGGATTTCAAGGATCCGAGGAATGCCGAGCTTCCGCCCGGACGATCACGTCCGTAGGTGGCCAACAACGCCTGTATCTCGATTGGGTCACCCAGAGGCGTGCCGGTACCGTGCCCTTCGATCAGTTGGACATCGCCGGAGGCGAGCTTCGCATCCGCCAGCGCTTGCCTGATGACTCGCTCCTGGGCCGGACCGCTCGGTGCGGTCAATCCACTCGATGCACCATCCTGATTGACCGCCGAGCCGCGGAGGATCGCGTGCACATGATGACCGTTCTCGAGTGCGTCCGAGAGCCTTTCGAGCAGCAGGACACCGACCCCTTCGGACCAGGTGGTTCCGTCGGCATCCTCCGCGTAGGACTTCGCTCTGCCATCGGGTGCCAACCCGCGTTGCCTGGAGAACTCCACCCAGCCACCGGGACTGCCCGCAACGGTGGCACCTCCGGCGATAGCCAGGTTCGTCTCGCCCCGCCGCAACGATTGCGCAGCCAGATGCGCTGCGACCAACGACGACGAGCAGGCGGTGTCCAACGTCACCGCAGGTCCCTCCAGGCCGAGGGTGTAGGAGACTCGGCCCGCTGCGACAGCGGTCAGGCTGCCGGTCATCAGGTGCCCCTCCAGCTCCGTCGGACCGTCGAGGGTGATGTAGCTCTGTCCGGCGATCCCGACGAACACTCCGGTCTTGGTCCCCTTCAGATCTGCTGGTCGAATACCGGCGCGCTCGAGGACTTCCCAGGATGTCTCGAGAATCTGGCGCTGCTGCGGGTCCATCGCGAGCGCTTCCCTGGGCGCTATCCCGAAAAAGGATGCATCGAATTGCGTTGCACTGTCTAGGAAGCCGCCCGCCTTGGTGTAGGTGAAGCCAGGCTTGTCCGGATCCGGATCGAAGATCGATTCGGTGTCCCAGCCACGGTCTGCCGGGAACTCGGTGACGGCATCACGCTCGTCGACTATCAGCTCCCACAACTCCTCGGGAGACGTGACCCCTCCTGGGTAGCGGCACGCCATTCCCACGATCGCGACAGGTTCCTCGCGACCTGACTCCAGTTCCGCGATGCGTTCACGAGCCTTGCTCAGGTCGGTCGTGACCCATCGCAGGTACTCGACGAGCTTGTCCTTCTCTGACGTAGACACAGCAATGTCCCTTCGATGGCTGGAGCGACGGTCACTGACCGCTGCGGCCGAGTTGCTTGTCGATGAATTCGAAAATGTCCGACGTAGAGGCGGATTCGAGCTGGTCCGCTGATGATTCCCCGGCAGTTCGAGTGTTCGAGAACCGCGCCAGCAGTGTTTGCAGGCGCAGCCGGACTGCGGCGGAGTCTTCTTCGTCGAGCTCCGTCTCGGCGATCCCGAGTTCGAGTCGGTCCAGATCGTCCAATACCGGCGACTGGCTCCGCTCGTCCGGCGCGAGCTGTTCGAGAACGAAGTCCGCCAACTCCTCGGGCGTCGGCTGATCGAACACCAGTGTCACCGGTACGCGAACACCGGTCGCCGTAGAGATGCGGTTGCGTAGTTCGACGGCCGTGAGCGAATCGAACCCCTGCTCGAGGAACGGGCGCCCCTTCTCGACCCCGGTGAGATCCTGATGTCCCAGCACCGCTCCTGCCTCGGTCCTGACGAGGGTCAGAACGATCTCCCGCTGAGCACTACGGCTCCGGCCCACCAGCTGTTCGGCCAGCGGTTCCACCGAGGTCGCGGTCACCGTCGCACGACCGACCGGTGCTCGGACCAACCCACGCAGCAGCGGCGGTACCGAGTCCAGTGATCGAAGGCGCACATAGTCGAACGTGGTCGCGACGGGAGTGGGCTCGGTACGCGAGACCGCGGCGTCGAAGAGCTGCAGACCGTCCGCATCCAGAAGCGGAACGAATCCGTCCCGCACGAACCGCTCCAGATCGCTTTCCTGCGCGGCCGCACCCCGCGCGTGGCTCCACGGCCCCCACGAGATGGACGTCGCGGGCAGCCCCGACGCCGCCCGAAAGCGCGCCAACCCGTCGAGGACTCCCGTCACCGCGCCATGATTCGCCTGGCCTGGTCCGCCGAACACCCCGGTCACGGCGGAGAAGAGCACGAACGCCGACAGGTTGGTGGAACGCGTGAGGTCGTGGAGATTCCACGCTGCATCGACTCCAGGACGAAGTACCTCGTTCAACTTCTCCGGCGACAGCGAGGTCACGGTGGCATTGGCCAGAACGCCCGCTGCGTGCACGACGGCCTCGAGCGGTCGGTCGTCGGGTATCGCTTCGATGACACCCGCGAGCGCGCGACGATCGGACACGTCGCACGCGACGATCGTGACGCTCGCACCCAGTTCGGTGAGTTCGAGCTCCAACGGCAACGCACGATCGGCGTCTGTGCCGGATCTGCTCAACAGCAACAGGTTTCGAATTCCGTGTTCTGCGACGAGATGCCGCGCAATCCTCGAACCGAGCGCACCGGTGCCTCCGGTGACGAGCACCGTCCCGTCCTTGTTCCATCCTGCGGGGCCGGAATTCTCCGGCTCCGTGGTCTCTCGCACCAACCTCGGAGTGAAGACCTGGGACCCGTGGAGCCGAAGACGATCCTCGCCAGACATGGCCAGACTGCCGAGAACTGCTTCGGACACCTCGTCCTCGCGGTCGACCAGGACGATTCGGCCCGGGTTCTCCGACTGGGCCGAACGCAGAAGCCCTGCGACCGCCGCAGACGCGATGTTCCGCGGGTCGGCGTTTTCCTCGCGATGAGCGCCGCGGGTGACCACGACCAGCGTGGCGCCACTCGTCCTGCCGTCCGCGAGGAACTCCGCAGCGACGCCCAGAACCGCACCGGTCAGGCTACGCACCGCTTCGGGGATCGCCGGGGAATCGAGCCGCGGTACCGTCAGCAGCACCGCGTCGACCCGAGATCCATCGGCGATCGCACGACCGAGCTCGTCGGCGCTACCGTAGGTTTCGCCGAAAACGGTGTCGTCGAACACCACCGATTCGGCGGGGCCGACATCGACTCCGCCGAGAGTGGCCCAGGCCACCTCACGTCCGTCGCCAGAGATCGCGGTCTCGGTCCATTCGAGTCGGAGCAGCGAGTCACGCACGTAGCGCTTGGGTACAGGAAACGCGGATGCGGACAGCCGCGTCACTCCGAGCGAGGCCACATCGACGACCGGCGTCCCGTCGAGCCCCGCGAGGTGCAGTGACCATCCCGCGCTGTCCGACCTGTCGAGGCGCACGCGCACGGCATTCGCCTCGACGGCGTGCAGGCGAATTCCACCGGCCAGCGACACCAACGTGACACCGTCTCCGTCCGGCTCGCCTTCCACCACGGTTGCCAGAAGACCGGCTGCTTCCCACAGGGCCGGATGCACTCCGAAACCTGTCGTATCCGTCCCGGGGGGAAGTCGCAGTTCCGCTGTGATCGTGTCCCCGTCACGCCTGACCTCGCCGACGTCCACCCCTCCCAGTTCCGGATCCTGCCCGTGCGCGAGCAGTAGTCGTCTGACCTCGCTCGCTCCGATCAGCCTGCCGGGCCCTGGCACAGGGGCGGGTTCAGCCACACGGGTGTCGTCGTCGGACTGGGCGAGTATCCCCTCGGCGTGCAGGGTCCATGCGTCGTCGAGATCGGGCGAACCGGCGTGGATCCGGACTGCGCGGCGGCCATGTTCGACTGCCGCCACGGTGACCTGCAGCGACAGCGGGCGGTCGACCGGGAGCACGAGCGGCACGTGCAACGCGAACTTCTCCAGGACCGGATACTCGACCTCGCGTGCCGCTCTGAGCGCGAGATCGATGAACGCGCTGGTCGGTACCAGAGGCGCACCGACAACCGGATTGCGCCCGAGCCAAGAGTGCTCGCCGGGTCGAATCGTTCCCGTCAGCAGAAGGCCTCCCGCGGCAGCGAGGGGCACCGTCGCGTCGAGCAGCGGATGTCCGATGTCCGACGCCTCCGTGCGCGGCGGATGATCGTCTTCCGGAACGTCCAACCAGTAGCGCTCGCCCAGGAAGGAATACGTGGGCAGATGCGGTCGCGTCTGCCCTTCGGCGCGGCCGAGAACGGCACTCCAGTCGATCGCGACACCGGCGAATCGGAGTCGCCCGATCGCTTCGACGAGAACGTCCACCTCCGAACGGTCTCCACCGCGAAGTGCCGCCCATGCAACCCGGTCGGAATCGAGATTCTCTCCGATCTGCGCGGTCAGCACCGCACCCGGACCGACCTCGACGAAGGTGGTGACGCCAAAGTCGGATGCGGCCCGTGCACCGTCGGCGAATCGAACGGTGTCCCTGAGGTTGCGCACCCAGTACGCCGGATCGGTCACCTGCCCGGGTTCCACTCGTGCACCGGTGACCGTCGACACGAACGCGACAGAAGGTTCACTGTAGGCGACGCCGGCCGCCGCACCTTCGAAATCCGCGAGCACGGCATCCATCGACGGCGAATGGAAAGCGTGACTGACATTGAGCCGACGCACCTTCGTCCCTCGCTTCTCGAACGAGGCCGCCACTGCCAGCACCGAGGACTCCGTACCGGAGATGACCACGGACTCCGGCCCGTTCACGGCAGCGATTCCGATCGAATCGTGATAACCGATCAGGGCTTCGCTGACCTCGTGCTCTGTCGCACGTAGCGACACCATTGCCCCTCCGGGCGGAAGTGCCTGCATGAGTCGGCCTCGGGCCACGACCAGGCGAGCCGCGTCCGCCAGTGAGAGGACTCCGGCGACATGCGCGGCGGCCAACTCTCCGATTGAATGGCCGATCACCACGTCGGGTACCACGCCCCAGCTGATGAGAGTGCGGGACAGCGCGGTCTCGATGGCGAACAATGCCGGCTGCGCGTACTCGGTTCGGTCGATGAGTTCGCCGTCACCGAAGACGATGTCGCGAACGGGCGTGGCGAGGTGCTCGTCGAGTGCCGCGGCCACATTGTCGAACGCCTCGGCGAATTCGGGCAGGTGCTCGTACAGTTCCTTCCCCATGCCTGCCCGTTGAGCACCCTGACCGGTGAACAGGAAGGCCAAGCGTCCCTTCGTGCGCGGGGTCACGACGGCTCCACCGCCGACCAGCGCGTTCAGGTTCGCCGCCAGAGACTCGGTGTCCCGGCCGACCACCACCGCTCCGTGGTCGAGAACCCCTCGTGTGGATACCAGCGCATGTGCCACGTCGACCGTGTCCACGTGCTCACTCCTCCGAACGAACTCGAGGAGCCGGTCTGCCTGTCGCCGAACAGCTTCGGGCGTGTTTCCGCTGACGATCCAGGGCACGACGCGGTCGGAAGGTCCGGTCTCGACCGATTCTGCGTCGTCGAACGACGGCGGCTCCTCGATGATCGCGTGGACATTGGTGCCGCTGACCCCGAACGAGGACACTGCGGCTCGGCGCGGACCCGCTCCTCGGATCCAGGGCCGCGCTTCCGTCAGAAGCGCCAGGTCGCCGTACGCCCAGTCGACGTACGGGGTCGGCTCGTCGATGTGGAGAGACGCGGGAGCCACCCCGTGACGCATCGCTTGGACCATCTTGATGACACCGCCGACACCCGCTGCGGCCTGGCTGTGGCCAATGTTGGACTTGAGCGAACCGAGCCATGCAGGCGACCCCTCCGGCCTACCCTGCCCGTACGTGGCGAGCAGAGCCTGCGCTTCGATCGGGTCACCAAGTCGTGTGCCCGTTCCGTGCGCCTCGATCACCTGGACATCCGAGGCCACGAGACCCGCGTCTGCGAGCGCGGCCCGGATGACACGTTCCTGCGACGGCCCGTTCGGGGCTGTGAGCCCGTTGGAGGCACCGTCCTGGTTGACGGCTGATCCGCGGACGACTGCCAGGACCTCGTGCCCGTTGCGGCGGGCATCGGACAATCGCTCCAGCACGAGTGTTCCGACGCCTTCCGCCCACCCTGTACCGTCGGCGGCCGCGGCGAACGACTTGCATCGACCATCCGTCGCTAGACCCCGTTGGCGAGAGAATTCGACGAACGTGTTGGGGGTGGACATGACGGTCACGCCACCT
The DNA here is from genome assembly GCF_042754695.1 of Nocardia sp. NPDC059195. NCBI lineage: Bacteria > Bacillati > Actinomycetota > Actinomycetes > Mycobacteriales > Nocardiaceae > Nocardia > Nocardia sp. NPDC059195. The sequence goes on along the minus strand of NZ_JBHZBG010000002.1, from coordinate 348,198 downwards.
GCGATCGCCAGGTCCGATTCTCCGGACCTCAGTGAGCGGCTCGCCAGGTGGATTGCCACGAGCGAGGACGAGCACGCCGTGTCTACCGTCATCGCCGGGCCTTCCAACCCGAACGTGTACGCGATCCGCCCCGACGCGATGCTGCCCGCACTTCCGTTCCCGAGATATCCCTCGAGTTCCTCCGGGATCCTCCGGACACGGGTCGCGTAGTCGTGGTACATCATTCCGACGAACACACCGGTCCGGCTTCCCCTGACCGATTGCGGATCGATCCCCGCGTTCTCGAACGCTTCCCACGTGTTCTCGAGCAGAATTCTCTGCTGCGGATCCATGGACAGTGCCTCTCGGGGCGAGATGCCGAATAAGGCAGGATCGAAATTCGCCGCATCGTGGAGGAATCCCCCGTGCCGCGTGTACGAGGTACCCGAACGCTCGGGGTCGGGATCGTAGATCGCGTCGCCGTCCCAGCCTCGATCGGTCGGGAACGGCGTGATGCCATCACGCCCGGACTCGACGAGTTCCCACAGCTCGTCGGGGTTGGTCACGTCGCCCGGATAGCGACATGCCATTCCGACGATCACGATCGGGTCGTCCTGCCCGGCCCGACGCTCGTCCGAGGCCGTGCTCGCCGACTCGCCGTCGGTCACATCGACCGTCACCTCCGGGGCACTGACCTCTGCCGCGGACCCGGGCAGCGAATCGCCGAGCCGGTCGTATATGTGGTCGGCCAGCACGGCGGGCGTCGGATAGTCGAAAATCATTGTCGCGGGCAGCCTGATCCCACTCCGCTGCGTCAGGCGGTTGCGCAGTTCGACTCCGGTGAGCGAGTCGTAGCCAAGCTCGAGGAACTGGTGGTCGACGTCCACCGCATCGGCGGTGCGGTAGCCGAGAATCTCCGCGACCTCGCGGCGGACGACATCGACGACGAACCTCCGCCGCTCCGGAGCCGCCACCTGGATAATCTCGTCGGAAAGGGTCGGTGTCACGCCACCGGCGTCTCCGACCGTGCGACGTGACGGGCTTCGCACGAGTCCACGCAGCAGCCACGGCACCTGCCGACCGGCACGGACTGCACCGAGGTCCAAGGGCGCGGCCACCAGAGCCGGGCCAGATGCTCGAACCGCGGCGTCGAACAGCTCCATCCCCGATTCGTCGGCGATCGGCAGATAGCCCTCGCGTGCGAGGCGGCGGAGGTCGATGTCTTCCAGGTGCCCTGCCATGCCGTCCGCATGTTTCCAGAGTCCCCAGGCGATCGAACGTGCCGGCAATCCGCTCGATGATCGGACGTGTGCCAGCGCGTCCAGAAAGGCGTTCGCGGCGGCGTAGTTCGCTTGACCGGCGCTACCGAAAGTTCCCGCAGCCGAAGAGAACAGTATGAAATGCGTGAGGTCGGCTCCGAGCGTCGCCTGATGCAGATTCCATGCGGCATCGACCTTTGGGCGCAGCACTGCCGCGGTCGACTCCGGCGTGAGCGTGGCGATCGTCCCGTCGCGCACCACGCCCGCGGTGTGCACGACGGCAGTCAGCGGATGTTCGGCCGGGATCGACGCGAGAGTGCGCTGAAGTGCGTCGACGTCCGCGATATCGCACGCGGCAACCGTGACGTCGACACCGGTGGTGCGCAGTTCGTCCACGAGCTCACTCGCGCCCTCGGCCGCGGGTCCTCTGCGGCTGGTGAGGAGAAGATGCCGAACTCCGTGCTCGGCCACGAGGTGACGCGCGACCAGTGATCCGAGGGCACCTGTTCCCCCCGTGACGAGCACCGTCCCGTCTGGATTCCAGTCCTGACCCGTCTCGTCCGGCGCGATTTCCTCACGCGAAATCCTCGGGGCCAGAATGGACTTCCCGCGTGCCGCAGCCTGCGGCTCACCGGAACTCAGCACGATTTTCACAGCCTCGCGCAACGCACCGGCGTCGTCCAACGTGGCGCGGTCCGCATCAAGAACGACCAGTCGATCAGGTTGTTCGAGCTGCGCCGCACGAAGCAGCCCCCACAGCGCCGCTCCCGGCAGATCCACGACAGCTTCGCCCCCGGTCACCTCGGCGCTCTCCGTCACCACAGCGCTCTCGGTCACCACCACGAGACGGGCGTCTGCGAAACGTGCATCCGCAAGCCATCTCTGGACTACAGCGAGCGTGTCGTTCACTGCATGACGGGTAACAGACACCGGCTCCGCATTCGCGACATCTGTATGCGGCTGTGTAACGACCGCATGGACGGTCTCGCCCTCCGCAATCGCTGCTGCCACCGCGTCGAGATCGTGATAGTTGTCGGCGAATGCGCCGGTGTCGCTACCGATGCCGACCACATGGTCACCGACGGGGCCGTCGGCGGGCCGAGATATCGGGGTCCAGTCGACGCAGAACAACGCATCGTCGTACGTACGGCGCGCAGCTCCGATCTGGTCGGTGGAGATCTCCCGCAAGACCAGCGCAGCGACGTGGGCGACGGGGCGACCGATCTCGTCGGCCAACCACAATGCCACCGAATCCATGCCGCTCGGAACGAGCTTGACGCGCACCATGGATGCGCCGGTCGAATAGAGCCGGACGCCGCGCCACTCGAACGGCGCACGTGTACCACGATCTGCGGTGTCGTTTCCCGCGGAATAGACCACGGTGTGCAGAGCGGTGTCGAGCAGGGCCGGATGCAGGCCGAACCCCTCTGCTTCACCACCTTCGGGCAGGCGGGCCTCGGCGTACAGCTCGTCGCCGAGCCGCCAGACCCTCTCCATACCTTGGAATGTCGGACCGTAGTCGTAACCCTGGGACGTCAGAAGGTCGTACAGACCATCGACCGGCACTTCCTCCGCCCCTGCCGGCGGCCACGAACTCAGGTCGAAGCTCGGCGGCGCGTCGGACGGGGCGAGGAAGCCGCTGCCATGCACGGTCCACTCACCGTTCGAAGCGGCAGGACGGGAGTAGATGCCGACCTCACGCCGCTCTGTGGCGTTGAGGGCACCGACGCGGACCTGGACCTGAACTCCTCCCTCTCGCGGCACCACCAGCGGCGCCTGCACGACGAGCTCGTCCAGAACCGGGCAGTCCACGCTGTCGCCTGCTCGGATGGCGAGCTCCACCAGCGCGGTGCCGGGTACCAGGACTGCTCCGAGGACGACATGGTCCGCCAGCCAGCGGTGCGTTGCCAGTGAGAGCCGACCGGTGAGAACGTGCGAATCCGACCCCCCGAGGTCGATGGATGCTCCGAGCAGCGGATGATCCGCGGCAGCGAGACCGAGGCCTGCGGCATCGGCAGAGATCGCACCTGGATCCAGCCAGTACCGCGAACTCTGAAAGGCGTACGTCGGCAGGTCGGTGCGCCGCCCGGCACCACCCTGGAAGAAGCTGTCCCAGTCGACCTTCACGCCGCGATCGTGCAGCCGCGCGAGCGCCGATACGGCGCTGACCGCTTCGGAAACGTTCGCGCGCAACATCGGTGCGAACAGTTGGGTGTCTTCCTCCTCCGAATCGTCCTGCGCCTGGGCAAGCGCTGACAGGACACCGTCCGGACCGAGCTCGACGAATCCGCGTGTGCCAGCCGCTCGGGCTGCGGCGACTCCGTCCGCGAATCGGACCGCATCGCGGACGTGCCGCACCCAGTAGTCGGGTGTACACAACTGGTCGCCTCCCGCCACTTCGCCCGTCAGGTTCGAGACGATCGGAATCGTCGGCTCGTGATAGGTGATCGTGGCGGCGACTGCGCGGAACTCCTCGAGCATCCCGTCCATGGACGGGGAATGGAACGCGTGGCTGGTTGTGAGCTTCTTGGTCTTCCGACCGCGGCCCGACAACTCCGCCGCGACGGCGTCCACGACCCCCTCGTCACCGGAGATCACCACCGAGGTCGTCGCGTTGACGGCGGCGATGGCCGCTCGGTCCGAGTACTCGGCGAGGAGTGGGGCCACCTCGTCCTCGCGTGCCTGCAGAGCGACCATCGCTCCGCCCGGGGGAAGTGCTTGCATTCCCTCGGCACGCGCGGCAACGAGTCGTGCGGCATCCGACAGGTCGAAGACCCCGGCAACGTGAGCGGCAACTAGCTCCCCGATGGAATGACCGAGCAGGATGTCAGGGCGAACTCCCCATTCCTCGAGCTGCCGGAACAGTCCGACCTCGATCGCAAACAAGGCTGGCTGCGCCCACTCGGTACGATCGATCGACTCCGCGTCGGCACTGTCGCGCTCCGCGAAGACGATCTCGCCGAGCGGGCGCGCGAGATGCGGACGGAAGGCGTCGGCCACGGCGTCGAACTCGCGCGCGAAGGTGGGGAACGCCGCATACAGCTCACGCCCCATCCCCGCCCGCTGACTCCCCTGGCCGGTGAGAAGGAAAGCGAGCTTCCCCGGCCTCCTGGACGAGTCCGTGGCATTCGTTCGTCCCGACGCGATCGCGGCGAGATCCGCTCGCACCGAATCGGTACCGTCGAACAGCACGGCACGACGATGCGCGAGCGCCGCACGTCCGGTCGCCAGCGTGTATGCGATGTCCACCTCGCGCCGGGCCCCGGCATCGAGATGCTCCGACAGCCGAGCGGCTTGCTCGCGCAGCGCGGCGGGAGACGACGCCGACAACAACCACGGAACGACGGGAAGCGCTCGGGAGGGCTCGTCGTGTTCGGGCTCGGGCTCCGTCGCCGCCTCGAGAATGACGTGTACGTTCGTCCCGCTGACGCCGAACGCCGACACGGCAGCACGGCGTGGAGAATCCGACGCCGGCCACGCCCGCGGCTCGGTCAGGAGCTCGACGGCACCGGCTGACCAGTCGACGTGGGGGCTGGGCGCGTCGATGTGCAGTGTCTTCGGCATCACTCCGTGCCGCAGCGCCATGACCGTCTTGATGACACCGCCGACTCCCGCGGCAGCCTGGGTGTGACCGATGTTGGACTTGAGCGACCCCAGATACGCGACGCTTCCGTCGACACGGCCCCTGCCGTACGTCGCGAGGAGCGCCTGGGCCTCGATGGGGTCGCCCAGCCGAGTTCCGGTGCCATGCGCCTCGATGAGGTCGATGTCGTTCACCGTCAGCTTGGCATCGGACAACGCCTTTCTGATGACACGCTGCTGCGACGGACCGTTCGGTGCCGCGAGCCCGTTCGACGCGCCGTCCTGATTGACCGCGGATCCCCTGATGACGGCGAGTACTTCGTGCCCATGACGACGCGCGTCGGAAAGGCGTTCCACCAGTACCAATCCGACGCCCTCCGCCCACCCTGTTCCATCGGCGGCAGCAGCGAACGACTTGCAGAGACCATCGGCGGACAGCCCGCGCTGCCGGGAGAACTCGATGAACGTTCCGGGTACCGGCATCACGAGAACACCGCCACTGAGCGCCAACGAGCACTCACCGTTCCGGAGCGCTTGCACCGCCAGATGAAGGGAGGTGAGAGATGACGAGCACGCGGTGTCCACCGTCACGGCCGGACCTTCGAAGCCGTAGAAGTAGGACAGTCGCCCTGACAGGACACTCGGCGAATTTCCGGTCAGGAGATATCCTTCGACCTCATCGGTCGATTCGTGAAGGCGCGGACCGTACCCCTGTGAGCCGCCACCGATGAATACTCCCGTGTCCCCGCCGCGCAGTGGCGTCGGGTCGATACCGGCGCGCTCGAACACTTCCCACGACGTCTCGAGAAGAAGTCGCTGCTGTGGGTCCATCGCGAGCGCCTCGCGGGGCGATATCCCGAAGAACTCGGCGTCGAAGTTGGCCGCATCGTAGAGAAACCCGCCCTGGTTGGTATACGACGTGCCATTGCGGTCGGGATCGGGATCGTAGAGGTTCTCCAGATCCCAACCTCGATCCTCGGGAAAGTCGGATGCAACGCTGCGACCCTCGGTCACCAAGTCCCACAGGTCCTCGGGAGACCGAACGCCTCCCGGGTAGCGGCAGCCCATCGACACGATCGCGATCGGCTCCTCGGCTGCCTCCTGGTAGTCACGAAGGCGCTTCTCCGCCGATCTGGAGTCGGCGATCGCCTGGCGTAGGTAGCCGCGGAGCTTCTGCTCGTTGTTCATGTCGATCAATCCCTCTGCTTGGTATCGAGTAGCGCGAAAAGTTCGTCGTCGGTTGCCGATTCCAGATCCGAGAAGTCGTGGTCCACCGCGTCGCCCGTATCACCTCGCCACCGACCGCTGAGCTCGCTCAGATGGCCTGCGACGACCGACCGACGGTCGGCATCGACGGCGAAAGCACTGAGGCGAGCCTCCATGGCCTCCAGTTCCACCAACACGGTCAGTTCGGTCAACGAGTCGTCTGTCACCAACTGGGAGAGCAGATACTCGGTCACCGCTTTCGGAGTCGGATGGTCGAAGACCAGCGTCGTCGGCACCTGCACCCCCGTCGCGCTGCGGAGCCGGTTCCTCAGCTCGACTGCCGTCAACGAGTCGAACCCGAAGTCCTGGAATGGTCGGTCCGCCGACTCGTGACCACGCTCTCTGGTGTTGCCGAGAACCGCCGCGACCTCGGCGAGAACCAGATCGAGCACCAGGTCACGTTGCTCCTCCGACGACAAGTTCTGCAGTCGCCGACCGAGACCACCGCCGGTGTCCGTGCTCCCGGATCCGGCGGAGACGGCGCGGCGGCCTGGCGTGCGGATGAGTCCCCGGAGCAGGGATGAGAACTCGCCGCTCGCCCGCAATGGCGCCAGGTCGAGTGGGGTTCCGGTCAGTACGGCGTCATCCGATACGAGACCGGCGTCGAACAGGGCGAGTCCTTGCTCCGTCGGCATCGGGCGGAATCCGTCACGGGCGATTCGTCCGAGGTCGACCTCCTGGAGTTGGCTCGTGATCCCGGTCAGCTCCGCCCACAGTCCCCATGCGAGCGAGGTAGCTTTCAGTCCGTTGGCTGCGCGATGCTGAGCGAGCGCCTCCATGAAGACGTTCGCTGCCGCGTAATTGGCCTGCCCGGGCCCACCGAACACCGCCGCGATCGAGGAGAACACCACGAAGGCCGCGAGATCGAGATCGCGAGTGAGCTCGTGAAGATGCCACGCGGCATCGACCTTCGGCCGTAACACTGTCTCGACCATCTCCGGAGTGATATCCGAAAGCAGCCCTGGCGCATGGGTTCCCGCAGCATGCACGACCCCGGTCAACGGATGGTCATCGGAAATACTCCGCAGCAGCTCCTCGAGCGTGGCTCGGTCGGCCGTGTCGCACGCCGCGATCCTGACTTCCGCACCCAGCTCCGCTCCCAACGCCACCAATTCGGCCGCGCCCTCGGCTTCGGGTCCTCGGCGGCTGGTCAAGAGAAGGTGCCTGATCCCGTGCACTTCGATGAGATGCCTGGTGACGAACGTACCGAGCGTGCCTGTGCCACCGGTGATCAGCACCGTACCGTCGAGATTCCACTGCGGCGTGGACCGTGGCTGCGAGCTGCTCTTCGCCGCGCGCGCCAGTCGTGGAACCAACACCGAACCAGCACGAATCATAAGTTGCGGTTCATCGAGGCGAACCAGCGTCGACAACTGTTCCGCGGTGGTGGAGTCCGCATCCACCAACCAGATACGGTCCGGCGCCTCCGATTGCGCGGAACGCGTCAGTCCCCAGATCGAGGCGCCCGCCAGGTCGGTGACGTCCTCCCCACTCGGCGCCACCGCTCCGCGGGTGAGAACCACCAACGGAATCGAGGTCACCCGTTCCTCGGAGACCCATTCCCCGAGGAACTCGAGCACACGGTTCACCGACGAATACACCCGAGCCACGGTACTTTCGGCAGTCTGCGGCTCCTCGACACAGGACAGCACCACCGCATCGATCCGATCACCGGCCTCCACCGCCGCGGCGAGTTCCGAAACATCATCGAACAAACGGGCATCGGGTACCTCGGGCACATCCTCACCGATCACTGCCCACCGAGCAGGCTCGTCCACCGCCTCGGTCGTGACCTCCACCCAGTCGAGGCGCAGCAGAGCGTCGTGCAGGTCGCTCGAGGTGACCGGCCGCGCCGGGATCGAACGAACGGTGAGTGCGTCGGCACGGGCCACCAGCCGAGACGAGTCGTCCTCGAACCGCACTGCGAACGCCCCCTCCGAGGTCGGAGTCACCCGCAGACGCAGCGACGACGCGCCGAGGGCGTGCACCTCGACGCCGCTCCACGATGCCGCCGACGCGGGAGTTCCATCGCGGGAGGGATCAGTGGCGAGAAGTGCTATCTGCACGGCCGATTCGAGCAAGGCAGGGTGCAGCGCGAAGCGTGCGACATCCCGCTCCTGTCCATCGTCCAGCCGCAGGTCCGCGAAGTACTCGCCTTCGGATCTCCACACCTCGCCGAGCACCTGGTATGTGGGTCCGTACGACACTTCGGTGAGCGCCAGCCTCGTGAAGATGTCGCCGACATCGACGGACGAGGCGTCGGCCGGAGGCCACGGCGACGAACCACGATCCGCAACCGCAGCTCTGTCGCTGAGGCGCCCCTCTGCGTTGAGGGTCCATTCCGCGTCCTCCGCGTCACGCCGCGAGTGAATCAGCACGGTGCGCCCGCCGTCCACGGCATCGTCCACCGCCACCTGAATCAGCGTCGCAGCGGTCTCCGCCAGATACAGCGGCTGGATGAACTCCAGATTCTCGACCGTGGGGCTTCCCACGTCCTGTCCGACGCGAAGTGCCAACTCGACGAGTGCTCCGGTCGGAACAGCCATGTCCTCGCCGATCAGATGGTCGTCCAACCACGGTTGCACCGACGGGGACAGTCGACCGGAGTACACCCGCCCGTCGGTACCTGCCAACCCTACAACCGCGCTGACCAGGGGATGCTCGACGTCCGTCAGCCCGACACCTGCCAGGCTTGCCGCACCGGAGGGAGTGCTCGTCAGCCAGTAGCGGGTGCGGTCGAAGGCGTAGGTCGGCAGCGAGACGGCGCGTGCGCCGCTTCCGTCGAACACCGCGTCCCAGTCGACTGCCACCCCATGGACGAATAATTCGGCAGCCGATGTCAGAACCCGTCCGACCCCGCCGTCGTCCCGACGAAGGGTGCCGACCACCGGCTGCTCCGTATTGCCGTGGATCTCCTCCAGCACCTCACCGATGGCGGACACCAGGACCGGATGAGAACTGACCTCGAGAAACACCCGTCGCGCACCCTCCGCAATGCTTCGCACGGTGTGTTCGAATTCGACGGTGTTTCTGAGGTTGTGGAACCAGTAGCGGGCATCGAGTCCTGCGGTGTCGAACACTCCGCCGGTCAGGGTGGAGTGGAACGCCACCGGTGACGAGATCGGTTCGATGGTTTCGAGGTCTGTCAGCAACCGTTCGCCGAGCACTTCTACCTGCCGCGAATGCGACGCATACGACACCGGCAACCACCGAACCCGAGCCCCCCGGGCCTCCGCCAACTCCAACACCCGCTCCACCGCACCACGATCACCCGATATCACCGTCGCGGCCGGACCATTGACCACCGCGACCGACACCACATCAGCCCACGGAGCCGACAACTGCTCCACCTCTCCACGTCCCAGCGAGATCGATGCCATCGCTCCCAGTCCTTCGATCTCGCGTAACGCTCTGCTGCGCAGGGCGACCACTCGCACCGCGTCCTCGAGGCTCAACGCGCCGGCCACATGGGCCGCGGCGATCTCACCCTGCGAATGCCCGACCACCGCGGCGGGACGCACACCCACCGACTCCCACACCCGAGCCAGACCCACCATCACCGCGAACAACACCGGTTGAACGACATCCACCCGCTCGAAATCGACCTCCGAGCCCTCACCCCGCAACACCTGCGACAGCGACCAGTCCACATACGGGGCCAATGCCTGTTCACAGGTCCGGATCGCGCTCGCGAACACCGCGCTCGATTCCAGTAACTCCCGCCCCATACCCCACCACTGCGAACCCTGGCCCGGGAACACGAACACCACCTCCGCGTCCACCCGAGCCACCCCCGAGACCACACCCACAGCAGGCTCACCTGTCGCCAATGCACGCAACCCGGCCACCGCGCCGTCGCGTCCGTCGGCCACTACGACCGCCCGATTCTCGAGTGTCGATCGACTGGACACCAGCGACCACCCCACATCGACCACGTCCTCGCCCTCGCCCAGACTCTCGACGAACCCCGCGACTCGAGAAGCCTGACCCGCCAACGCGCCGCTACCACGACCCGAGACCACCAGCGGCACCATCGAACCCGTACCGACCAGCCCCCCGGTCCCCGAACCCGACACCGCCACGGGCGTGGTGTCGTGGGTGGACGGCGCTTCCTCCAACACCACGTGGGCGTTGGTCCCACTCATCCCGAACGACGACACCCCAGCCCGCCGAACCCGGGAACCACCACCCCACTCACGCGCCGACGTCAACAACTCCACATCACCGACCGACCAATCCACATGCGACGACGGCTCATCGATATGCAACGTCCGCGGCAACACCCCCCGCTCCATCGCCATCACCATCTTGATCACACCCGCCACTCCTGCGGCAGCTTGCGTGTGACCGATATTCGACTTCACCGACCCCAACCACAACGGACGCCCCACCTCACGCCCGCGTCCATACGTCGCCAACAACGCACCAGCCTCGATCGGATCCCCCAACCGAGTCCCTGTCCCATGCGCCTCGACGACATCCACATCACCCACACCCAGCCCCGCGTCAGCCAACGCAGCACGAATAACCCGCTGCTGGGCGGGACCACTCGGAGCCGTCAACCCATTCGACGCACCATCTTGATTGATCGCCGAACCCCGCACCACCGCCAACACCCGATGCCCCAACCGCCGAGCATCCGACAATCGCTCCAACAACAACACACCCACACCCTCGGACGGTCCGAATCCGTCTGCGGCAGAGGAAAACGACTTGCACCGACCATCCACCGACAACCCACCCTGACGCGAGAACTCGATGAACGTGCCGGGGTTGGACATGATGGTGGCTCCGGCCGCGAGCGCTTGCGAGCACTGCCCCGAGCGCAACGCCTGGGCCGCCAGGTGCAGTGACACCAGCGACGACGAGCACGCGGTGTCCACAGTCACCGCCGGGCCGTTCAACCCGAAGGTGTAGGCGAGCCGACCGGAAGTCACACTGGTGGACACACCGGTCATGAGGAAGCCTTCGACTTCTCTCGGCGCCTCGTGCATTCGGGCGCCGTATTCCTGGCCCATCGTTCCGACGAACACACCGGTGGAGTTGCCCTCCAGATCCTTCACCGGGATACCGGCACGTTCGAACACTTCCCACGTGGCCTCGAGCAGCAACCGCTGCTGCGGATCCATCGCCAGTGCTTCCCGTGGGCTGATCCCGAATGCGGCGGGATCGAAGTCCCCTGCAGTTCCCAGGAATCCACCGAATCGCGTATAGCTGGTACTCGGGCGAACCTTGTCCGGATCGTACAACCGGTCCAGGTCCCAGCCTCGATCCGTCGGGAATGGGGATTGCACGGTCTCTTCCCGGTCGACCAGATTCCACAGTTCCTCGGGCGAGTCCGCACCTGGGTAGCGGCACGCCATCGCGATGATCACGACGGGGTCGTCCTCGTCGCCGCGGGGGCCGGCAGCCACGTGGGTGTCGCCGGCGATGCCCACGCTGTCGATACCCAACGCCTCGTCGCGAAGGTGCTTGGCGAGGACATGGGGACTCGGGAAGTCGTAGAGCACGGCAGTGGGAAGCGCGACCCCGGTCGTCGAGACCAGCTGATTCCTGAGTCGAACGGCAGTGAGAGAACTGAATCCGAGGTCACGGAACGATACCGCCGGATCGATTTCCTGGTCGGTGCCATAGCCGAGTACGGCAGATACGTGCCTCAGAACCAAACGTAGTGCGTGTCGGTGTTGCTCGGAATCAGTGAGGGGATCGAGCTGCGCGCGGAACGCCGACTGCTCGGTCTTCGCTTCCGGCACGTCGACCAGAGCGGACTCCGCGGCGCCGGTGGCCTGCGATGTGCTCGTCAGCCAGTAGCGGGTGCGGTCGAAGGCGTAGGTCGGCAGCGAGACGGTTCGTGCCCCGCTTCCGTCGAAGACCGCGTCCCAGTTGACGGCCACCCCACGGACGTAGGCCTCGGCGAAGCTGCCGAACAGTTGCCGAATCCCTCCCTCGTCACGTGCGAGCGTGCCTACCGCCACCGCGTCGGACGCACCCGAGTCGATGATGTCCGTCAGGGACGACAGGAGGACGGGGTGTGGGCTCACCTCGACGAATGCGCCGAATCCGGACGTGACGAGTTCATCGACGGTCTTTTCGAATTCGACGGTGTTCCTCAGATTGTCGAACCAATACCGAGCATCGAGCCCCGCGGTATCGAACACCCCACCGGTCAACGTCGAATGAAACGCCACCGACGACGACACCGGCTCGATCGACTCCAGATCCGACAACAACCGTTCGCCGAGCACTTCTACCTGCCGCGAATGCGACGCATACGACACCGGCAACCACCGAACCCGAGCCCCCCGGGCCTCCGCCAACTCCAACACCCGCTCCACCGCACCACGATCACCCGATATCACCGTCGCGGCCGGACCATTGACCACCGCGACCGACACCACATCAGCCCACGGAGCCGACAACTGCTCCACCTCTCCACGTCCCAGCGAGATCGATGCCATCGCTCCCAGTCCTTCGATCTCGCGTAACGCTCTGCTGCGCAGGGCGACCACTCGCACCGCGTCCTCGAGGCTCAACGCGCCGGCCACATGGGCCGCGGCGATCTCACCCTGCGAATGCCCGACCACCGCGGCGGGACGCACACCCACCGACTCCCACACCCGAGCCAGACCCACCATCACCGCGAACAACACCGGTTGAACGACATCCACCCGCTCGAAATCGACCTCCGAGCCCTCACCCCGCAACACCTGCGACCGCGACCAGTCCACATACGGGGCCAATGCCTGTTCACAGGTCCGGATCGCGCTCGCGAACACCGCGCTCGATTCCAGTAACTCCCGCCCCATACCCCACCACTGCGAACCCTGGCCCGGGAACACGAACACCACCTCCGCGTCCACCCGAGCCACCCCCGAGACCACACCCACAGCAGGCTCACCTGTCGCCAATGCACGCAACCCGGCCACCGCGCCGTCGCGTCCGTCGGCCACTACGACCGCCCGATTCTCGAGTGTCGATCGACTGGACACCAGCGACCACCCCACATCGACCACGTCCTCGCCCTCGCCCAGACTCTCGACGAACCCCGCGACTCGAGAAGCCTGACCCGCCAACGCGCCGCTACCACGACCCGAGACCACCAGCGGCACCATCGAACCCGTACCGACCAGCCCCCCGGTCCCCGAACCCGACACCGCCACGGGCGTGGTGTCGTGGGTGGACGGCGCTTCCTCCAACACCACGTGGGCGTTGGTCCCACTCATCCCGAACGACGACACCCCAGCCCGCCGAACCCGGGACCCACCACCCCACTCACGCGCCGACGTCAACAACTCCACAGCACCGACCGACCAATCCACATGCGACGACGGCTCATCGATATGCAACGTCCGCGGCAACACCCCCCGCTCCATCGCCATCACCATCGTGATCACACCAGCCACTCCTGCGGCAGCTTGCGTGTGACCGATATTCGACTTCACCGACCCCAACCACAACGGACGCCCCACCTCACGCCCGCGTCCATACGTCGCCAACAACGCACCAGCCTCGATCGGATCCCCCAACCGAGTCCCTGTCCCATGCGCCTCGACGACATCCACATCACCCACACCCAGCCCCGCGTCAGCCAACGCAGCACGAATAACCCGCTGCTGGGCGGGACCACTCGGAGCCGTCAACCCATTCGACGCACCATCTTGATTGATCGCCGAACCCCGCACCACCGCCAACACCCGATGCCCCAACCGCCGAGCATCCGACAATCGCTCCAACAACAACACACCCACACCCTCGGACCAGCCGGTGCCGTCTGCGGCAGAGGAAAACGACTTGCACCGACCATCCACCGACAACCCACCCTGACGCGAGAACTCCAGGAACATTCCCGGCGTAGGCATCAGAGTCACACCGCCGGCGAGAGCCAACGTGCTTTCCCCGGAACGAAGTGACCGGACGGCGAGGTGCAGCGACACCAGCGACGACGAGCACGCGGTGTCCACAGTCACCGCCGGGCCTTCGAAACCATAGGAGTACGCGATCCGACCAGAGAGGATGCTCGGCGATCCACCCGTCAGCCGGTGACCCTCCAATCCGTCCGCAGGGCTGTCGAGTCGGGTGCCGTAATCCACTGGGCCGCCGCCCACGAATACGCCTGTGGTCGAGCCGCGGAGCGATTCGGGATCGATACGAGCGTGCTCGAAAGCCTCCCACGAGGTCTCGAGCAGCAACCGCTGCTGCGGATCCATCGCCAATGCCTCGACGGGGCTGATCTTGAAGAAGTTCGAATCGAATCCGGCAGCATCCCTGAGGAATCCGCCGTTCTCGGTTGCCGAACCTTCCGGGCTTCCCGCCCGTGCGAGGGCGTCGAGGTCCCATCCGCGGTCGGTGGGGAACGTCGAGAGCGCGTCCCGCTCGTCCGACAGAAGCGACCACAGCTCCTCGGGCGAATCCGCGCCGGGGTAGCGGCAGGATATTCCGATGATGGCGATGGGATCGTCTGTGGCGATGGCCGGTCCAGGGTGAGTCCGGTCGTCGCCGACGGACCCGTCGACTGCGCCGAGCAGGTCGGACAGGTACGCGGCCAGAACGGTGGGTGTCGGGTGGTCGAAGACCACCGTGTCGGGCAGTTCGACACCGAGGGCACTGCGGAGTCTGTTTCGGAGTTCGACTCCGGCCAGTGAATCGAACCCGAGTTCCTGGAAGGTGGAGGACGGGACGATTTCGTGGGAACTGCGATGTCCCAGAACGACTGCGGCCTCGCGTCGCACGGAACTCAGCAGCGTTCGGCGACGGTCCGTCGCTCGTGGTTGTGCCGACGCGACCGCCTGAGTCGGCACGTCGGTTGTCCGTTCGGTGGTGGCCGGGGGAGTGGTTTCCACGACGGGATCTCTACCGAGAACGGTATCGAGCCAGTACCTTCGGCGTGCGAATGCATAGGTCGGCAGTGGCACGATCCTCGCCTCCGAGTCTCCCGGAACAGAGCTCCAGTCCACACCTAGGCCGGCATCGAAGGCCTGCCCCAGCCCTGCCAGGAGCGTCTGCGGCCCGTTTCTACCTCGGCGAGCGAGTGCAAACGCCTCGCCGGTGTCGCCGATGATTGGCCTGGTCAGTGCTGTCAGGGTGGCGTCCGGTCCTACCTCCACGAAAGTGTCGATCCCGAGCCCGGACAGGGTGTCCACGGTGTTCGCGAACAGGACGGCGTCCCGAATGTGGCGGGTCCAGTACTCGGCGTCGGGCACGGTCGTGGAGTCGACGACCGTGCCGGTGACGCCGGCGATCAACGTCAGCCGGGGGGCGTGGTAGGTCACGGTCTCGGCGACGAGACGGAATTCGTCGAGAACTGCGTCCACCCGTGGCGAGTGGAACGCGTGACTCACGGTCAGTCGCTTCGTTTTGCGCCCACGCCCGCGGAACAACGCTGCAACCTCGTCGACTGCGACGGCATCGCCCGAGATCACGACCGCGGTCGGTCCGTTCACCGCCGCGATGGAGACGTCGGCCGTGCGCCCGACGAGGTCGGCGGCAGCCTCCTCCTGTGTCGCGGCGATCGCGACCATCGCGCCGTCTCGGGGCAACTCCTGCAACAGCCGGCCACGTGCCGCCACCAGCCGTACGGCGTCGGGCAGCGAGAAGACCCCTGCCACGTACGCAGCCGCCAGCTCTCCAATCGAATGCCCGGCAACGGCGCTGGGACGAACACCCCACTGCTCCAGCAGGCGGAACAGGGCGACTTCGAATACGAAGAGAGCCGGCTGGGTATAGACGGTCTCGTCGATGTCCATCGACTCTCCGAACAGCACCTCCGTCAGCGGAATGTCCAGATACCGATCGAACTCGGCGGTCACAGCGTCGATCGTGTCGGAGAACGCGGGGAACCGGCGGTACAGATCCGCGCCCATTCCCGGGTACTGGGCACCCTGGCCCGAGAACAGGAACGCGACGCCGGATCGTTCCGACGCCGTCCGGTGCACCGCATCGCTCGTGGCGAGTTCGGAGAGCTGCGCGACCAGATTTTCCCGGTCGTCCGCGATCAGCGTCGTGCGGTGGCTGAAGACCGTGCGAGTCGAGATCAACGATCGCGAGATGTCGGAGAGTGTGGCGCTGCGGTCGCTTCGCACCATCTCCAGCAACCGGGCGGCCTGGCCCGCGATCGCGTCGGGAGTCTTGGCCGACACCGGGAACACCAGCGCCTCATCGCTGTCTCGGCGAATGCTCGGCTCCACGAAGTCGTTCGTCGACGGAGGTAGGGGTGGCCCCGAAAGCACGACATGGCAGTTCGTGCCGCCCATACCGAACGAGGAGACGCCGCCCCGCGGTCGATGGCCGGAGTCGAAGCGGTGCAGTGTCGTCTGGACGGCGAGATGGGTACCGACGAGGTCGATGTTCGGGTTGGCCGAGACGTAGTTGAGACTCGGCGGAAGCTCCCCATGGCGGACGGCAAGTATGGCCTTGATCAGTCCCGACACTCCCGCCGCCGCCTCGAGGTGGCCGATGTTGGTCTTCACCGAGCCCACCCGCAGCGGGTTGTTCCTCGTCCGCTCCGGACCGAACACGGCCCCCAGGGCTGCGGCCTCGATCGGATCGCCGACCCGGGTTCCGGTGCCGTGCAATTCGACGAAGTCGATGTCCTGCGTGCCGACGCCCGCTTGTCGATGAGCGGCAACGATGACCGCTTCCTGCGCGCCACGATCTGGGGTGGTCAAGGTGTGGCTGAATCCGTCGTTGTTGATCGCGCTGCCCTCGATGACGGCGTGGATCACGTCACCGTCCGCCAGCGCAGCCTTCAACGATTTCAGTAGTACGAGTCCACCTCCCTCACCGCGGACGTACCCATCGGCCCGGGCATCGAAGGTGAAGCACTCCCCATGAGGCGACAGCGCGCCGAACTGCTCGGCACCGATCGTGCTCTCGTCGGTGAGAATGAGGTTCACGCCGCCCGCGATCGCGATGCTCGACTCACCACGTTTGATGCTCTCGCACGCCAGATGCACCGCGACGAGCGAGGAAGATTGACCCGAGTCCACTGCGAAGCTCGGTCCACGGAACCCGAAGAAGTACGACAGCCGATTCGCGAGCACAGCCCTGCTCGTTCCGGTCAGAGTGTGCCGGTCCGTCCCTGCTCCGTTCTTGTGCCGGAGCGTCGAGTAGTCGTCCGACGCGACACCGACGAAGACTCCCACGTTCTCGCCTGCGAGATCGGCAGGCCCCCACCCGGCATCTTCGACAGCTTCCCACGCGAGTTCCAACGTCACTCGCTGCTGGGGGTCGAGCGCAGCTGCCTCACGTGGCGAGATCTCGAAGAACCCCGGATCGAATTCGTCGACGCCGTCGATGAATCCACCCCGCGGAGGGGTAACGAGCCCCCGACCTTCCGGTACCGTCGAGAGCCCACTGCGACCGTCGCGAAGCAGCGCCCAGAACTCCGTCGGATTCGCAGCACCGGGAAGCCGGCACGCCGTTCCCACCACCGCGACCGCATCCGAATTCGTCGAACTTGCAGGCACCGAGGTCGATGGATTCATTTCGTTGCTCCCGGAAGACGTCTACGGAGGCGGACACGCACTCATTCGGCGAATGCCGTGTGGCCCGGAACTTGGTGATTGCCCGACCGTATCGGGCGATATCCACCACCTGTTCTCCCTCGGGTAACAGGACGGTCGACTCCACGCCCGGGATTCGCGAATCACCGTGTACCACGCAGTTACTGGGCAATTACCGGGCACCCGTAGCGTCGCCACAGCGCGGGTGTCCGCGCCGAATCCATCCACCGGAATCGAGTACGCGAACCGCGACAGGAAGGCACCATGACCACCACCCGTGACCTCGCCGAGCCGTACCTGGGTGATCTCTTCGCCACGTTCGGCCTGGATGTCGAATACACGCGTGCGAGCGCGAACAAACTCTATCGAAAGGACTCCGACGGTCGAGAGGTCGAGATCATCGACTACACTGGAGGATTCGGTTCATTGATCCTCGGTCACCACCATCCTCGGCTGGTTGCCGAGGCAGGTCGCGTGCTCGGCGCGGGGATGCCGGTCCACGCCCAATTCTCCCGCCGCACCGAGGCGATTGAACTGGCGGGACTTCTCAACGACATCGTCAAGCGCGAGCTCGGCGAAACCGAGGACTTCACCTCGGTCTTCGCCAACAGCGGCGCCGAGGCCATCGAGGTCGCGCTGAAACACGCCGAAATGGAACGGGTCAACAAGCTGGCCACACTTCGCGACGACCTCGAAGTATCGCTGCACTCCGCGCGAAGCCGCGCAGTCGGGTCGGATACGAGGATTTCCGACGAGCTCTGGCGACGCTTCGGCCTTCCAGCGTCGGAGCACCGTAGCTTCGACGAATTCGCCTCGGCAGTGGATCGCGCCAACGAGGACGCTCTCGCGGTGCAGCCGGTGTACCTCACGGTCGAGGGGTCGTTCCACGGGAAGCTGGCGGGAAGCGTACAACTCACGCATAACGAGGCGTTTCGCGCTCCGTTCACAGCGTTGGCTGCTCATGCACGCTTCCTGCCCTTCAACGATCCCAGTGCGCTCAGGAAGTTCGTGGACGCCGAGGTGGTGAGCGCAGTGGAAGTCCTGGTGGACGACGACGGTGTCGTCGGCGTACGCGAGCGCACCGTTCCCACGCTCGCCGCGTTCGTACTGGAGCCGATACTCGGAGAAGGCGGAATTCGAGAGATCAGCGTCGAGTTCGCCCGCGAGATCCAGAAGGTCGCCGCCGAACTGGACATTCCGATCGTGCTCGACGAGATCCAGAGCGGCATGGGTCGCACCGGTAGCTTTCTCGCCAGCACACACAGTGGACTTCGTGGGGACTACTACGCGTTGGCCAAGAGTCTGGGCGGCGGTATCGCGAAGATCTCCGTCGTGCTGTTCCGAACCTCCCGTTACCAACGGGCGTTCGAGTTCGTCCACAGCTCGACGTTCGCCAAGGACAGTTTCTCGAGTTCGATTGCGTTGAAGACTCTGGAACTACTGGAGGCGGACAACGGGCTCGCGTACGAGCACGCGGCCGAACGTGGTCGCGCGCTGCGAGAGACCCTGGAGGGAGTGCACGCCGACTTCCCGGACGTGATCGACGAGATCCGCGGGCGTGGACTCATGCTCGGCGTGGACTTCCGCAGCCAGGCGGACGCGTCATCGGCGTTCATCCGAACGAAGTTCCAGGACGGTGTTTTCGGATGGATAATTTCCGGCTATCTGCTCTGGGAGCACAACATTCGCATCGCGCCGACGGCAAGTGCGACCAATTCTCTTCGACTGGAACCTTCGATCTTGCTGACGGACGAGGAGATCGCTCGACTCGACGCTGCGCTACGCGAGTTGGCATCGGTGCTTCGCAACCAGGATGCTCTGCATCTGCTATACCCGATCTCTGATCGCCGGATACCCAAACCACGCCGGCACATCATCGACTTCCGCAACGCGCGGTCGGCCGGCGAACCTGCGACACTCGATACCGCTGACGATTACCGTCAATTCGATTCGTCCCTGGCCGACCTCGACGATGCGACACTGGAATCGCACATCGCCCGACTCGGTGCGCTTGTTCGGTAGACAACTGCGTCGGTACCCCACTCCAATGAAAGGCTTGGCTGAAACGTGACAGTCCAACTGGATGGCTTCACCCGAAATCTACTCGACAGGAAGAACTTTCCGATCGTCGCAACGGTCGGGCCGGACGGCAGTGCACGTGGCTCAGTGATCTGGGCTCACCGTCACGACAACCACGCCGTGTTCATGGTCGCGCGTGGAGGACGCAAGCACAGAGATATCCTCCGCGACAACAGGATCAGCCTTTCCCTATTCGATGTGGAAGATCCGTACCGCTCGGTCGAGATCAGAGGAATTGCCGAAGTCACCGAGGAGAACTCGTACGAACTCGCACACGAACTCATCGAGAAGTACACGGGCGAGAAGAACACCACCATCGACGAACCCCCGGTTTTCGTTCGACTGATCCCTACCGCGCTACTGCACTACCCGAAGCAGTCGTGAGAGGGGCGTCCACCGCGGAACGGGTTTTCCGTAGCAGATGCCGCCAGTCTCGGATCAGCATGTCGACGTGCGCCGGGTACGAATCCGTGTGACTGTCCGCCGCCGCCAGATAATGCCTGGCAGTCTTGCTCAGCTCTGCCACGGTGTCAGCGGTCCGACTCGCCGCGATCAGATAGTGTCGCGCGTGATCGATGGCCGTGCCGCCGTCTCCGCCCGCCGTGTTCGAGAGGCTCACCGATCTGGCGCGGTGTTCGGCGATCGCCTCCACGTCCCAGCTCGCTTCGGTCTGGAGCCAGGCGGCGCTCGCGGCATGCTTCGCCGCTCTCTCCGCCACCGAGTTCTCGCGGTAGGCGAAGTGTCGCACCAGTGTGTGTCGGAACGTGTACTGTGGACGGCCATCGGACAGCCGCACCCCGTGTGCCAGTATTCCGACCCGCACCAGCTCGTCGAGTTCGTGTCGAACGGCCTCGACATCACGCTTGCCCAGCGCCGCCACTGCATCGAGGGACGCCGTATTCCCCAACACCGCCATATCGGACAGCGTGTCCCTCTTGTCGACGCTCACGCCTCGGACGAGGTCGTGGAGAACTTTGAACACGGTCGGCAACAGCGTCTCGAAGGAGGCGTCCACCGATTCGTCATTCCCAGACACGACCTGCCCCTCACTCGCGAGGGCGACATCCAGCAACATGCTCGAGTACTCGATGGCGAACATCGGGTTTCCGCCGATGTGAACCAACAACTGTTCGCAGAAGTCGACCGCGAGCCGCTGCTGCTCGCTGTTCATGTCCACCAGGTCGAACGACAGGCCATAGCGTCCGAGACGCTGCTCGAGCAGGCGGTTGACCGCCGAATCGGAGATCGGCTCCAGGGACAACGTGAAGACGTCGCGACCACTCGAGTCGAACACGGGGCGGAGAGTCGACGCCTCCGGCCGCGAGGACGTCACGAGCATCATCGGAAGCGCGTGATCGCGGGAGTTGAGCGACCGCACGAACTGCCGGACGGCCGTCGTCGCTCGATCGAGGTTCTCGACGACGAGCATTATGGTCCGTGCCGGACCCAACAGGCCCAGGAATCGATGCCATGCCGGGAAGATGTCACGCCAGCACAACGCGTCCTGATCGCGCGAGTCGGCTGTCAGAAGACGTAGGCGGATCCACATCCATTCGGCGTCATGATTGGACTCCGCAACTGCACGTATGCGCGACCACAAACCGGACTCTATCCGGCTTCCCGGCTCCTCGTCGCACATCGCCAGGATCGTCGTTCTCATCGCGTCCATGACGCCGCCGTCCGTTCCCGAAGCCACGCGCACGATCGGAATCATCGGCGTAGCGGGTGTCGATCGCACACGGGTTTCGAACTCGTGGATCACACGGCTCTTACCGATACCGGGCTCTCCGAGAACCACTACGGTCTCGGCACGTCCCCTGTGCCTGACCAGCGCGAGGAGATTTGAGAGCACATCCAGTTCACGATCGCGATCGATGAGGGGCTCCACGTGAGCGTCGCTGTCGACCCGGCGGCCGCGATTCGGACCCCGGTCGGCAGTCGCGTGCAATACATCGGCGGGCACCACACCGGGCGCACTGCTCGACGGCACCACCGTGGCCGTGTCGGGCTCGGTCACCCCGGTGTCCTCGACCGCGAGCGCCTGATCGTGAACCAGGACGAAGTGCTCTAGCTCCTTGAGTTTCGCACTGGGTTCCAGCCCTAGGTCCGCGTTCAGTCTCGTGCGAAATTCTCGGTACACGGCCAGTGCGTCGGCCTGTCGACCACCGCGATAGAGCGCAGTCATCAACTGCGCGCACAGACGCTCACGATGCGGATTGGTTTCGAGAGCCCGCCGAGCCTCTGTCGCCACGGTGACCGAACGCCCGCAGTGGAGTTCGGCATCGAAATAGTCTTCCATGGCGTCGTGCCGCAAGGCGGTCAGCGCCTCGATCTCTGGCCAGAACAGGCCCTTCTCCGCGAGGTCCGCCAGCGCGCTGCCACGCCACAGTGCAAGCGCCGCCCGGAAGGCATCCGAGGCGGACTCCGCATCTTCCGAGTGCAGCAGCATCCGTCCTTCGTCGACCAACATCTCGAAACGTGCGAGGTCCAACTGGTCGTCCGCGACACTGAGCATGTACCCCGGTTCGCGAGTCACTAACAGTGCCGAATCACGTTTGTTCGAATCCGTGCACAGTGTTCGCCGGAGTCGAGAGATCGAGTTCTGGACGATCTTCCTCGCCGACGCCGGGGCGTCGACACCCCACAGTGCCGATATGATCGTGCTGGTGGGTACCACCCTATTTCTGTGCAGCAGCAGGATTCCGAGGATCGCGCGTTGGTTCGCACCTCCACAGTTGGTGGCTGCACCGTCCACAGTCACTTCGAGTGGACCGAGGATCCCGAAATGCACAACAGTCAACGCGTTCCCCCCCGAGCACACTTCCAAACGACATTCGTATTCTGGTTCGACTGTATATGGGCAGTGGGTACGATGCCGTACACAGTGCCCGCGGTCACAGCGGAGGAATCCGGCCCCGCCGGCTTCTCCTCTACCGCATCGTTTTTGAGAAGTTCACCCACTGTTCATTCGACGGGCCTTCTGCTACCTGGCCGCCCATTCCCTCGCGATGAGTTCATACGAGCGGACCCTCGCCGCATGATCATGAGTGATGGACGTGATGGCGATTTCCGCCGCATCCGTCGCATCGCGCAGCTGTTCGAGTTTGTCCGCCACGGTTTTCGGTGAACCGACGAACTGAGCCAGAACCCGGTCCCGAACGAGCTGTCGGTCGTCGTCGGTCCATTCCAACGCGGCAGCCTCCGCGGGGCTCGGGTACTCGATGGCGAAGTCACCACGACGGATGCTGCGCACCCACGGTGCGTAACCGCTGGCGAGAACCTCGGCGGCACCGTCTGTTTCGGCCACGACAGCATCGACGGACACCGCAACGTACGGCTCCGGCACGTCCGCGGACGGCACGAACGCCGAACGGTATGCGTCGACCGCATCGATGAGCGTACTGGGGCTGTGGTGATAGCTCGCCACGAAACGAAGCCCACGCGCACCTGCAACCGTTGCGCTGCCGCCTCCCGATGCCCCGAGAATCCACAACTGCACATCGGCACCCTCACCCGGCGAAGCGCGCAGCGCGCGTCCACTCGGAGCCGCCAGCGTGCCCCGCAGGAGCGCCAGTGTGGTCTCGATCTGCTCTTCGTAGGACGGAGCGTATGCGCCGGGCTGCTGGAGCAAGTTCACGAGGCTGTCGATCAGATCGTCCGG
This sequence comes from Nocardia sp. NPDC059195, assembly GCF_042754695.1. NCBI lineage: Bacteria > Bacillati > Actinomycetota > Actinomycetes > Mycobacteriales > Nocardiaceae > Nocardia > Nocardia sp. NPDC059195. The sequence continues at coordinate 324,871 of NZ_JBHZBG010000002.1, read as the reverse complement.
CAGTGAGGATCTCAGTTCGAACTGTCTCGGTATCAGCAGCCCGTTCGAGGTGTGGGTGTCTTCGGAGTGATCCGCACCTCCGCGCGCCGAAAGATACTTCTCCACGGCGATTTCGGCGCTACCGCGCGTTTCCGGGGCGGCGGGGGAGGGGGCCGGGCGCGAAATCGAACGGCCGATCCCCAGATCGAGCCTGCCGGGATACAAGGCATCGATCAGGCCGAATTCCTCGACCGTGGCCAGCGGTGTGCGATGGCCGAATTGCACTCCGGCCGAACCCAGTCGGATCGACGACGTCGCGCTGGCGACAAGTGCGATCTGAACCGCCGGAGACGAGCCCAGAATCCCTGGATTCAGGTGATGTTCGGCGAACCAGTAGCGGGCATAACCCAGCTGCTCGACGCTCCGAACCAGATCGACCGTGTTCCGCAGTACCGTCGCGGTGTCGGAGGCACTGGGTCGGGGAACGAGGTCGAGCACGGACAAGGGGACTGCTCCCATGACTGCTCCTTCGTGAAGCTGAGTTGGTTGTGTGAAGTGAGCGCCTGCCCGTCGTCGGTCAGACCGGAGCGCCCACTTTCTCCCCGTCAGCGTCGTGTCCGAGTGTGGGAACGGCTGCCAACAGTTCTCTGGTGTGCTCGTCCTCGGGCTCGGCGAAGATCCGCTCGACGGTTCCCGATTCGACGACCTTGCCCGCCTTCATCACCAGAACATGATCGGCGACGTGGTAGACGACGCCGAGGTGGTGGGAGATGAAGACGTACGCCGTCCCGAGTTCTGATTGCAGATCCATCAGCAGATCGAGGATCTGTGCTTGGATCGACACGTCCAACGCCGACACCGGTTCGTCACAGATCACGACGTCGGGCTGTGTCGCGAGGGCACGAGCGATCGCGACACGTTGGCGCTGTCCACCCGACAGCCGGCTGGGATGCCGGTCTGCGTGCTCGTCCCGCAGGCCAACGAGTTCCAACAACTCACGCACTCTCGTTCGGCGCTCCGCCCGGCTTCGTCCGCCACCGACGAGCAACGGCTGCTCCACTACGCGGCGCACCGTGTGTCGAGGATCGAACGAACTCACCGGGTCCTGATAGACGGCCTGGACTCGACGCCTCGTCGTGCGCAAGTCTCGGCGCGACATCGCGGTCCAGGCCTGGCCGTCGACCTCGACCGTGCCCGCGTCTGGTGTCTCGAAACCCAGCAGGAGGCGGGCTACCGTCGACTTGCCCGATCCCGATTCACCCACGATGCCGAGTGTTTCACCGCGGTGGACCACCAAGCTGACCTCGTCGACCGCGCGAAGCCGACGGTTGCCCGAGAGCGGAAAGTGCTTCGACAGACCGTCTGCCCGAAGAACGACCTCCGAGGTCGGAGCGGGTCGCGGAGCCGCAGCGCCGGTCGTCAGTCGCGTCCCGCGCTGGTGCGGCGCCGGGACCGCGTCGATCAGCTTCCGGGTGTAGGGGTGAGAGGGATGGCCGAGTACCTGCTCGGTGGGTCCGTGTTCGACAAACACGCCGTCCTTCATGACGTAGACGTAGTCAGCGGCTCGCGAAACGACAGCGAGGTCGTGGCTGATCAACAGAAGCGCCGTGCCGGCGTCTCGTCGCTCGTCGAGAAGCCGCAGAATCTGGGCCTGGACCGTGACGTCCAACGCGGTGGTCGGCTCGTCGGCGATCAACAGCGCAGGCTCTGCCGCGATCGCGGACGCGATCAACGCCCGTTGCCGCAGACCGCCCGACAACTCGTGCGGGTACTGGCTCGCACGAAGCGCCGGCTCGGGAACACCGACCTGGCAAAGGAGTTCGCGGACTCTGTCGTCGACGAGAGCTCGCTCCACGACACGATGTGTTCTCAGAACCTCCCCGATCTCCGCACCAACGGTGCGCAACGGATCGAGCGAGGACAGCGCATCCTGGAGGACCAATCCGACGTGCTTGCCGCGGAGACCCCGCCACTGCCGTTCAGACAGCGCGAGCGCATCGAAACCGTCGACGTGCAGCCGATCCGCCTGCACGTCGGCCGAGCCGCCGATCAGCCCGACGAGGCTTCGCGCCGTCACGCTCTTTCCCGAACCCGATTCCCCGACGATCGCAACGCTGGCTCCCCGGTCGACGGTGAACGAGACCCCGTCGACCGCTGTCGTCCTACGATGCCCGGAGCCGAAGGCGACGTGGAGATTTCGTACGTCGATCAACGGACCGGACAGCAACAACTCGGTGGATGGCACAGCCATCGAACGTCCCTTCATCAGTTGCGGCCACGTCGTAGACGGTGCCCGATCACCGTTACCGACAGCACCGTGAGAGTGATGGCGATGCCAGGGAAGACGGCCGGCCACCACGCGACAGAGAAATAGGTTCTACTCGCCGACAACATGGCGCCCCACTCGGTGGTCGGGGGCTGGGGTCCGAGGCCGAGAAAGCTCAACGAGGCTCCGAGCCCGATGGCCGATCCGATTCCGATCGTCGCGAGTACGAGGACCGGCCCTACAGCGTTCGGGACGATATGGCGGAAGGTGATGGCGGTGGGCGACCAGCCCAGCCCACGTGCGGCTTCGACGAACGGGGCCGACCGTAGCCGGATGACCTCGCCGCGGACGAGCCTGGCGTAACTCGGCAGGGTCACCACCGCGACACCGATGATCGTGGTGAGGCTCCCGGGACCGCGCGAGGCGACGATCAGGAAGACTAGGAGAAGACCGGGGATGGCGAGGAACACGTCGAGAAGCCGCGACACGGCCCAGTCGCCGAAGCGGCCGCCCCGAGCGGCGAGCACGCCGACGACCGTTCCCACCGCCAGGGCGAGAACAGTCGCGCTCACGCCGATCGACAGCGACGGCCCGGCGCCGTACACGACCCGGGCGAAGATGTCCCGCCCGTTCTGATCCGTGCCGAACAGATGCTCCCCCCTCGGCGGGAGCAACATGTCCAGTGCGTCACCCGCGTCGGGGTCTTGGTCGGTGAACACCGTCGGAGCCAGTGCGGCCGTGACGGCGACGACGAGGAACAGTGCACTGAACAGACCCGACGGGCGTAGACGTCGCAGGCCCTCGACCGCGGTCTGTCCGGTGGTGAACCGCACCGCGGGGGCCTTGTCCAGAAGGATATTCGAGATGCTCACGCCCGGACCGCCCCTGTCGCATCGTGCCCGGCTGCATCGTCACGCTCCTCCGACGACGACACCTTGCTGAGTCGGTCCTCGTCACGAAGTCGAGGATCGAGCCAGCCGTACGCGGCGTCTGTCACCGTGTTCACGATGGTGTAGAACGACGCCGCGATAATGACCACTCCCAGAACGAGTGGGAGATCCCGTCCGACGACTGCAGAAATGGTCAAGCGTCCCAAACCTTCTCGGGAGAAGACCTGCTCCACGACCACGGCTCCACTGATGAGAGCACCGACGATCCACCCCCAGAGTGTCAGTACGGGCATCGCGGCGTGCCTGAGTACATGCCGGACGAGGAGTGCCACTTCACCTACTCCTCGCGACCGAACTGTGGTCACGAATGTCTCGTCCAGAATGCGCTCGACGCTGTGCCTCAGAACCTGCGACAGCAAGGCCGCCGGAGATGCCGCCAAAGCAATGGCAGGAAGCACGAGGGAAGAGATGCTGTCACTGCCAACGGACGGGACCCAGCCGAGTTGGAAGGAGAAGACAGTGAGAAGGAGAATCCCGAGCCAGAACGTGGGTATCGCGACGGTGAGCACCTCGATCGAGGTCACCGGCCCGCGGAACCATCCGGGCTTGTTGGCGGTGGCCAACCCGACAACCACGGCGACGACGAGAGCCAATAGCGCCGAGGCCACGACCAGCTGTACGGTCGGCCAGACCTGGCTCGCCAAGGCCTCCGTGACCGGCTGCCGGAGAGAATAGGAATGACCGAGGTCGCCGTGCAGCAATCGCCACAGGTAGTTCACGTACTGCACGATCAGCGGATCGTCCAGTCTGTACTCGGCGATGATCTGGGCTCTCACTGCCGGCGTCACCGAGGAGGTGCCGATGATCGCGTTGATCGTCGGCCCCTGCCCCGTGTGCTGCACCAGAAAGGTGGCAGTGACCGCGCCCCACAGAACGAGGAGTGAGACCGACAATCGGCGGGCGGCCGTCTCGACGAGCGATCGCGTACGGCGCTCCACTCGTGGGACATCCACGTCGTCGATCACCGTCACTGCGCGATCCAGGCATCGTAGAACGTCGGGAACGCCTGCGGCTCGAACCTGATTCCCTGTACTTTGCCACTCCGTCCGAGCGCGTAGTTGAACACGTAGACCGGGAACACCGCGTTGTCGCTGGAGATTCGTCGCTGCGCCGTGGCGTAGTGCTCGGACTGCGCCACCAGGTCGGTCTCGGCGAGCGCGGTGGCAAGGGCGGCGTCCACCTCGGGGTTGCTGTAGCGCGCGAGGTTGGTGCCGTACGTATCGGGCGGGGACGGGATGTTCGCGGAGTCGGTCAGTGTGCGCAGAGCGTCGGGAGATGCACGTTGCCAACTGAAATCGAGGATGTCGTACCCACCAACATAGAGATCCGCCATGTACTGGTCGATCGTGACGTTGCGGATCCGGTGATCGATCCCCAGCTTCTTGGCACCAGCCTGTATTTGCTCGAGCAATGTGTCGCGCTGTTCCCGCGTGTACTCACGAAGGTAAGGATGGTCGACGACGAGGCGGCTTCCGTCCTTGACCCGGTACCCCTCGCTGTCACGCTCGGTCCAACCCGCCTGGTCCAGAAGGGCATTGGCGCGTTCCTCGTCGTAGCCACCGGAGGACTCACTAGTCTCGTCATAGCCGACGGTGCTGGGGCTCAGCGTATTCTTCGCGGGCTGAAACACACCGAAGTAGAGCTTGTCGACGACGGTCTTCCAGTCGATTCCGATGCGGAAGGCCTCGCGGAGGACAGGATTGGCGAACGGGCCGGACTGATTGTTGGGATAGTAGTTGTAGTTTCCGCCCGGTGCCGCGGCGGTGTCCACCTCGAACCCCTCCGTGTTACGCAGCTGTTCGACGTTCACCGGTGGAACGCTTGCGATGGCGTCGATCTGATTGCTCGTCAGAGCGCCGAGCCTGGACGACTCCTCGGTGATCTCCTGGATCGAGATCCCGTCCAGATACGCCTGGCCGGTGTGGTCGGCGTTGCCCGGGGCCCAGTCGTAATCGTCGTTGCGGACGTAGTCGATGCCTCGATTCAGTACGTAGCCCTCGTCGCTGGTGAACGGGCCGCTGCCCACGATCTTGGTGCACAGCGCGTCCGTTCCGTCGGCGAACGTCGACGGCGCCTGAATCCCCAGATAGGCCGACGCGACCGACGGCAGGAACGCCGAGTTCGGCTCCGAGAACTTCACTTCGATGTGTGTCTCGTCGATGACGTCGGTTCCCGCATAGGTGACGATGGTGTTGGCGGCGAGTTGCGACTTCGTCGCCGGATCGACGATGCGGTCCAGGTTCGCCTTCACGGCGTTGCCGTCGAACTTCTCTCCGTTCGAGAACGTCACGTCGTCACGCAACGTGAACGAATACGTGAGCTGGTCCTCGGACACCGCCCACTCCGTGGCCAGCCATGGCGCCAAGGTCCCGTCAGCATTGAGCGCGACCAAGGAGTCGACGATCGGCCGTGCGATGAAACCTGCAATGTCCGCCGGGCTCTGGTGCGGATCGATACACCCGCCGGGACCAGAGTTCGTCGCGAAGCGTAGAACACCGCCTTGAACGGCTTCACCTATTGGATGGGACCTAGTGCCGCTTTCAGATGCGCACGCGGTAACCAGAACAATAAGTGACGTTCCCAAGGCCATAGCAGTGCACGTACCGCGTTGGTAGATTCCTTTGCTTCTCACACGCTCTCCATTGACACTCTCGCGCCGACTGAAATCGCCACCGCGACAACCACCATCGAAAAGTAGCGCCGACCGCAGGCATCCGGAACTCAAACGATCACCGAGATTTAATGGCTGTCCAGATCTAGCGGGATGATTTCAAAGTGGTTGGGCAGTGAGCGATCTGGTAGAATCGGCGCGTGCGAGCTGCCTCTCTGGCGTTGCGTGACGGCGACCGAGAGATCCTGCAGTCCTGGATCCGGTCCACGGCGATGAAGTCCGGACTCGTTCTACGGGCCCGGATCATCACCTGGCCGCCAATGGTGTGGCCCATGCCGAGATCGCTCGCAGGTTCGATATCTCGCGCCTTACCGTGATCAACTGGCGGTCCCGCTACCAGGCACACGGGCTCGACGGGCTGCACGACGAGCACCGGTCAGGGCGACCGCGAACCCTGGACCGGGACAAATGATCACCACCACCTTGACCCCACCAACCCTCGTTCCGGGCGTGGGTACTACGACGGCATGCCGGCCGTGCAGCCGCCGACCTCCGCGCGTGTGTTCTGGAAATTCAAACCCGAGAACTGGCGCGGCATCGAGTACGCGGTGGTCGCCCATGCTGGCATCATTCGTGCGGTGATCGCCGAACTCGTCGGCAAGAGCGTTCTTGCGCGGCAGAACCCCATAACGACGTGGCCATGACATGGCCGAGGCTTCCGGTACGTAGGCCGCAGACGCCGTACGCAGAGTGCACCTCGCTGCGCCTCGTCGAGTGACAGCTGGTGGCTGATACACATCGACCGATGGCCGTCAGCACGGCCATCGGTCGAATGGGCTTGGCGGAACTACGCTTTCAGCGTTTGCAAAGCGGTGTGAACCTCGGACAGCTCGTCGAGAAGTGCGTCAAGTCGATCACACAGCTCTGCTCGCCGCTGGTTGACACTCACGGAGGCGGGTCCTGCGCTTCGACGGATTGATACTCGGCCGTGCCGAACCCCTGCTGAACAACCCGATGTGACGCGATGCCGACGCCGCTGAAGACCTCCCTACAGAGCTGGTGGACGCGCGTCTCGTCACGTAGAGGAAACTGCCAGACACCTCGGTCAGACGCAAGCGCGCCGCCGAGTTCGTCTGCTGCGTCATGGAAGCGCCAGTCATACGGTGCCTCGACTTCTACCTCTGATCCGACCGAGATAATTACACTATTCATTTCGGAGCCCCCTTCGCCGTGCCTGCCCCGGCTTGGTGATGAAGCGCCGGCCGGGGCGATCAATTCCTGCGAAATCGACGCTATATGACCGCTCCGAATTCGCCGCTAGGAATTGGCGTAAGAACATGTCTAGTCACCATGATTCTTGAATTGACTACGACGCGATGGGGTGATCCTATGTGCATCTCGAAGGAATGGCCGGTCGATGACACATTCGCACGCTTTCTGCCGCGTCGCAGCCGCGCCGTGTGATCGCGGTGCCCAGTTCGGCACGCTAGCGGGCGAATGTCGGGCCGGGGGTGGCGGGGTCACCTGTCACGTCGCCGGTTCGCCAGGGACGACAGGCAAGCGCACCGGATAGCCGGTCAAACGCCAGTTCATCGGTCATCGTCGCTGACGGTGGGCGATCTACCTCGCAGTTTCGGGAGCCTCCATGTCCAAAATTGGAGAAATCGAGCGGAGTGTACTGGTGTTCGACGATTTCCCTCATCGTATGACGGAAGGCCATTCATCCGGCGCTTTCGGATGTCTCTGCGGAAATGGGGAAATAACGCTTTATGGATTGCGGATGGCCGCTTGACATAAACGGAATGCGGAGCGCTCATTGAATTGCATTAGATCGCCCGGTCGTCTGAAAGGGCTCATGAGTTCGTGATGGGTGAATTCTCTTCTTCCTGGCGGCCCGCGATGCGAATTGAGGCTCGCAACGGAGTGGTGCGATTCAACTTCGAAAGGGAACTCCATGGATCTGCACACGCAGTATCTGAATGTTGAACAAGCAGCTGAATATCTCGGCACGGGAGTGCGTTTTATCCGGAGGATCGTTGCCGAACGCAGGGTCCCGTTCTACAAGGTCGGCAACCATGTTCGTCTGACGGTGGCTGACCTGGACGCCTTCGCTGAAGCAGGTCGGGTCGAGGCGATTGACGGTGGTTCGACCACCTGGAAGAGGGCTGCCTGATGGGACGAAGAAGATTCGGAAAGGTTCGTCAGTTGGCCTCTGGGCGGTTCCAAGCCTCGTTCCTCGGCCCCGGCGGGCGTGTGACCGCGCCGACCACCTTCCGGACGAAGACCGACGCCGACCGATGGCTCGTGGATGCCGAGGCGAAGTTGAACCGGGGAACCTGGTCGGATCAGAAACTTGGCCTGACCCTCTTCGAGGACTACGCCTCCGCGTACCTCCGAGAGAGCGCCGACGTCGGTCCGCGGTGGGAGGAAACCTGTCGGCGCAACATGCGACTACACATGACGACACTGTTGCGCAAGCCGTTGATCGAGATCACGGCGCCGACCGTGCGATCGTGGCACGCGAAAGCTCTGGACGGCCCGGGCGGCAAAACCTCTATCGCCCAGTCATATCGGTTCCTGCGGACCGTGATGAACCAAGCTGTCCGTGACGGTGCCGTCGCGGCCAATCCATGCACGATCAAAGGGGCTGGCGCCGACCGCGCCAAGGAGCGCGGCATTGCAACGCCGGGGCAGGTTGCCGACCTGGTCGACAACATCCCGCCCAGGTACCGCGCCGCCGTCTTGCTGGGTGCATGGTGCGGACTGCGGCGCGGTGAGATCATCGGGCTGTCAGTCGCCGACCTGGATGTGGTGACCGGTCAGGTGTGGGTGCGAAGAAATCGCGTGGAGCTCCTCGAAACCGGCGTGGCGTTCGACGCCGATCCCAAGACCGATGCCGGTAAGCGGCCGGTCTCGATTCCTCCGCATCTGCGGCCGTATCTGATGGAGCACCAGGAGAAGTGGGCGGGTGATACCTGGTTGTTCGTGGGCAGGGACGGGCGGCGTATGAGAGGCAATGCCATCTATCAGGCATTCGTCCGCGCCCGGACACGAGTTGGTGTTGAGGTGACCTTCCACGATCTGCGACACACCGGCCAGACGTTGGCAGCCAGTACCGGGGCGACGCTGGCCGATCTGAAGAAGCGACTCGGCCACGCGTCCTCCGCTGCCGCGATGCGGTACCTGCACGCGGTGGACGGCCGGGACAAGCAGGTCGCACTGGAACTGAGCAGGCTGGCCGCCAAGGGGACTGCGGCGGACCTACCACGGACCATCGTGGTCAGACATTGACCGGTTAGGGCACGTATGGTGCACGCGGGTACGAAATACTGCCGGTGACCAGCGGTTATTTGTCCGCCTCACACGCGGAAGGTCGCTGGTTCGAAACCAGCTGGGACCACAGTAAAACGGCAGGTCAGAGCCCTAACGGCGATGGCCTGCCGTTTTCGTTGAATATACGTTGAATATCGTCCCGAAATCGGGACGCGGAGGCCCCGAAATTGGGAGCTCGTAGCCTGCTCGATGCGGGCCGTGGCTGTGATGCTCGTCACGCGATTTTGGGTCAATTGATCGGGCGCATGGCGGCCTCGATGTCTTCGATTGCGACTCGTATCTGGCCTCGGAACCGGTATGCGGGAAGCGAACCGTCGGCGATCATCCGTCGGATGGTGTCTGTGCTGACGCCGGCGCGTTCGGCAGCGAATTTTATCGACACGTAGCGGCTCGGGTTCAGAGTCCGCTTCGGGCTACGCCTGGACATGACCCGTTACCTCACTCGGGCGACCGTGGGTTTCGCGCAGTCTGCAGTGGTTGGTGAAGGCGCCTGTGGTCGCTGCAAAATGGCGGATCGACGCGACACGAGCACGCGGAGGTGGGAGACCGGTGGTCGGGTAGTTGAGGCCGCGGCACTGCCGGATTGCCGAGGTCGAGGCACCGATGTTCCTCGTGGCCCTTGAGGGCGTCGGTATGGCCTGCTCGAAGTTGTGCATCGTGAGACTTGCTGAATGTGCATCGGGCACCCTGTTCGCTTGCCCGATCAGTGACTCGTCCATCTCCAGGAAACCTGATGATGAGCGATCCCGCCAGCACTGCATCGACAGCGGAGGTTGTACGACGGAAGCCACTGCATCGGGCCTGTAACCCTGCTGGCACGACCGGTCTCGGTGCGGCACCCCGCACCGGCACTGCTCGCACCCCACCCATGCCGTGTTGTGGCTGAGGGAAGTTCGCTGAGGTGGGTGTGAATTATTTGAGGCCCAGCATCAACAATCCAGCTCCCCCCGCGACAGCCAAACCTGTTGGCGACGCGGACGTCGACTCGATGACAGCGAGTGCGCTGACGGCACCCCCGACAACCGCAAGATCGATTGCATGAAAGGACGGCAGCTCCCACAACCGAACCGTGCCATCGAAGCCGCCGGTGGCCAGCACGGTCCGGCCATTCGACAACGGCACCGCCGCGACCGCGCTCACTCCGCCTGCGTGGCTGGTGAGGGGTTCGCCGACCGGGCGGCCGGTTGTTGGGTCCCACAGTCGAACCGTGCCATCGTCACTGCCGGTGGCCAACAGCGTCCCCCCGTTCCGTAACATCACCGTCCCGATCGTGGTTACCCAGCTCGCGTGTCCGGTGAGGGGTTCGCCGACCGGGCGGCCCGTGGTCGGATCCCACAACCGAACCGTTCGGTCTGTGCCGCCGGTAGCCAGGAGGGTTCGGCCGTCCGGCAATCGGACTGCTGCGACTGCGGTCACCCTGCCTGTGTGGCCGGTGAGAGGCTCGCCAGCCGGGCGGCCGGTGGTCGTGTCCCATAACCGCACCATTTCGTCCGTGCTGCCGGTGGCCAGTAAAGTTCGGCCGTCCGACAGTGGCACTGCCGCAACCGAGTACCCGAACGGGGTGTCGCCGGTTAGGAGTTCGCTGACCGGCTCACACTTGGTCGGGTCCCATAGCCGAAGCGTGCGATCGTAACTGCCGGTGGCCAGTAACGTTCGTCCGTCCGGCAACGGCACAGGCGCGACGGCGAACACCCCGCTGGAGTGGCCGCAGAGCGGTCGGCCGACCCGGTGGCCGGTGGCCGGGTCCCATAACCGTACCCTGGCATCGAAGCCGCCGGTCGCCAGCAGAGTCCTGCCGTCCGGCAACGACACAACTGCAACCGCGTTCACCGGGGCGGTGTGGCCGGCAGGGGGTTGGTCGGCTGGGTTGCGGGTGGTCGGGTCCCATAACCGCACCGTGCCATCCTCACTGCCGGTTGCGAGCAGGGTCCGGCTCTCCGACAATGACACCGCCGCGATCGAATTCACCCTTTCGGTATGTCCAGTCAGGGGTTCGCGAACGGGGCGGCCGGTGATGGGGTCCCACAACCGAACCGTTCTATCTGTGCTGCCAGTGGCCAGTAGAGTTCGTCCATCCGGTAACGGCACTGCCGCGATCGCGGTCACCCAATGAGTGTGGCCGGTAAGGGGTTCACAGACCGGGTGGCCGGTGGTCGGGTCCCATAGTCGAACCGTGCGGTCGTCACTGCCGGTGGCCAGTAAGGTTCGACCGTCTGCCAATGGCACTGCCGCGATCGCGTTCACCCTATCGGTGTGGGCGGTGATTGGTTCGCCGACCGGATGGCCGGTGGCCTGGTCCCAAAGCCGCACGGTGCCATAGGAGTTCCCGGTGGCCAGTACCGTCCGTCCGTCCGGTAACGGCACTGCCGCGATCGCGTTCACCCAGTTGGTGCGGCCGGCGAGGCGTTCACCCACCGCGTGGCCGGTGGTTACGTCCCACATCCACACTTCTTCATCGGCGGTTCCAGCTGCCAGCACAGCACGCCCGTCCGGTAACGGCACTGGCGCGATCGCGGTCACCCAGCTCGTGTGTCCGGTGAGGGATTCGCCGACCTGGTGGCCTGCGGTCGGGTCCCACAACCGGACCATCCCCTCGTAGCTGCTGGTGGCCAGCAGGGTCCGGCCGTCCGGTAACGGCACCGCTGCGATGGTGCTGACGCCGCCGGTGTGAGCGGTGATCGGTTCGCCGATGGGGTGCCCGGAGGCAGGATCCCAAAGCTGCAGAGTGCCGTTAGAGCTCCCAGCGGCAAGCACGGCCCGTCCGTCAGTCAACGGCAGTGTCGCGAGTGTATTAATCGCACCATCTACGTGTGCCAGAATATTGCTGCCGACTCGGCACTGCGACCACAGAGCCCAAACTTGTCGATTAGAAGCCCGATCGACAGATGGCCATGCCCTCGCTGAAATCGCGATATCCAGGCTCAGTGCGCGCGACGAAGGTTCTACCTCGGTGACGAACGGTTCCAGCCCCGCCCATGCGGCAAGATTTGTGGCTTCGAGCTCTGGTTTTGTCGGTATTCCTACGTGGCTGCGTACCAGGCCGCTGGTTTCCCAGGGTAGGAACGACGCCGGGACATGCTCGTCGTCAAGGACATCGCCTTTCGCCGCGTGCGTTACGAGTTCCCTGCGAATGTAGGGGTGCGGCGGGATCTCGGCGACCGTTGGTAGCTGTGCGCGCAGTGCTTTGCTGATCCTGGCCTGAACAGCGACCTCGTCTCCTGGCTCGACTGCGTATGTCACGGCCGTTCCTCTCGTAGTGCGTCAGGTTGGGAACGCAATACCTCCCGGAGCCGTTCGTGTACTGGCCGATACGTGACGATCCGCTCGTCCACATCTCGGGTGAGGTATCCGATTAGAGGACCGCTCAGGACATGGTCGATCGTGCCGTCCGGTAGCGGTCGGTCGAGGACCGCGGCAGCCATCACCGACCAGATTTCGCCGACTGGAACCCCGGCTCCGCCAGCGAATGCGGCGGCACGCAGCACCGCCAGTAGTGCGTCGGTGTCGTGGTCGTCGGCGGCGTCGCGGATATCGCGTCGGAGCAACCCGATGGTTCCGTCGGAGAGGGACTGCAGCCAGATCGGGTCGTCGAGCGATTGTTGTGCGTCGAGTCGGCGCAGTCGTTCGCCGACGAGGCGGGCGTCGAGAAAGGACAGTCCGATTCGGTCCGTGACCAAGTTCGCAAGCTGCTTCCGTCCGATGGAGTCACCTTGGTATGCGTGTGCGTTGGTCAGCAGTGCTTCCAGGTAGTCGGCGATGTCGTTGGTTGTCTCGGGCCCATCAGTACGTAACGTTGTGACACCGTCGGCGGCGATCTTGGTCAGCTCGGGCAGCAGTCCGTGCGGCCCTCGGCCCGGTGAACCTGCTGAGGTGTCGCTGCGGACACCGATCACCCACCGAATCATGTGTGCGCCGTGCTGGTCGCGCCAGCCCGCGAGGGGGCTCACGACCTCCGGGAGTAGGAGCATCGGCTGGTCGGCCTCGTCCAAACCGTCCAGGACGATCGTCACTGTCCTCCCCATGCTGATGAGATGCTGTTGCAGGCGATTCCGCAACTGTTGGGTGCTTGCCCGGTCTGTGGCTGTCGGCGTGATGCCGGTGGCGGTCAGGATCTGTTCGAGGATCGCAGGCGCACGTTTCTGGCGGGCCAGGACAGCGGCATCGACCGAGTTGATAGGTGGCAGTGATTCTGCGGGGGCCGTCTCCACTGCCAGGGCGTAACGCGGGTCGCTGCGGAATTTTGGGTCCGACAGTGTCACTGCTCGCGCGATGATCGCTGACTTTCCGGTTCCTGCCGCGCCGGTGACGATGAGCATGCCTGCCCCAGAGCGAAGGAAGCTCGCAACTTGCCGCGTCAGGGTCCGTCGACCAGCGAAGTACCAGCCGGGATCGTCGGCGGTCGCGCGGCCACTAGCACGATCGAGCCAGTACTCCACTTCGGCACGGGAGTCGGCGACCTGGCGTCGAGCGTCGTACACAGTGGGGTCGGCGGGCGTGTAACCGGGGTTGGGCAGGCACAGGTGCGGGTCGCTGGTCCAAGACTCACCGAACACGAGCTTGACACCGACCGGGGACTCCTTGTCGGGATCAGCCAATTTTACGGCGTAGTCGAGCTCCCGCAGGAAATCGCCGATGCTCAGGTGCGATTTCGCGTAACCGCCCTGCAACAGGGTCGTGCGGACGGTTTCGAGCGCTCGGGTGAAGTCGAGGATGCGGGGCCGCTGGTCGAAGTCGCCGATCGTGAACACATGGAGTGAGCTGAGTTCGCGCCGGGACGACGATAAATCCTCCCAGTGCTTCGCGAGCTCGGAGCGCAATGCACCAGAGTGGCACGTATTCACGATGACCAGCAGATGTTGGGCCTGCGAGCCGAGGATCGCGGTGACAACATCGGCGGTCGGATAGGCGTGGGTGTATTCCTGGCCGGGCGTGTCCGGCAGCATCAGATAGTGGCGGCCGCTCTCGGCTTTACGTCCGTGCCCGGTGACGTACAGGACCGCGACATCCTCGGCAGTGAGGAAGCGAAGTCCCAGTTCGTGCACCTGGTTCTCGACATCACGCCGGGTGGTGACGGCGGTGGAGCAGCGAGCGGTGAAGGCTCGCTCCTTCAGCTGGTCGTGGCACCACCAGTCCTGAACCACTCGGATCTGCTCGTCGATGCCTTCCGCGAACTGCCCCCAATCGTCGTCGGGGTAGTCGCGGGCTGCGATGACGAACAGGGATCGCGCGCCGAAAGGCTTGTCGGTCACGCGAATTCCCCCATCCAGTCGGCTTGTGGGCGATGATATCGACTGTGTCGCACGAATGGACCTTTCCCGCAGCGAAATCCGACGACCTGCCGAAGTCGCCATGGAGCGAGACGTTGACATTCCTTGACCCGGTGCATGGTTCGGATCGAGTCATCGATGATGCTGTGATCGTCGTGCCGGGGATCATGGGCACCGAGCTGATCGATATCGATACCGAGAAGAGACTGTGGGGACTGGATCCGGGTTTGATCGCACGGATGTGGACCGCGCCTACCAATCGGTTGACCCCGCTGGCTGTCGACCCTGAGCGCACAACGGTGCGGCCCGGACGCCTTCTGCGGGCACCAACTTTCGCGCCATTCCTGCGCGGAATCGAGCCTTACACCGAGCTGGTGCGCGGACTCGAACGCATCGTCCGGCACCCGGCCGCAGTCTACGAGTTCGGCTACGACTGGCGACTGCCTGTGCGTCACAACGCACTCCTACTGGCCGAGGTCATCGACGCACACCTGCAGTGGTGGCGGCGTGAGTCCAAACGTCCCGAGGCGCGAGTGCATCTCGTCGCTCACTCAATGGGTGGACTGTTGTGCCACGAACTGTCCGCGAACCCCGGAGCCACCGACAATGTCGGTGAAATCATCACCCTCGGCACCCCTTTCAAGGGCGCCCCGAAGGCCATAGTCATGCTCGGTACGGGGGAGGGAGCGCCGCTGCCCGCCCGGCAGCTGCAGCGGATCGCGGTCACCATGCCGGGCCTCTACGACCTACTGCCGAGCTTCCGCTGCGTGGACACCGGCACCGACGTGCGGCTACTGACCCCCAGCGACATCACGGCCATCGGTGGTCGCGGTGACCTCGCCGAAGCCGCGCTGGCCCACCGCGCCGAGCGCGCCACGGTTCTTATGCCGGATCATCGTCCGGTGGTCGGTGTCGAACAGCCGACCCTGTGTAGCCTCAAGATCAATTCGGGGCGAGTCGAAGGACAGCGCCACGCATTCGCCTTCGGTTGGGCGGGGGTGCAGAGAGACGCCGCCGGTGCCCCGCTTCGCGAGATGATATTCGGTGACGGGACTGTGCCGCGGAACTCTGCACTGACGCCAGGGAAACTGATCCTGACGAAGGAAGACCGGAACAAAATGCATGTGCTGCCACAGCAGCATGGCCCGCTCGCGAAGGCCCAGTCGGCAATCACCTTCGTGAGAGACGTTCTGCTGAACCTCGATGCGGACCTCGGCCCGCAGATGGGTGCCGGCGATCTCGGCATCGACACACCCGACGTCGTCACCGTCGGTTCGGAATTCGACATTGGAGTCGAGGGGGCGGCCAAGCCGAACGATATCCGGTGCACGGTCACCGAAATCGGTACGCGCTTGCCCCGGCGAGCCGAAGCACACTGTCGCGACGGCCGACTTCTTGTATCCAGCACCGTCTACGAGCCAGGCTTGTACCGGGTGGAGGTCGCTGGTAGTGGGAATTCCGCAGTGGAACAGATCATCATGGCGGTGGATACCGACCGATGACGGATGGCCCCGAGTTCTTCCCGATGGCGATCGGCTGGTATCGCGAACACGGCCACCTCGATGTCGATACCGAAGTTGCTGCGGTGACCGCAGTACTTGAGCCCTTCAACGTTCGAGTACAAGACTGGAACGTCGCCAAGGAGGAGCGTGGCGCGGATAGTGTCGAGGAGCGAATCGATGTGTGGAGCAACGCCGAACATCCCGCCACGATCTTCTACTGGGTCGGCCACGGCTACACGAATAACTACGAAACCGCTGTCCTCTACCACGCAAAGAGCAAGCGGAGCAGCCGCACTCAGGGTACGACGCCGGAGGTTCTGGCGAAGGCGATTGCGAGTCGGCTGTCGGACAAAGACAGGTGGGCGATCGTCGTGGTCGACGCGTGCGGATCCACGCGTTTCATCAAACTGCTGAAGATCGAACTGCTGAACAGTACGGTCGCCGGGCGATATCTGCTGGTGGGTGGAATGTCCGGCGACGGCGCCACCGAGCTCGGCCGGTTCAGCCAAGACCTGGACTACCTGATCAACGTCACTTTCCGGGGCGAATTCGAAATCGACCTCAGCAAACTGCCGGTCGAGTTCGGGCGGCTGTCCGCGACAGTCGAAAGCGATCGATTCTTCGACATCGTTCTTCGCCGCCGCCACGCCGTTCTCGTCAACAGCCCCGTCGCGGATACCGACGAACTCGAAGCCGCCTTGTCGGGGCTGAGTGACGACGAACTACGCCACTTCCTGCCGAAAGCACATGGCGGTGAACTGCCGTTCAAGGAAACAGCGCTCGGCGAGCAATCGTGGTACTTCGAAGGACGCCAGACCGAGACGCGTCAGATCGTCGACTGGCTCGCTACAGCGACATCGGGAATGCTCGTTGTTACCGGCCCTGCAGGATCAGGAAAGTCGGCACTGCTCGGGCATTTGGTGGTCCACAGTAACCCGACGCTGCGCACCGCGCTCCTGAAAGCTGGCGTGCTCGATGAAGTTCCGGAGGCCGAACGCCCGACTGGCGGGGTATTCGACCTCGTCCTCCACCTCACCGGCACCTCACCGGAGGAGATCGTCTCCCGGATCGCCAAGGGGATCGACGCAGGCGAATCACCGTCCGGATCAGTATCGGAGTCGACCCAGTGGCTCTGCAAACAGCTAACCGACCGACCGATGACGACCATTCTTGTCGACGCACTCGACGAGGCAGTCGACCCGTTAGCTGTGTCAGGCGTGGTGCTTCGCACCCTGGCCGGTGTGTCGACCGTCCGCTTGCTGATCGGAACGAGGCTGAGCACAAACGAAGGCCCCGATCACCCCGCTCCGGATACGAACCTGGTCGACGCGCTCGGCCCCACTGCCGCCCGCGTGCACATCGACCGGGACGACACAGCCGTCGAACGCTACGTCGAGCGGCGACTGCATCGAGCACGCAAACTGCTCGACGAGTCATTCGATGTCACCGCATTCGCGCGCGCGGTACGAGAGCAACGACGTCAATTCTTGTTCGCTCGGTTGGCGGTGCATGAAGTATTGGCAGACCGGCGCTGGCAGTTTCCGTCGACCTGGGAGCGTCTGCTCGGGCAGGACCACCAACATCTGTTCGAGGTCGCGGTCGACCGACTGGAGGCCCGGCACCCGAGCCACCGTCCACTGCTGCGCGCCCTGGCGTTCGCCCGCGGCCGCGGTGTCCCCGACCAAGGCGGCCTGTGGGTCGTCCTCGCACGGGCGCTCGCACCTGGTCAGGACATCAGCGGCGAGGATGTCCAGCGACTGGTACGCGACGCTGCGCCCTATGTCCTTGTCGATCGCGAATACGGCCAGACCGTCTTCCGGCTGGCGCACCGCACGTTCGCCGAGTACTTCACCAATGAAGCCGAACCGAGTGTCGCAGACCGCCAAGCGCACCTCGCGATCACGCGGTCTCTAATAAAGGCCGCGACTACCGACCTCGGCGCAGTGCTCGACGGCTCCAAGACGCTGAACCCTTACCTGAGCCTTCTGCTGTCCGCGCACGCTGGCACAGCCGGTGAGATCGGCTGGCGGTCGCTCGACGAAAACCGAGACCTTCTCCTTGCGCTCAACCCGGAATCGGTCGCCCGGGATGTGCACCAGTATGCGTTCGGCCGATTGATACTGCCGCCTGCGCTCAGCGTATTGCTGAGTTCCTGGCAACGCCTTCAGTGCGTAGATCTAGTGGACCGTGGTGTTGTGTTCCAGATTGCATTCGCGCGGATTGTTGGCGGCACAGTACGCGGACCCGTCGGGTTGAAGGAGGGCTACCGGCTTCGCTTGCAATGGGCTGCACTAATAGGTGTCGCGCCGCACCGTGTGCTTCTTAATCCCGGTCCAGTGACGTCGCTCGCGGTGGTGCCAGTGTCTGATGGACGTATCCTGCTGGCCGCCGGCCTACTCGACGGGAAGGTGCAGTTGTGGGAACCGGCTACTGGCCTCCCGGCAGGGGAACCCTTCAGTTGCCAAACAGACTGGGTCAGGTCGGTCGCGGCGGTGCCGTTGCCGGATGGGCGGGTGCTCCTCGCAACCGGGAGCGGCGATGGGACGGTGCGATTGTGGGATCCGAATACCGGCGATCCGGTCGGTGCATTCCACACCGACTGGGTGAAATCAGTTACGGCGGTGCCCTTGCCGGATGGCAGGATCCTAGTGGCGGCTGGGAGCCGCGATGGCACGGTGCGGTTGTGGGACCCGACCGCTGGTCAGCAATTCGGCCAACCTCTCACCGGACACTCTGACGCCGTGTTCGCGGTTGCGGCGGTGCCGTTGCCGGATGGCCGGATTCTGGTGGCGGCCGGCAGCGTTGATGGCACGGTGCGGATGTGGGACCCGACTACCGGTGAGGAGTGCGGGGAACCGCTCACTGGCCACGCCGGGGGGAGGTTCGCCCTGGGGGTGTTCGCGGTTGCGGCGGTGCCGTTGCCGGACGGGCGAACCCTGCTGGCATCGAGCAGTATTGATGGCACGGTGCGATTATGGGACTCTACTACCGGTCAGCAGACCGGGGAACCCCTCACCGGCTACAACCCTGCGGTGTTCGCCGTCGCGGCAGTGCCGTTGCCGGATGGGCGGACTTTGCTGGCGACCGGCGGCGACGGCCCACTGCGGTTGTGGGACCCGGCCACCGGTCACTCGGTCGGCGAGCCCCTTGTGGGCCATACGGGCCGGGTGACCGCGGTTGCGGCAGTGCGGTTGCCGGATGGCCGGACTCTGCTGGCGAGCGGCAGCGATGATTGGGCGGTGCGGCTGTGGGATCCGGCCACCGGATACCTGGCTGGCGAGCGCTCGACCATCTCTTGGGCGACCGGGGTCCCCGCGGTGTGGGTGACCGCGGTCGCCGCGGTCGCGCTACCGGATGGACGGTCCCTGATTGCCGCGAGGGGAGACGGCTCCACCAAGGTGCAGTTGTGGGACGCTGCCACCGGTCACCTGGCGGACGGGCCAATTATCGGCCACACCATCAGGGCGGACACTGTCGAGGTGGTGCCGTCGGCGGATGGGCGGGCTCTGCTGGCTGCTGGGGTGGCTGCTGGCGAGCTTTTTCCTCCTACGGTGGAGTTGTGGGACCTGACCACCGGTTACCGGCTCGGCGAGCCCTTCAATTTCCACCTCCACCTTGTGACCGCGGTTGCGGCGGCGCAGTTGTCGGATGGGCGGACCCTGCTGGCGACCGTCGAAGGTCAGGGCCCGCTGATGCTGTGGGATCCTGCCACTGGTGACCTGGCTGGGGAACCACTTGTCGGCCACACGAGGAGGGTGAATGCGGTTGCGGCGGTGCCGTTGCCGGATGGACGGACTCTGCTTGCCACAGGCAGCGACGATTGCACGGTGCGGGTGTGGGATCCGGCCACTGGTCGCGCCTCCGGCGAGCCACTCACCGGCCACACGAGGAGGGTGAATGCGGTTGCGGCGGTGCCGTTACCAGATGGACGGACTCTGCTTGCCACAGGCAGCGACGATTGCACGGTGCGGGTGTGGGATCCGACTACCGGTCAGCCGGTCGGCGAGTCACTTGCCGGTCGCATCGGAGAGGTGACCGCGGTTGCGGCGGTGCAAATACCAGACGGACGAACCATCCTAGCTGCCGGTAGCACTGACGGCATGGTGCGGCTATGGAATCTATGCACGAGTGGCCTGAGCCAGACTGTCTCGACCATTGACGTCGGCATGAAGGTGACAGATCTTTGCGCGCTCAAAAGAGGCTCGCTAGCAGTCGTGGCGGGCGGCGGCGTAACGGTTATCTGCTTAGACCGGCTCTGACGGGCGAACGCAGGTCATCAGCCTGCCCGTGCGGAGGCCGAAATTATGCACCGCGAACCAGCCGAAAGGTGCGTATGGCGGGGACAGGCGACACAACCCGGAGGTCTCGGCCGAGACCTTAGGGATGTATTGCAAATTCTGCTGTACGGCATCATGGCGCGGACGGGGTCATCCGAGCCGACCGTTTCGCTGCGAGGCGGCGAGCACACGTCATCGGCCGGGAATCAACTGCAAGCTCCCGATAGTAGCCCGACGAAAGGGATCCTCGGACTGAGCGCCACGCGCAAGGACGTAGGCGCCTTGCCTGAGCGCCAAGATAGTTGTGGCCAGGGCGTCGATGTCCAAGTCGGTCGCGAGTTCGCCATGGGCTTTACCGTCTGCCAGGACCTCGCGGATCTGATCCTGAATCCATGTGAACATGGTCGAGATCGGCTCCAGCAGTGCAGGATCTGCGACGACTGCTGAATCCTGTACCAGTCGGCCGAGGCGGCAACCTCTCAGAACGTTCTCGTCGACGGTCAGGAACGCGGCGATCCGGTCCCGCACCGTCGAACCGCTCTGCAGGCGCTGCTGGATCTGGTCCTTGAGCTCGTCGGCCATCCGATGTTCCGCGGCGATGGCCAGATCTGCCTTGCCGCGGAAATGGTGGTACATGCTGCCTTGGCCTGCACAGGCGAGTTCCTGGATCGCCCGAGAGCTGGTTCCTCCATGGGGCTGGTTGGCGCCGTTCGGCGTGCAACATGCGTGCAGAATCGCTGCCTACGAACCGGCGGTATCCGGAATTCGCTAGCCGATCCGGAATCCGCGCGGTACCTGATCGCAGGCGTGTGCGACGGCCACTGAAGATTGCCTAATGAGCGCGCAGCCGTTCAGCGTCTGGCTGTGGAGCGATGCTGGATCGGGGAGAGCGTTCGGTAATCGAATCATGTCCGCTCTGGTGGGGCGGGCGGCAGTGAACAATCCTCGCCCGAGGGCTTGGAATCAATGCTTGCGGGATTATTGCGAGACCGACGAAGAGTAATGGAGCGGGTCACCTTTCGCGCCGGATCTATTGGTCATAGTCCCAGTTTGGCCTAGGCATTGCCGCGCCATGCCGGTGGACCGAAGGTCGGTTTGCTGATGGTGTGCTGTATGTATTCTTTGCGCGTCCTGGTCGACAGCGACGAGCGGGTGTCCGTTCGCCTCATGAGTGTCGGAGGTTTGTGCACACATGGTTCTGCATCGCTCGGTTCCGCGTCCGACGGTACTTACGCCTGGCGCTGCAACATCGCATTTCCGTCCAGTGCTGCTCGACGCGTCGAGCCCGGAAGGACCGCGTGAACTGGAAGCGCTGGCAGCGTCGAGTTCTGTGAGTGCGGTGCACGACACGATCGAAGACCAGCTCGACGAACTGATCCGGTGCGAGGACCCTGCCCTCGCGCATTCGACGGGCTCGCTGGCAGCCTCCCGTCGTCGGATCTGTGGCGGGACTCCGTTGTGGCGGTGGGGAACGTGGGTGTTCTATCCGTGGAACGGCCGGTTGGTGCATGTGCTGCCGCGCGAGGGTTTCCAGCGGGTGCGGACAGATCGGAATCGCAACAAGATCGACCGGGCGCAACAGCGCGACCTGCGCGATCGGCGGATCGGTGTGATCGGGCTGTCGGTGGGCAACAGTGCGGCTGTGACGCTGGCGATGGAAGGGGTCGGCGGATCGTTCCGATTGGCCGACTTCGACACCGTCGGGCTGTCGAATCTGAACCGGTTGCGGGCAGGGGTGGGTGATCTCGGAGTTTCCAAGGCTGTGCTCGCGGCACGTCAGATGTTCGAGATCGACCCGTATCTCGACATCGAGGTGTTCATGGACGGGTTGACCGAGGAGTCGATCGGGTCGTTCTTCGATGGCGTGGGCGGCACTCGGCCGCTGGATCTGGTGGTGGAGGAATGCGACACGGTATGGGCGAAAGTCGCTGCCCGTGAGTGCGCGCGGCACCGAGGGATCCCGGTACTGATGGACGCCAACGATCGCGGCTTGCTGGATGTGGAGCGTTTCGATCGCGAACCCCATCGCCCGCTGTTCCACGGCCGCGGCGGCGGGTCGACCTCTTCCGATGTCGCGAGGATGAACCGGGGCGAATTGCTGTCGTTTCTGCTGGCAGTGGTCGATGAGCCGCAGCTGAGTCCGGCGATGCGGGACGCCGTCGGTGAGATCGGCCGGAGCCTGTCCAGCTGGCCTCAACTCGCCTCCGGGGTGATGCTCGGCGGCGCCTTGGTGGCGGACACGGCTCGCCGGATCCTGCTCGGCGAGCTGATCCCGTCGGGGCGAACCTATGTCGACCTCGACGAGCTCATACCCGCGATAGGCCAACGGATTGCTCCGGCATTCGTGCGGGCGATGGAAGAAGTCCGTTGACGATCGACCTGTGCGACGTGGAACTGGTCGGCACACGGCTGCGGGTGCGTGATCTCCGTGCCGGTGATCTGGGCGTATATCAGCGGATCTTCACCGACCCTCACCTGACCCGATATATGGGCACCGACAGCATGGGCGTCCGGGCAGCCGCGGCGTCGTTCGACGCCGCCCGCCGGTCCCGCGGCGAGAGTCCGCGGCGCAAGTACACGCTGGCGATCACGGCACCGGGTGAGGACGCCATGGTCGGCACCATCGGCCTGTTGGTAGAGGATTTCGGCAGCAGCGCGATGATCGGCGGTCTGGTCATGGTTCCGGAAGGGACGCTGCGTGCGGGTGGAATCGAGGCGGGGCGGCTCATGGCGGCATTCGCCTTCGGGCCGCTCGGGATTCACCGGGTATGGGCGGGGCACCGCCACGATCATCCGGTGATGGACACGGTGATGTCGGGAGTGGGCTTGACGCCGGAGGCGCGGCTTCGGCAGCTGTACCGAACCCAGGGCCGGTGGCGCGATGTGTGCACCTACGCGGCCTTGCGGCCGGAATGGGCTGCGACGGCGACACCGGCCGAGCGTCGAATCCTGGCGTTACGGCCTACCGCGCCAAGGGAACACGCCACCACAGGTCGGTGAGCAACCCTGCCGAATCGGGCTCCGGGCGCGCCGGGGCGCGATAGCATCGCCGAATACTGGCCCGTGCAATCACCTTTGCCCGAATTGCCACCACCCGAAACGCGCAGCGGCCGGCGACGGGAGGAACTCCACCGCCGGCGAGATCCGAAGTGGAGATCACCGATGGCAGTGCTGATCGACTCCGACTACTTCACACCGGCGGACCGGCGGGAGGCAGTCACCGCGATCCTGCAGGAAGCCGACATCGGGGCGAACCTGCAGATGTGGGATTCGCCGGCCGAAGTGGTCAGCCGGCACCAGGCCTGGATGCTGGGTCCGATCGCGCTCACCCGCTCGGAGGTATCCGGTCACCAGGTCTGGCGGACACGTCGGCATGAGCGAACAACGCCCAGCGACACCCTGACGGTCACTGTTCAGAACGGACAGGTCCGCAGGCACGAACAATTCGGTGCGCAAACGCTGATCGAGCCCGGCGCCTGCGAAGTGATCGACCTGGCCACCACGTTCGCCTCCGGCTGGCACGGTCTCGGGGGAACGCTGTGCCTGCAGTTGTCCAGGGAGCGCCTCGGCATTTCCGCGGAAACGGTCGTCGCGGCTCACGGGCGGCTGGCGGCATCGCCGCTGTACCCGATGGTCACGGCGCAGATCCAGCATCTCGTCGCGATCGCCGACCAGCTCGAAGCAGATCCGGCCGCCGCTTCCGTGGGCGAGTCGTGCCTGGAAATGGTTCGGGCGCTACTGATCTCGGCAGCGGGCCGCGGTCCGGGTGACGGCGCAGCCATGCCGGAGCAACTGCTGATCGAGCAGATCCTCGGGTATGTGCGGACACACCTGTCCGACTCGACCCTGAAGATCCCCGGTATCGCCGCCGCCAACAACATCTCCGTCCGGCACCTGTTCAAGGTTTGCGCGCAGTCGGGTATCAGCCTCGAGCAGTGGATCATCGAACAACGCCTGGTCAGGGCCCGCGACATGCTGATCGACAGAGGTTACGCGCACCGGTCCATCGCGTCTGTGGCCGGTGCCGTGGGTTTCCGCGACGCCGCTCACTTCGCCCGGCGATTCCGCGAAGCATTCGGCATCACGCCACGTGACTGGCGCCGCAGCGCCACTGATACGGACAACCCACCGAAGTAGCCGGGGTTGTCGCGCCCGGCTGCAAGCACGTTTGTGCGTGCACAGTCAGTTGCCGTGCAGTGACAGCCTCCTTCGAAGGCCGATACACCGATATCTTTCGAATGTGGCTGCGCGAGACCGCATCAGGAGTACGAGTGTTCGCTACGGGCACCCGCGCCGATGCAGTCCGTGCCGAGGGCATCGAGAGAGAGGGGAGACCATGTCCACAAAGATCGGCAAAGCGATTCGGGCGGCGAGGATGGCCTCCGGATTCACCCAGGCGGAGTTGGCCGACTGGATCGGAATCGCGGACGGAAACCAGATCAGCCGTTGGGAACGCGATGTGGTGACACCCAGTGCCGACAGTGTCGGCGAATTGTCGCGAGTCCTGGGGGTGCGTCTCGACAACTCGGTCGGAGATGCAGTGGCGTGCTGATCTGAATGCCGTTCGCCGAGCCCCGGCTGGCTTCCACAGCTACGAAACGACCTGGGAGCTCAGGTCGCTCAGGAGGATTCGGACGGCGTCGCCGTCATTGCCGATCAAGGTCGCATCGTGGAGGTCGAGCTGGTCGTGTCGTGCATGATGGCGATCATGGGCGGCCCGGCACTTCCAGAAACGCGCGGTCACGCGCAGGCGACGGTGTGGCTGTGGCCGGGGCACGCTGTGTACCGAGGCCCTTCCCTGCAGCTCGACGCGCACTGCGGCACCGTGCATTGCCTGGCGGTCGGGCTGGACGCGCCGTTCACCTTGCACGTGGGCGGCCGGGAGGAGACCGCGCGTTCTGCGCTGATTCCGCCCCGGATGATCCATCGGATCGTCTGCAACGGCGAGCGGATGCTGTTCTGCTATATCGATCCGAGCTCGCCGCAAGCAACCAGTTGCTGGAATCGCATGACCGCGCACGACCAGGGAGTCGGTCTGGCGCACAGCAAGGAAGATGACCTGATCGATCTCGCCGCGCGGCCGCGGTTCGATCCCGTCGCGGCAGTAGACCTGGCCTGCGGCCCCGGCGTGGCGAACATCGACGCCAGGATCGTGGCCGCGGCGGCGACCCTGCAGGCCCACCCGGCCCGCTCGAACTCGGCCGCCGAACTGGCTGCCGAAGCTCACCTGTCCACGTCACGTTTCCTGCACCTGTTCAACGCCGACGCAGGCACCAGCTTCCGCCGATACCGGATGTGGGCTCGCATGCTCAGCGTCGGCCGTGCCGTTGCGAAAGGCACCGATTTGACGACAGCGTCCTCGGACGCCGGATTCGCCAGCCCTTCCCACTTCAGCGACGCCTTCCACGCCATGTGTGGCCTCACCGCCAGCAGCCTGCTCGCCGCGGGCACTCGCGTCGTCGTCCTGGATGGAGTACCGGGCAGGAACGACCTCGCCTGAGCGGTGTCGAGAGCGAGGCGCGTGCCGGGTCGGTGCACGAGAATGGTCAGATGCTCATCCGAATCGTGGGGACGCAACTGCCCGGGTTGTCCTGCCGGCCGGCGGGGATCGAGACGCCGTACTCGAACATCCATGTATGCGTGCAGCGGAAGAATCGTCCACAGGAGCTGCTCGATCCGCAGCGTGGCGACGCGGACGCTGTCACCTGGACTGTGGAATGCGCCGTCGACGGCGCCGATATCCGCGGGCCCTACATTCAGGGCAGGCCGGGGGAGCGGTTCCTCTATCTCAGCTGGGGCACCGTCGATGACACGGGAACCATCACCATGTTCCGGCGGGCCAAACTGATGCTCGCCGACGTGCCCGCCGAGGTTCTGGCCGCCGCGACGGAATCGGGCGTACTCGAGGCTCGGCTCGGTCTCACCGATGCGACCGGAAACCCGGTGTGCGCCAGGGTGAAACCGGCCCTGATCCGCTGGACCGACGCGACTTGACCGCGGCGCCGACCTCGACCGGCGGGCGCAGGCAGGTCGGGTACGAGGGCGGTCTTCAGTGGCAGGATGTGGGCGTGGGTGACTTCTTCGAACGGATCGTCGATCTCGAGGTGTCCGCGGCCGACGCGGGTGCGTTGGCGGAGCGGATGGTCGACTGGATGGTGGGGCGGGGGTGGCTGCTCCGGGAAACCTCGGGCGCGGCGATGTACAGCCTCCAGGTCGACGAAGGGTATGTGGCGGGCCCCGAGTGGGCCGAGATC
Source organism: Nocardia sp. NPDC059195 (assembly GCF_042754695.1). Taxonomy (NCBI): domain Bacteria; kingdom Bacillati; phylum Actinomycetota; class Actinomycetes; order Mycobacteriales; family Nocardiaceae; genus Nocardia; species Nocardia sp. NPDC059195. Next base: position 298,432 of record NZ_JBHZBG010000002.1, on the reverse strand, counting down.
GCCCAGAATTGGGGCGGCGATTGGACCCCCGCGCCGGTCGCCGTGATAGTCGGCAGAAATGCCCACTACAGCGGTCAGGGTGAGATCGAACCGGCCGCCGCGATGTGTCCACAGTGCCAGGCGCGCACTGTGATCATCGACTACCCGCAGGTATGGGAAGCTGATCCCGCAGTGTGGCAACCATTTTCGAACGCCATCGACTCCTGGAAAGAAACCGGCGAAGGCGCGGCCACCTGCGCCACCTGCACCACGACAGGCCCGATCACCAGCTGGCAGTGGGCCGACGATTTCGCCCTCGGCGCCCTCGCCTTCGACTTCTGGGGCTGGCCACCCCTGACCGACGAGTTCGTCACCGAGTTCACCGCCCAGCTGGGCCACCGGACCGAACACCACATGGGCAAGTTCTGAGTCGAGGCCACGTTCGGCGGCCGAACAACCCGCGGATCATCGTCAGCGCGCTCGACCAGCCGGGAAACCGGCGGTCCGATGATGGCCGTGCTCACGGATCAAGGTCGCTGAAATGCCTCCGACCAGCGCGTATTCGCCAGGCGGCAACCCGTACGCCCTGCGCGCAGGGTCGGCGGGCGTCCGTCGGTGAGCGGGGTTCAGTGCGACGCCGATCTCACCAATGGGGAGCGGTCCACAGTGAAATTGCGGCCCTCACTACCATGGATATGGCGCAAATATCGATGAACCCAGAGGACGTGTGTTGACTACCGAACAACTTGATCGCTGGAACGCTCAGGAAGCTGCTGCTGAGGCGATGATTCCGATCATCGGGACGTTGTACCGCAGCAAGGGTGTGACGATTCTGCTGCACAGTCGGTCGCTGGTGAACAAGTCGGTGATCAGCATTCTGCGGACGCATCGATTCGCGCGGCAGATCGGCGGCGAAGAGCTGTCGGTGGACGAGACGTTGCCATTTCTGCAGGTGATCAGCCGGTTGGATCTGGGGCCGTGCAAGATCGATCTCGGTCAGCTCGTGATGGCCTATCACGCGGATGAGCGTGGGCTGTCGGTCGAGGAGTACACCACGTCGGTGCTCGCGCAGGTGAGTGATGACAACAAGGCCGTGTCGCAGGGGCCGCGCGATGTGGTGCTCTACGGGTTCGGGCGGATCGGGCGGCTGGTCACCCGGCTGCTGATCGAGAAGGCCGGGTCGGGCAACGGGCTGAGCCTGCGTGCGGTGGTGGTTCGCCGGGGTGGCGATGACGACCTGGCCAAGCGGGCGTCGCTGCTGCGCCGGGATTCGGTGCACGGGCACTTCAACGGCACGATCAAGGTCGATACCGACAACGAGACGATCACCGCGAACGGCAACGTCATCAAGTTCATCTACAGCGATGACCCGACGACGATCGACTACACCGCCTATGGCATCGACAATGCGATCCTGATCGACAACACCGGTCGCTGGCGTGATCGTGACGGCCTGGAGCAGCACCTGCGCCCCGGCATCGCGAAGGTGCTGCTCACCGCGCCGGGCAAGGGTGACGTGCCCAACATCGTGCACGGCGTCAACCACCGCGATCTGGACCTGTCGCAGCAGATCTTCTCCTGCGCCTCGTGCACGACCAACGCGATCGTGCCGCCGCTCAAGGCCATGGACGACGAATTCGGGATCGTCCGCGGACACGTCGAGACGGTGCACTCGTTCACCAACGACCAGAACCTGCTGGACAACTACCACAAGGCCGATCGTCGCGGCCGCTCCGCGCCGTTCAACCTGGTGCTCACCGAGACCGGCGCCGCCTCGGCCGTCGCGAAGGCGATGCCGGACTTCAAGGCCAAGATCACCGGTAACTCGATCCGCGTTCCCACCCCGGACGTCTCGGTCGCGATCTTGAACCTGCAGCTGAAGCAGGACACCACCAAGGAAGACGTGCTCGCCTACCTGCGTCAGGTCTCCCTGGCGGGCCCGTTGAGCCGCAACCTCGACTACACCGCCGCCACCGACGCGGTCTCGAGCGACTTCATCGGCTCGCGCGCGGCCTCGATCATCGACGCCAACGCCACCATCGTCGAGGGCGACACCGCGATCCTCTACGTCTGGTACGACAACGAGTTCGGCTACTCGTGCCAGGTGGTACGGACCGTGCAGTACATCTCGGGCATCGAATACCCGACCTACCCGCAGCTGGGTGCGCAGTCCGACGTACGCGAACTGACCGACGCGCGGTAGCGACACGGTGGTGAGGCGGGCACCGGGTCTCTGACCTGGGCCCGCCTACCTCGTCGACCGGATGCGGAGCGCGTGCGGCGAACGTGACCGCTTGTCGGGCCGCGCGATGTTGTGCATACTGGCCACATGACATCGAGTCGAAAGGGCGTCCTGCGCCCGGGCCGTTGAGCCCCACGCCGGTCATCGAACCGGCTTCTCTCCCGCATGAACGCGGGGAATTCACCGATAATCCGCAGTGCTCCCGTGTGTCGTATGACGATTCGCGCCTGGCCCTCTGGCTGCGTGTGCGCGAACTCGCCGTGCCGCCCGGGATGATCGATGTCGCCGGGTCCCGGCGTCTCGTCGGCGACTGGTCCGGGGCATGCGCCGCGGCGCACGTCGATGTGGATATCGATCTGCGGTCGTTGGCGCGGACGCACGGGCGGGGACTCGCCGCTCGCGTGCGGGCCGACCTGCGGTATCTGGCACCGGATCTGTTGCGCTGGCATCTACCCAGAATCGCGCCGGACGGATTGTTGCGGCCCGGGTTGACGATGGTGTTGGCTCGCTACGATGCCGACGACGTCGCGAACCTCGGCACCGGAACACCGTGTCCCAGTAGCCTGCACCTGGTTGTCCGTACGCCACCGGCGTGGGCGGCTGCCGGTCAGCGGATCAGCCTCGCGCTGTGGGACACGATGAGCCCCGCGACGAGTGCCCGCATGCACCCACACCCGCGACCCAACAGTCGCTACCGGCTCGACCTGCACCGTCACCTGTGGGATTCGCGCAGAGTGGGGGAGTTGCGAACCCGCTCTGGGGATTCCGTGTCGCTGCCGCCGGATGGCGCCCCCGGCTTCGGGCTGCCCGGTCCGATCGCGTGGGCAGATCGCCCCGACCACGGGCCGGCTGATCCGATCACGCAGGCCGGTGGGCTCGACTTCGGCCTGTCCGCAACGGTGCTGCCAGGTTGTGCCGTCGACCGTTGGGCGGACGAAGCGGGAATTCTGCTGCGGGCGCAGGGATGCCGGTCCGGACTGGTTCTGGTGCGGTGCGGTGCGCGGAAGCGGGTCGTGTTGGACGTGCGTGCGGATGACTCACCCGCAGTAAGGATTTCGAGGGAGCACCCGCGCGGCGGAATCTCCGCCCTTCCGGTCCTGCCCGATGCTGCGACCTGGGTGCTCCCAGACCTGGAATTGCTGCGCGCGGGTGCGATCACCGCCGATCGACTGCATCCACTGGTCGCTTCCGCGCTCGGACGCGACGGCGCGCCGACCGAGACACCCGGGGTCACCGCCGATCATCGGATCGTCGAGTGCCGGGGCGAGCGCCACCGGATCGGTTTGGTGAACGGGGTGCTCGCCGCCTTGGACCACGACCCCACCGAAATCCGGCGCGAGGAACTCCTGGCAGCCCTGACCGGAACCCCGATGCCCTGCCTGCAAGCCATCGACCGATCACTGCGCCAACCGGATTGGCTCGTCGGCGTCTGCGACCGACTGGACCACGGCGATATCGACGGTGCCCTCACCATCGTCGAAGCCAGGCTCGGTGCCGACGCGGTGCTGCGTGACGGGCCACTCAGGGACGCACTCGAAGCCGCTGTACGGCAACGGATTACCTACGGCTTGTTTCGGGCCGGCCTCCCCGCACCGGGTCGCGGCCACGTCCCTCCCATCCGGCGCGACCGCCGCGAGCGTCGAGCACATCCGCGACACGCGGCATTGGGCTGACGCGACCGGCACATCGGGGTCATGCGTTCTCGCACCGGCGAGCGCCTGCCAAGCATCCAGCGCGTCCACACTCCATGGATTCGCACTGACCTGCTGATCGGTGTATCGGGTCAGCCGACTTCGCGTTGACGGGCCGAGCTCACATCCGGCTCGGTTGTTGGCCGGCCTTCGCCCGCACGTCAGCCGGCTCGCACTGAACTCGACTTCGCACCAACCGTCCCATCCATCGAATTCTTCTGGACCCAAAGGTGATTCGCACATGACTGTTCCCACTCTCTGCCCGCCGCTCACGATTCGCGCCGCCGGCTCCCAGCTCGATGTCGCCGGTGAACTCCTCGCTCTGCTGGGCGCGGTGAAGACGGAGCCGCGTCGCAACGCGCAACTGGAAGCGCTGACCTTGGCCGTGGCCGCCGACCTGCCGGTGCTGCTGTGGGGTGAGCCGGGCATCGGCAAGACCGCCGCGTTGACACAACTCGCCGAGTCCCTGGACCTACCGCTGACCACGGTGATCGCGAGTGTGCATGAGCCGTCGGACTTTTCGGGTCTGCCGATCATCGGCGACGACCCCGCGAACCAGGGTGTGCCGATGGCGCCGCCGGATTGGGCCGTGCGGCTGGTGAAGGTCGGGCGCGGCTTGCTGTTCCTCGACGAACTGTCCACCGCACCTCCCGCCGTGCAGGCCGCGCTGCTGCGCGTGGTCCTCGAAAGGCGGGTCGGCGCACTGGAATTGCCGCCGGGCGTGCGCATCGTCGCCGCCGCCAACCCGCGCTCCTCGGCGGCCGACGGCTGGGAGCTGAGTCCGCCGCTGGCGAACCGATTCGTGCACCTGCAGTGGGCCCACGACCACGACGTCGTTGTCCGAGGTCTCGGCGGGACATGGCCGCGCGCGACCCTGCCCCGTATCGCACCCGAAAGACTCTCGGAGGCAGTGGCATTCGCTCGTCGCTCGGTGTGCACGCTGCTCGCGGCGCGGCCGAAGCTCGTGCATCAGATTCCCACCACCGAGACCCGAAGGGGCGGTCCTTGGCCGTCGCCGCGAAGCTGGGAGATGACCGTGCGGCTGATCGCCTTCGCCACCGCGGCCGACACCAGTCGCGATGTGCTGTCGCAGTTGATCCGCGGCACGGTCGGTGACGGCGCCGGTTTCGAATTGCTGACCAGCATCGATCGGATGGATCTGCCCGACCCGGAGGCGCTGCTGACCGATCCCGACACCGCGGAGCTGCCGGAGCGGGGCGACCTGCGCCAGGCGGTGCTCGACGGTGTGGTGGCCGCCGTCCGCAAACGACCGGAGAAGTCTCGTTGGGACGCGGCCTGGTCGTTGCTGGTCAAAGCCGTGGAAACCGGAGCGCCTGACCTGGTGGTTGTTCCCGCGACCACCCTCGCCACGCTGCGCCGCGACGACTGGGAAGTGCCCGCGTCGATCGAACAGCTCGCCGCGGTGGTATCGGTGTCCCAGAGTGCCGATCGCGCCGCCGCCCGCGTTGCCGTCAAGGCGGGCCGATGAGGGCCGACATCACCGGGCTGGATTTCGTCAAGCTGTATGCCGCACGGCTGCACGCGGTGTCGGCCCGACCGTATTTGGCCACCGCCCTGTACGCGCTGCACATCGTCGAGTCGCCGGTGGTGCCGACGATGAGCGTGGACAAGCACTGGCGGTGCTACGTCTCGCCCAGGTTCGTCGACCACACGCCGGTGGAGGAACTGGCTTCGATACTGGTGCACGAGGTTTCGCACCTGCTGCGTGACCATCACGCGCGCAGTGACCGCTACGCCCATACCCACGACCTGACCGGCCCGGGCGAGCGACTGCGGATGAATATCGCCGCGGATGCCGAAATCAACGATGACGCGTTCGGCGACGGTCTGGTCCAGCCGGCTGGGGCGGTCCTGCCCAGAACACTGGGACTCGACGAAGGCCAGCTCATGGAGGACTATCTGGGCCAGTTCCGGCTCGGGCGTCTGACCCAAGACCTGGCCTGGCTCGACTGTGGCAGCGGTGCGGATGGATCGGACCGCGAGTGGGACCTGGGGCCCGACGGTGCGGACGGGCTCAGCGAACAGCAACGCGACGGCGTCCGGTTCCTGGTGGCGCAGGGCATCATCGGCCGTCCCGGTGACGCGCCACAGGGGTGGCGGCGCTGGGCGAAAGAGGCCTTGCACCCGTCCCAGCCATGGCGGGATCTGCTCGGCGCCGCCCTCCGCGCGGCAACATCGGCCCCCGGCGTCGGCGAGGACTACACCTACCGGCGCCCGGCCCGGCGTTCGACGGCACTACCCGGCATCGTGTTGCCGAGCTTGCGCCGCACCCCACCTCGGGTCAGCGTGGTCATCGATACCTCGGGATCGGTCAGCGATGACGAACTGGGCAGCGCCCTGCTCGAAGTGGCCGCGATCGTCCGCGCCGTCGGCGGCCGCCGCGACCTGGTCACCGTGTTCTCCTGCGACGCCGCGGCCCGCATCGCCCACCCGCTGTGCCAGGCCGAGGGGATGCTGCTGATCGGCGGTGGCGGCACCGACCTGCGAACCGGCTTCACCAAGGCCCTGCGCACCCGCCCGGATGTCCTCGTGGCCCTGACCGACGGCCAGACGCCCTGGCCGTCCCAACAACCGGCGTGCCGAACCGTGGTCGGCCTGTTCAGCCGGGAGCGCGCGTGGCAGGAGAACAACCCGGACTACGTCCCGGACAGACCACCCGCGTGGGCGCGGGTGGTCGACATCGGCTGACGCCGGGAAGTCGCCCTCCTACTGGACGCGCCGCGCCCGCACCAGCGGCGCTACCAGCATGATCGAGCCCGACAGGAAGAGTCCGGCGAGCGGGATCAACGGAAGATAGGACACCCACACCACCGGCTCTTGCCGCGCCAGCGCGATCACCGTCGCGACAACCGTGACGACGAACACCACCGCCGACCACCGGTGCGCTCGGCGAACGCGCCGGACACCCGAACTCTGGCCGGATGCCGGTGCGCGTCGCGAGCCGCGGTAGACCAGCGCGAACATCAGCGAACCGGACAGAAAGAGTCCGGCTAGCGGAAACAGCGGCAGGTAGACCACCCATTCCGGTCCACTCAGCGACAACCCGATCACCGTGATCAGTACTGCCGCGAGAAAGCTGACGGCAAGCCATCGATGAGCTCGTCGAACCTCGATGATGTTCATCGAAAACCCTTTCGTTGATCGGTGGAAACAATGCTTCCACGGCACCGACTTCGAAACTTCTCGATTCGTGATCGTTTCTCCCGCTCCGTGTCCGACGGTCGATGGGAACCGACCCCGCCGCCTCGTATCGAACATTCCGATCCGTCCATTGAATTTCCCGATCGAATCGACGCAGTCAGTGCGCTGACCTGTGAAAACAGTCGGAAGAGCGTTGCGGCGGAGCGGATTTCGGAATTCGCGGCGTCCGGCACCGAATACCGTTGATCAACGTTTGCGAGCAGGCGCTGCGAAAATGAGAACGAGGATTGTGATGACCAACGGTGTGAGTTCTTCGATGGGCCGGGAATTGCCGCTGCGCGGTGCGGTGAACGCACGGGATCTGGGCGGGTTGCGCACGAGGGACGGGCGGCAGGTGCGCCGCTTGCGGGTGCTGCGGTCGGATCTGCTCACCGGGCTGGACGCCGAAGATGTGTCGTTCCTGCTGACCGAGTGTGGGCTTCGCACGATCGTCGACCTGCGTGCGCCGGGCGAGATCGTCACGGACGGAACAGGTGTCGTGGTCGACGCCGTCGCTGACTACCGCAACCTGCACGTCTACGGCGCGGACCGGGTGCGCCTCGACCTCACCGAGGTCGCGCCCGACGGAAGCATGTTCGACCGGTACTGCGAATACCTCGAGCACAGCAGCGAGAACATCGCCGCCGTGCTGCGCCTGCTCGCCACCCCGGGTCAGTTGCCCGCGCTGGTCCACTGCGCCGCGGGCAAGGATCGCACCGGGGTGGTGATCGCGCTGCTACTGGCCGTCGCCGGGGTGCGCGCGGACGACATCATCGCCGACTATGCCGCCACCACCCCGAACATCGCGGCGCTGCGGGCTCGCGGCGGGCGGGTTCGACCGGTGGATGACGCGGCAGATCGGCTCCCCGCCTGGGTCTTCGCCGCCGACGCGGCAACCATGCGCCAGTTCCTGATCCACCTGGACACCGAGCACGGTGGCGCCACCGCGTGGGCGACCAGCGCCGGTCTCGACGAGGCGACGCAGCGGCAGCTGGCCGAGAACCTGCTCTGTGACTGAGGTCACAAATCGACAGCGATTTCGTCCCATTCTTCCCAGAACGTTTTCTAGCGCTTGGGAAGGTCTTTACTATTGACGCGACTCTGTGTCTGGAGTCCGCTCTCTTTCGAGCAGTGCTGCAGATCCGTCGTTCGCTCGCAGCTCAGCATCAATTGCCAGTGCATGTTCGACCGATGAACCGGGAGCTCATCCGCCCCGGCGAAGGAGAATGATGACCGACAATGATCCGGGCACCACCACCGCGACGGCGCGCACGCTGTCGCATGCGTCACTGAAATCGGTTCTCCAACAAGATCTTCCAGCGTCACTCGTGGTGTTTCTCGTCGCGCTGCCGCTGTCGCTCGGGGTCGCGCTCGCCTCCGGCGCGCCGGTCGTCGCCGGGCTCATCGCCGCCGCCGTCGGCGGGGTGGTCGCGGGATTACTCGGCGGCTCGAAGGTTCAGGTCAGCGGACCCACCGCGAGTCTCGCTGTCGTGGTGGCGGGAGCGGTCCAGCAATTCGGTTGGGCCGCCATGTGTTTCATCACCGTCGGGGCGGGTGTACTGCAGATCTTGTTCGGGCTCAGCCGCGTCGCGCGAGCCGTGCTCGGTATCGCGCCGGTGGTGGTGCACGCGATGCTCGCCGGCATCGGGGTGGTCATCGCCCTGCAGCAGGTTCACGTGCTCCTCGGCGGAACGACGGTCAGCTCGCCGTGGGGCAGCATCGTCGAGCTACCGCGTCAGGTGATGTCGGTGCAGAAGGGCGACTTGTTCGTCGGGCTGCTGGTGATCGCCGTGCTGATCGGATGGCAGTATCTGCCGCGCCGGGTTCGGGTGGTGCCCGGCCCGCTGGTCGCGGTGGTGGCGGCCACGGTGGTCTCCTTGATACTGCCGGTGACGGTGGAACGGGTGCGCCTCGACGGCTCGCTGCTCGACGGGATCGGGTTGCCCGCGTTGCCGCACGGCGGGTGGCTGCCGCTGGTGCTCACCATGCTCACCGTCGCACTCATCGCCAGTGTGGAGACGCTGCTCTCGGCCGTCGCGGTCGACAAATTGCGCCCCGACCAGCGCACCGACTTCGACCGCGAACTCTGCGGTCAGGGCGCGGCGAACATGGTCTCGGGCGTGCTGGGTGGTCTGCCGATCGCGGCGGTCATCGTCCGCAGCATCACCAACGCCAACGCGGGCGCCCGCAGCAGGGCGGCGACTGTGCTGCACGGTGGCTGGATCCTGGTGTTCGCGGTCGCGCTGGTCGGCCTGGTCCGGCAGATCCCGACGGCGGCGCTGGCCGGGCTGCTGGTGCTGATCGGGGTGCAGTTGGTGAAGCTGGCGCATATCAAACGTGCCCGCCGCACCGGCGACATCTACGTCTACCTGGTCACCGTGATCGCGGTCGTCGCGCTGAACCTGTTGCAGGGCCTGGTGATCGGGCTGCTCGCCTCGTTCGCCTTGCTGCTGTGGCGGGTCGTGCGGTTCACCATCGTCGCGGCGCCGCGCACCGACGGCACCTGGCTGGTGCGCATCGCGGGCACCTGCACCTTCCTGGCCGCGCCCCGGCTCACGACCGAACTGGCGAAGGTGCCCGACGGTGTGGACGTGACGGTCGAGATGAGTGTGGACTTTCTCGACCACGCGGCGTGCGAGTTGCTCTCGGACTGGGCCGACGCCCGTGAATCCGGCGGCGGCACAGTCGACTTCGTGGAACTCGGCACCGCCAGGATGGCCCGCACCCACGACGGGCCGCCGGAACACGGGCACGCGCGCAAGGCGGTCGACGAGGCGATTCGGCCATGGCGGCGCAGCGGCGGCGTCGACCCGATCGCCGCAGGCATCGCGGCCTATCACCGCAAGCACGCGCACCTGATGCGGCCGCATCTGGCCGGGTTGCGACACCGGCCCGATGCCGACACCTTCTTCCTGGCGTGCGCCGACGCCCGCATCGTGCCCAATGTCATCACCAACAGCGGTCCCGGTGATCTGTTCACCGTCCGCAACGTCGGCAATCTGGTACCGGTCGGTGGCAGCGACGTCTCGGTCGAGGCCGCGCTGATCTACGCGCTGGACAAGCTCGACGTGCGCTCGGTGGTGGTGTGCGGGCACAGCGCCTGCGGTGCGATGGAGGCGCTGTACCGGCAGGTTCAGGCCGGGCCGGGTCTGGACGACTGGCTCGCGCACGCTCAGCCGACTCTGGCCGCGTTCCACAGCGGTCATCCGGTCGCGACGGCGGCCGAGCTCGCGGGCTTCGGCCCGGTCGACCAGCTCGGCATGGTCAATGTCGCCCGCCAGGTGCAGACCCTCGTCGACTATCCGGCGATCCGCAGCGCGATGGCCGAACGCGGTGTCGCGGTGACCGGGTTGTTCTTCGACCTGGCGACCGCGCGGGTGATCGAGATCCACGCCGACGGGATCTCGGGTTCAGAGGAGGCCCGCAGGGTCGCCGCCGAGCCCGTGTAAAGGGGGGTAGGTGTGGGTCACACCACAGACTGCCTGCCGTTATGGCGAGACCCACTGTTTCTGCGGCACACTGGCTTTGCCAATTCTTTACCAATAGGTTGGTTCTACCCGTACCCGGTTCGCCGATGCACCGGAATCTTGCTTCATCCCCCTTTGCTTCACCACCGCCCTCGTGATGATCGGCCTCGGCCCTGCGCCGGGAGTCGGCGAAGGAGAGTCATGTCTGTCGAGAACGACCTTGCCCCGCCCCGGGTGGACGGCCCGTCGAACGAGCCGTCCCGCCCCGCCTGGCAACAGACGCTGCTGCGTCACGATCTACCCGCTTCCATCGTTGTTTTCCTTGTCGCGCTGCCGCTTTCGCTCGGCATCGCGGTCGCCTCCGGCGCGCCGATCGCCGCCGGTCTCGCCGCCGCCGTGATCGGTGGTGTGGTCGCGGGCCTGCTCGGCGGCTCGGTCCTGCAGGTCAGCGGCCCGGCCGCGGGTCTGACCGTGGTCGTCGCCGAATCCATCGCCCAATTCGGTTGGCGCACAACCTGTTTCATCGTGGTCGCCGCGGGCGTGCTGCAAATCCTGTTCGGACTCAGCCGGATCGCGCGCGCCGCGCTAGCCGTCGCCCCGGTGGTGGTCCACGCCATGCTCGCCGGTATCGGCATCACCATCGCCCTGCAGCAGATCCATGTGCTGCTCGGTGGTTCCTCGCACAGCACCGCGCTGCGCAATGTGATCGAACTCCCCGGTCAGCTGCTGTCGCTGCACGGTAGTGACGCGCTCGTCGGCGCCGTGGTGATCGCGGTGATGCTCGGCTGGAAGTACGTCCCATCGAAGCTGCGCGCGGTGCCCGGTCCGCTGGTCGCGGTGCTCGTGGGCACCGTGCTCTCGCTCGGTCTGCCCGATGTCGAGCGGATCGCGCTGAGCGGGTCGGTCTTCGACGCGCTCGGCCTACCGGAACTGCCATCGGGCAACTGGTCGGCCATCGCCATGATGGTGCTCACCATCGCGTTGATCGCGAGCGTGGAGAGCCTGCTCTCGGCCGTCGCGGTCGACAAGATGCACACCGGTCCGCGCACCGGATTCGATCGGGAACTGCTCGGTCAGGGCACGGCGAATGTCGTATCGGGTCTGGTCGGTGGCCTGCCGATCACCGGCGTGATCGTGCGAAGCGCCACCAATGTGCAAGCGGGCGCGCGGACAAGGGCTTCCACTGTGCTGCACGGACTCTGGATTCTGCTGTTCTCGGTGGCCCTGGTCGGCCTGGTGGAACAGATTCCCAAGGCCGCGCTGGCGGGCCTGCTCATCGTCATCGGCATGCAGTTGCTGAAACTGGCCCACATCCGGTTGGCCAGGCGCACCGGTGATCTGCTGGTCTATGTGGTGACCGTGCTCGGCGTGGTGTTCACCAACCTGCTCGAAGGCGTCGTCATCGGGCTCGCGCTGGCGTTCGGGCTGCTGCTGTGGCGGGTCGTGCGCGTGCAGGTGACGGCGTCCCCGCTGTCCGACGGACGCTGGCAGGTCCACATCGACGGCTCGTGCACCTTCCTCGCGCTGCCGAAACTGTCGGGCGAGCTGGCGAAGGTGCCCACGGGCGTCGATGTGATCGTCGAGATGACCGTCGACTTCCTCGACCACGCCGCGTTCGAGGCGATCGAGGAATGGCAACGTCAGCAGGAAAGCGGTGGTGGTCGTGTCGATTTCGTCGAAATCGGCAGTGCGCGGATGGCCGATACCCCCGCCGCGCCGCCGATTCGCGGATTCGGTCGCGCCGCCATCGACGACATGCTCCGTCCGTGGCGGCACCAGAAGTCCGGCGGCGACGCGGTGACCGCGGGTGTCGCGGCCTTCCACCGCGGCCACGCCCACGTGGTGCGTCCGCATCTGGACGGGCTGCACCACAGCCAGGATCCGGACTCGTTCTTCCTGACCTGCTCGGATTCGCGGATCGTGCCCAATGTGATCACCAACAGCGGACCCGGCGATCTGTTCACCGTGCGCAATGTGGGCAATCTCGTGCCGGTCAGCGGTGACGATTCCGTCGAAGCGGCACTGAGTTTCGCGCTGGACAGTCTCGCGGTGCGTTCGGTGGTGGTGTGCGGGCACTCCTCGTGCGGCGCGATGAAAGCGGTCTATTCCGCCGCCGACACCGCGGGTGGCCTGAGCTCCTGGTTGCGGCACGCCGAGCCGACACTGCAGCGGTTCCTCGCGGGCCATCCCGTGGCCGCCGCGGCCAGGGCAGCCGGGTACGACGAGGTGGATCAGCTGAGCATGGTCAATGTCGCCGTGCAGCTCGAGACGCTGGGACGTAATCCCGCGGTGCGCCGCGCTGTCGCCGAGCGTGGGTTGGCGGTGTCGGGGCTGTTCTTCGACATCGCGACATCGCGGGTGCTCGAGGTGACTGTCGACGGAGTGAGCGCGATCGACGATCACGCGGCACTCACCGTCACCCGTTGACGACACTCCGCCGGTGCCGCGGGCATCGGCGGAGGAACGCTTGCACGGCTGCGCCGATCAGGACACCGCGACTCGGCGGTGGTCGGACTCGTAGGCTGGAAACCATGACCAGCGATCCGACCGCCGCCGAGCGCGTCACCGACGGCCCCGAATCCGCGGACACCGAGTCCGCCGACGGGCCGGGGCGGTGGGATGGAGTCAAGGACCGCGGGCGCGCCTTCCGGGGACACGTCGCGCGGCGCCCTACCCTCAACCTCGGCTACCGCATCGCCGTCGGCGTGGTCGGTGGGTTGGTGCTGATCATCGGGATCATCACGATCCCGTACCCCGGACCCGGCTGGGCACTGGTGTTCGCGGGATTCGGCATCCTGGCCACCGAGTTCGTCTGGGCCCATCACACATTGAACTGGGTGCGCGGCAAATACCGGATCGTCATGGACTGGTACACCTCGCGCGGCTGGTTCATCAAGGTGCTCGGCGCGGTGGGCACCTTCGCCCTCGTCCTGGTGACGTTGTGGCTGCTCGGTACTTATTCGATGGTCGCAGGGTGGATCGGAGTCGATTGGCCATGGTTGCGCAGTCCCCTGATGTCGTGAGCACGGTTCCGGGCCACCTACTCACCGACCCCGCCTGGGTCGCGGCCCGGATCGACGCGATGAGCCATACCTGGGGCACCGATGTTCCCCGGGTCGCGGGCACCCTGTGGTGGTGCATGGTCGCCTCGACCTTGGTCGAACAGATCACCGTCGCCTACGCGGCGGGCACGCCAGCGCCGGTCGCCGCGCTCGGCGAATTCGACTGTGCGGTCCGTCCCGACGGTGGTGTCGAGCACGCGGAATTCCGCCGGGTGCCGGTCGACGCCACCGGGCGCTCGGTGCGCTCGGACGTGGGTGGCGAGACCGGTGCGGCGGCGGCCGAGGAGGTCGCGACCGCCTTGCGTGACACCTTGACCGCGGTGATTTACCAGGTCGCGGCAGTGTCCGGGGCCGGGGCTCCGTCGCTGTGGGCGGTCGTCGCCGATGCCATCGGCAACCGGGCACTCGACGCGGGCACCAAGGAGGCCGCGACCCGACTGGCGGCGGATGTGGGCTCGCGCCTGCCCGCGCCACGGTTCGTCACCGTCGAGGGCCGCACCTTCGTCCGGCGCGCCTCGTGCTGCCTGGTCTATGAGGTGCCCGGCCGGCAGATGTGCACGAGCTGCCCGAAACGTTCGCCTGCCGATCGAGCCGAACAGCTGGCCGCCGCCGCACGCACCCGATTCTGAATCGGCGACCCGGTCCCTCGACGCCGTCGCCGGACAGCCGCGTGCCCGGCACGGACAGCGCCCACCTTCGCCGTCACTGACCAACACGCGGTCATAGGTCCATCGACACGGCGCATCGGGCCTCCCGATAGCATGGTGCGGCGCGCAGGTGCCCCTGCGCGAGCCGCCGGACGGACCCGGTATCGACGTCAAGGAGAACATTCCCGTGACCACCTCTGCACCCATCAGTCCCGTCGCTCTCGTTCGGGTGCCGGCCGGGACTACCGCGGGCGCAGCGGTGCGGGAAGCGGGCTTGCCCACGAAGGGCCCGGATACGGTCGTCGTCGTGCGTGATGTCGACGGCGCACTCAAGGATCTGTCCTGGATCCCGGCCGAAGACGCCGACGTCGAGCCGGTGCCCGCGAACAGCGAGGACGGGCGCAGCGTGATCCGGCACTCGGCCGCGCATGTGCTCGCCCAGGCGGTGCAGCAGGAGTTCCCCGACGCGAAACTCGGGATCGGCCCGCCGATCAAGGACGGCTTCTACTACGACTTCCAGGTCGACAAGCCGTTCACGCCCGAGGATCTGGCCAAGCTGGAATCGCGGATGAAGAAGATCATCAAAGGCGCGCAACGCTTTTCGCGTCGCGTCGTGGAGATCGATGACGCCCGCGTCGAACTGGCGAACGAGCCGTTCAAGCTGGAGCTGATCAGCGACAAGTCCGGCATCGACGATCCCGAGATCATGGAGGTCGGCGGCAACGAGCTGACCATCTACGACAACCTCGATCCGCGCACCGGCGACAAGCTGTGGGGCGACCTGTGCCGCGGCCCGCACATCCCCACCACCAAGTTCATCCCCGCCTTCAAGCTGACCCGTTCCTCGGCCGCCTACTGGCGTGGCGACCAGGACCGCGAGGATCTGCAGCGCGTGTACGGCACCGCGTGGGAATCGGCCGAGGCGATGGACGCCCACCTGGAGCTGCTGGCCGAGGCCGAGCGCCGCGACCACCGCAAGCTGGGCCTCGAACTCGACCTGTTCTCCTTCCCCGACGCGCTCGGGTCGGGTCTGCCGGTGTTCCACCCCAAGGGCGGCATCATCCGCAAGGAGATGGAGGAGTACTCGCGTCAGCGGCACGTCGACGCGGGCTACGAGTTCGTCAACACCCCCCACCTCACCAAGGGGCATCTGTACGAGATCTCGGGCCATCTCGACTGGTACAAGGACGGCATGTTCCCGGCCATGCACCTCGATGCCGAACTCAACGAGGACGGCACTGTCCGCAAGCCCGGCCAGGACTACTACGTCAAGCCGATGAACTGCCCGATGCACAACCTGATCTTCGGCGCGCGCGGCCGGTCCTACCGTGAGCTGCCGCTGCGGATGTTCGAGTTCGGCTCGGTGTACCGCTACGAGAAGTCCGGCGTGATCCACGGCCTGACCCGGGTGCGTGGCATGACCCAGGACGACGCGCACATCTACTGCACCAAAGAGCAGATGCACGCCGAGCTCACCAGCACCCTGCAGTTCGTCCTCGGCCTGCTGAAGGACTACGGCCTCGACGACTTCTACCTCGAGCTGTCCACCAAGGATCCGAAGAAGTACGTGGGTTCGGACGAACTCTGGGCCGAGGCCACCGAAACCCTCGAGAAGGTCGCCGAGGCATCCGGCCTGGATCTGGTGCCCGACCCTGGCGGCGCCGCGTTCTACGGCCCGAAGATCTCCGTGCAGGTCAAGGACGCGCTCGGCCGCACCTGGCAGATGTCGACCGTGCAGCTCGACTTCAACCTGCCCGATCGTTTCGACCTCGAGTACACCTCCTCCGACGGCACCAAGCAGCGTCCGGTGATGATCCACCGCGCCCTGTTCGGCTCGATCGAACGGTTCTTCGGCGTGCTCACCGAGCATTACGCCGGTGCGTTCCCCGCCTGGCTCTCGCCGGTGCAGGTCGTCGGTATCCCGGTGGCGGAGAACTTCGCCGAGCACCTGGATGGCGTGATCGAGCGGCTGCGTGACGCAGGGGTGCGCGCGCAGGTCGACCGCAGCGACGACCGGATGCAGAAGAAGATCTTCAACCAGACCGCGCAGAAGGTGCCGTTCATGCTGCTGGCGGGCGCACGCGACGTGGAAGCGGGCGCGGTGAGCTTCCGGTTCCGCGACGGCACCCAGGTCAACGGCGTGCCCGTCGCCGACGCGGTCGCCACGATCACCACCTGGGTCGCCCACCGCGAGAATGCCTCACCCACCGCCGCGGGGTTCGAGGTCGTCTCCGCTGCGGTCGGGTCATGAGCGAGAACCTCGCCCCCGACGCCGGCTCGATCGTCGACGCCGGGGCGGGCCAGCCCGACCGCCTCCAGCGGTTGTGGACGCCGTACCGGATGTCCTACATCACCGGTGAGATCAAGCCCAAGGACGCGACCGGGCATCCGTTCACCGATATCCCGAAAATGTCGGATGAGGACGGCCTGATCATCGCGCGCGGCGAGCACGTCTACGCCGTGCTCAACTTGTACCCGTACAACCCAGGGCACATGATGGTGGTGCCTTACCGCCGGGTAGCCGACCTGGAGGACCTCACGCCCGCCGAGAGCGCGGAACTGATGGCCTTCACCCAGCGGGCCATTCGCGTGATGAAGCAGGTCTCGCGGCCTGCCGGATTCAACGTGGGTCTCAATCTCGGTGGTGTGGCCGGTGGTTCGCTCGCCGACCACCTGCACCAGCACATCGTGCCGCGCTGGGGCGGGGATGCGAACTTCATCACCGTGGTCGGCGGGGTGAAGGTGATGCCTCAGCTGTTGCGCGAAACGCGGCAGCTGCTGGCGGAGGCGTGGGAGGAATAAAGACCGTGCTCAGCTTCTTCGGCCGCCAGACGTTTGCGAAAGCGACTGCGCCGCTGGGCAAAGCGCTCGTCGGGACCGGGCTCACCCCGGATGCGATGACGCTGATCGGCACCACGGCGACGATCGCCGCCGCGGTGACCCTGTTCCCTTCCGGACACCTGTTCTGGGGAACGATGGTGATCTGGCTGTTCGTCATGTTCGACATGCTCGACGGGGCGATGGCGCGCGCCCGCGGCGGCGGCACCAAGTACGGCGCGGTTCTCGACGCCACCTGTGACCGGGTGGCCGACGGCGCGATCTTCGGCGGACTCGCCTGGTGGGCGGTCTATCACGAGCACAGCAGGCAACTGTTCGCGCTGACCTTGATCGTGCTGGTCACCTCGCAGGTGATCTCCTACGCCAAGGCGCGGGCCGAGGCGAGTGGGCTGTCCGCCGACGGTGGACTCATCGAACGCCCGGATCGCCTGGTCATCGTGCTGGTCGGCGCGGGGCTCACCGGCATCGGCGGGCACTGGGGGATCGGCTGGCTGACCTGGGCCGTGTACGTGGCGATGTGGGTGCTGGCGGTGCTGAGCATCGTGACGGTGTTCCAGCGGGTGCTGGCGGTGCGCAATTCGCCGGGTGCGCGGGTGGTCATTCCGCCGACGCCGCAGCCGGACGCGGCGGAGGGGTCGGCCTCGTGAGCCTCAAAGATCGGTTGAGCGACTGGGGGTACGCCGCAGGCTGGGGTCTGGTGCGTTCGGCGCCGGAAGGGTTGGTGCGCAAGGTCTTCGACCTCGGCGCCGATCGTGCGGTGAAGGGCGGCGGACCGCAACAGTTGCGCCGCAACCTCGCCCGTGTCCTCGGTGTGCCCGCCGACCAGGTGCCCGACGAGCTGATGCGGGCGAGCATGCGCTCCTACGCCCGCTACTGGCGTGAAGCGTTCCGGCTGCCGTCGATGGACCACAGCGCGATCGACTACTACGTCGACGGTCTGGAGAATGTCGACGCCGCGCTGGAACAGGGTCGCGGCCTCATTCTGGTGCTCCCGCACTCGGGCAACTGGGATATGGCCGGTGTGTGGCTGGTGCAGCACTACGACAACTTCACCACTGTGGCCGAACGACTGAAGCCGGAATCGCTGTTCGAGCGGTTCGTCGCCTACCGCGAGAGCCTCGGGTTCGAGGTGTTCCCGCTGACCGGTGGCGAGCAGCCGCCCTTCGCCGCACTCGCCGAACGGCTGCGCCAGAACCGGATCGTGTGCCTGATGGGCGAACGCGATCTCACCGGCAAGGGCGTGCCGGTGGACTTCTTCGGTGAACGAACCTGGATGCCCGGCGGTGCCGCGAAACTGGCCATCGAAACCGGTGCCGCGCTGGTTCCGGTGCACGGCTGGTTCACCGTCGACGACGACGGCACCGAGAATTGGGGCCTGAAAGCCGAACCGGCACTGGATGTTTCCGGTGGCGTGTCGGCCGCGACGCAGGCGCTGGCCGACCGGTTCGCGGCCAATATCGCCGAACATCCGGCCGACTGGCACATGCTGCAACCGCTCTGGGAGGGCGACCTGTCGTCCGAACGACTGTCGCGGATGCAGGACACAGGGGGCCAGCGGTGAAGATCGGGATGATCTGCCCGTATTCATTCGACGTCCCCGGGGGCGTGCAGGCGCATGTGGTCGAGCTCGCCCGGGTGTTCATCGAACGTGGGCACAAGGTGAGCGTGCTCGCCCCGGCTTCCGACGACACACCGCTGCCCGAGTTCGTCGTCTCGGCGGGTCGCGCCGTCGCGATTCCCTACAACGGGTCGGTGGCGCGATTGTCGTTCGGCCCGATGGCCTACACCAGGATCCGCCGCTGGATCGACAGCAACGACTTCGACGTGCTGCACATCCACGAACCCAACGCCCCGAGCCTGTCGATGCTGGCGCTCAAGATCGCCGAGGGGCCGATCGTGGCGACCTTCCACACCTCGACCACGAAGTCGTTGGTGCTCAGCACTTTTCAGGGTGTGCTCCGCCCGTATCACGAGAAGATCAGCGGGCGGATCGCCGTGTCCGAGCTGGCCAGGCGCTGGCAGGTCGAGGCGCTGGGATCCGACGCGGTGGAGATCCCCAACGGTGTCGATGTATCCGCGTTCGCGCGCGGTGAGCCGCTCGACGGATATCCGCGCGCGGGCCGCACGGTGCTGTTCCTCGGTCGCTACGACGAACCACGCAAGGGCATGGACGTGCTGCTCGGCGCGCTGCCCGCGCTCATCGAACACCATCCCGGCGTGGAGATCCTCATCGTCGGGCGCGGTGACGAGGAACGGTTGCGCCGTGAGGCAGGCGAGCACGCGGGGCATCTGCGGTTCCTCGGACAGGTCTCCGACGCCGAGAAGGCCGCCGCGCTGCGCAGCGCCGATGTGTACGTCGCGCCGAATCTGGGCGGCGAGAGCTTCGGCATCATCCTGATCGAGGCGATGGCCGCTGGCACCCCGGTGGTCGCCAGCGAGCTCGACGCCTTCCGGCGCGTGCTGCGCGACGGGACAGCGGGCCTGCTCACCCCGATCGGTGACTCCGACGCGTTGGCCACCGCCATCGACACCCTCCTCACCGACGACGAGACGCGCGAACGACTGGTCAGTACCGCCACCCAGGTGGTCGCGGGCTACGACTGGCCGGTCGTGGCCGAACAGATCCTGCGGGTGTACGAGACCGTCACCATCGGCGACAACCGGGTGCGGGCCGCCGGATGATCACCTTCTCCGCGACCACCGTCCTCGTTCTCGGGCTGGTCGCACTGCTCGTCCTCGCCCTCGGAGTGTGGGCCTACTCCACCGCGAACCGCCTGGACAGGCTGCACGTGCGCTCCGATCAATCCTGGCAGGCACTCGATGCCGCACTCGCCCGTCGTGCCGTGGTCGCACGTGCGGTGGCCATGTCGGAGGCCGGTCCGGTGAGCACCGATCCGCGCCGCGCAGAACGGGCCACCCAGCTCGCCGCGCTGGCCGATCGCGCCGAACGCGCCGATCGCGGCAACCGGGAAACGATCGAGAACCAGCTCTCCGCCGCGCTGTCCCTCGTCGACATCGACCACCTGCGACCCCAGCTGGTAGCCGAACTCGCCGACGCCGAGGCGCGCGTGCTGATCGCGCGCCGCTTCCACAATGACGCCGTGCGCGACACCCTGGCCCTGCGCACCCGCAGGCCCGTGCGCATCCTGCACCTCGGCGGTACCGCACCGCTGCCGCACTATTTCGAGATCACCGAGCGCGCCACACCCGCCGCCGCCACCGGCCTGGTCGTGCACATCACCCGCACGTCCGCGCGGGTGATCCTGCTCGACGAGCAGAACCGGGTGCTGCTGCTGCGCGGCCACGACCCGATGATCCCCGAGGTCGCCTTCTGGTTCACTGTCGGTGGCGGGGTCGAACCGGGGGAGACCCTGCGCGACGCCGCGGTCCGCGAGATCCACGAGGAGACCGGTCAGCGCGTGGATCCCGCGTCGCTGCGCGGTCCGCTGTGGCGTCGCGTCGCGGTGTTCCCGTTCAACGGCGAACTCATCCGTTCCGAGGAACTGTTCTTCACGCTGCGCTCGCCGGGTTTCGAATGGCGCCCCGCCGACCTCACCGCCCTGGAACGCCGCACGATCACCGACCACCGCTGGTGCTCCGCCGACGACATCCGCGCACTCGACGACGCGGGCGAGGCCGTCTACCCGTATCACCTCGACGAGCTGCTCACCGAGGCCGTGACCGCGGCCGCGGACGATACCCAGCACGTCGTGCGCTCGATCCGCTGAGGCGGCCGGGGCACGGAACTCGACGCCACTGGAGAAGGCCAGACGGGGGCGGTGTCTGCATCGCTGCTGGTCGTGGCAAGGCCAGTGGTGCTCAACTGGCTATGAAGGCCGAATTCGGGCAGTTCTAGAATCGACGGTGACAGCAACCCCCGAGCGACTTGATTGGCGCCCATGACACAGGAGACATTCGTGACTACGCCTGAGACCACCAACACCGTCGGCACCGCCCGCGTGAAGCGCGGCATGGCCGAGATGCTCAAGGGTGGCGTGATCATGGATGTGGTCAACGCCGAGCAGGCCAAGATCGCCGAAGACGCAGGCGCCGTGGCCGTGATGGCGCTCGAGCGGGTGCCCGCCGACATTCGCGCCCAGGGCGGCGTGTCCCGGATGAGCGACCCGGACATGATCGACGGCATCATCTCCGCGGTCTCGATCCCCGTGATGGCCAAGGCCCGCATCGGCCACTTCGTCGAGGCTCAGATCCTGCAGAGTCTCGGCGTGGACTACATCGACGAGTCCGAGGTCCTCACCCCCGCCGACTACGCCAACCACATCGACAAGTGGAACTTCACCATCCCCTTCGTCTGTGGTGCCACCAACCTGGGTGAGGCGCTGCGTCGCATCACCGAGGGCGCGGCCATGATCCGCTCCAAGGGCGAGGCCGGCACCGGCGACGTGTCCAACGCGACCACCCACATGCGCACCATCCGCGGCGAGATCCGTCGCCTGACCTCGCTGTCCGAAGACGAGCTCTTCGTGGCCGCGAAGGAACTGCAGGCCCCGTACGAGCTGGTCCGTGAGGTCGCCCAGACCGGCAAGCTGCCGGTCGTCATGTTCACCGCCGGTGGCATCGCCACCCCGGCCGACGCCGCCATGATGATGCAGCTCGGCGCCGAAGGCGTATTCGTCGGCTCGGGCATCTTCAAGTCCGGCAACCCCGAACAGCGCGCCGCCGCCATCGTGAAGGCCACCACCTTCTACGACGACCCGGACGTGCTGGCCAAGGTCTCGCGTGGCCTGGGCGAGGCCATGGTCGGCATCAACGTCGAAGACATCCCGCAGCCGCACCGTCTCGCCGAGCGCGGCTGGTGATCGTGGGCCCGATTTCGTTCGGGCACTGAAACATTCGCCTCGGCGGGCGTCGTGATCGCGACGCCCGCCGAGGCATTTTCGTGCTAGGACTCAGCGTTCCAGGATCGGTGTGAGGGTGTCGAGACGGGTCGCGTTATCGGTGGCGCCCTGCGGGTGAACGGGCGGAGCGTCGATCTGTTCGAATGATAGGGTCGCGCCGAACAGGTTGTAATCGATTGCAGCTCAGGCAAATTCATGTCAGGAGTGGGTGGCTTCATGAGCCTGAAGGTCGCAAAGATTCTGCTGCTGATCACTGACGCATTGCTGATGCTGTACTGGGTGGCGGTAGCGGTGGACGCGATTCCGAAGGAGTCGGCCTTCCGTGACTACTCCGATCCCATGATGCAGGCATGGAATTGGTCCTTCTTTCCACTCGATCTCGCCGCCGCGGTGTTCGGGTTCGCTGGGGTCTATCTGGTCAGCCGCCGTCATCGGCTCGGCTGGGTGGTCCTCACGATCGGGCTCACGCTGACCTTCTGTGCCGGGTTCATGGCGATCTCGTTCTGGGCCTACTACGGAGACTTCAACGCGATCTGGTGGATCTCCAATGCGGCGCTGATGGTCGTTCCGGCCATCGTCTTCACGATTCTCGTTGTCGACCGCGCCGCCGGTGCTGAGGTCGGCTCCGGACCAGGTCGGTGACGAAGCTCGCTCCTACGGCTGGCCCGCCGCGCCTTCGGTGTCGGCGGTGAGGGCGTCGGCGAAGTTCTCGGCGTAGCCGAGGATGAGTTGGCGCTGGGTGGGCAGGAGGACGGCTAGTTCGTGCCAGGCGATGGCGGTGGGTGAGCCGTAGAGGTGGGTGAGGTCGGTGACCAGGGCTGCTGCTTGTTCGGGGGTGGGAGGGGTGGGGCGGGCGAAAGCCAGTAGGGAGGCGCCGATGGCGATGTGGCGGTAGCCGTGGGTGGTCATGCGGCGGATGACGGTGTGGTTGTCGTAGGTGCTCCAGTCGTCGGCGAAATACCCGTTGGGGATGCCGGCGATGGCGAGGTCGTCGCGGTCCACCGGGACGCGCTGGATCAGGATGACGTCGTCGACCACGCGGTCGGGGGAGCGGTTGGCGGCGACGAGTGCGGTGAGTTCGTCCTCGGAGGCGTTGCGGGTGTCGCGCAACGATTCCCAGGGCACGCGGGCGGACGGGTTGTCGAGCAACGCGGCGATCCGGGAGACCGTGGCGTTCTCGGCGTGGTGGGTGGCGGCAGGGTCGTCCGGGTCGTCGTGTCCGTCGCCCTCCACGAGCCCGAGGGTGGCGTGCATGCTCGTGTACGCGCACTGGCCGAGATCGTCGAGCGTGCACAGGATCCGCGCGTCGGGATGATCCATGCGGACGAGCTCTAACGCGTCGAGCAGCTGGGCGAAGGTGGTGACGTCGTCGAGGCGGGCAACGGTGTTGGAGTCCAGCCGGTTACGTCGAACGGGTGGTTCGCCCGGCTCGAAAGTCGTCATCTGCACGGTGACATCCTGGCACGGCCCTCGGCGCGTCGTCGCGATCCCGCGGGCGGTGTTCGATGTGGGTCTCGGATGGCCCGCGCCCCGCGGCGTCGCGCGCATGCCGCGCGGTGGATGCCCGGGAATTGCTGCCAACTGGGCATACCGTACAGTCGGTCCGTGACCGCGCTCGACTTGTCCTTGCTGGTCGTCGCGGGATTCTTTACCGGGTTGATCGGTTTCGTCACCGGGATGGCCTCGATCGTCTCCTATCCGGCGCTGCTGGCCGCCGGTCTGCCGCCTGTCGCGGCCAATGTCACCAACACGGTCGCCATGGTCGCCGTCGGTGTCGGGGCGACCGCGAATTCCGGACGTGAACTCATCGGGCGCGGGGCCACTCTGGTGCGCTGGGCGGTGCTGTCGGCTGTGGGTGGGCTGCTCGGTGCGCTCGCCCTGCTGGTCGCGCCGGACGGCGCGTTCGAGGTGGTGGTGCCGTTCCTGGTGGCCATGGCGTCGATCGCACTGCTGGTGCAACCACTGGTCCGCCGCCATGTCGGCGAGCTCAGCGCGCCCTGGATCGTGCCGGTCGGCATCCTGCTCACGTCGGTGTACGGCGGGTATTTCGGCGCGGGCGCGGGCGTGATCTACCTGTCGATGATGCTGCTGTGCACCTCCGAATCCATCTGGAGCGCATCGATTCTCAAGAGCTACCTGCTCGGCATCGCGAACCTGGTCGCCGCGATCGGATTCGCGGTGTTCGGGCCGGTGCACTGGGGTGCGGCGCTGGCGCTGGGCGCGGGTGCGCTGGCGGGTGGCTGGTGTGGTCCGCCGGTGGTGAAAGTGATCCCACCGAGTGTGTTGCGGGTGACTGTCGGGATCGGCGGACTCGGCCTCGCCGTATTCCTGGCCCGATAGGCGTACCTCCGCATTCGCTCCGGCCGTGCGCGATAGAGGACCGCTGCGCGTCTGCGCCCGATAGGCGTACCTCCGCATTCGCTCCGGCCGTGCGCGATAGAGGACCGCTGCGCGTCTGCGCCCATGAGGCGTACCTCCGCCTTCGCTCCGGCCGTGCGCGATAGAGGACCGCTGCGCGTCTGGGCCCATGAGGCGTACCTCCGCATTCGCTCCGGCCGTGCGTGGTCGAGGACCGCTGCGTGTCGGCGCCTATGAGGACCGCGGGTTCGCCTGCCGGGGTGCGGCGCTGTCCGTAGCCTGGAAACGGTGCACCAGTCAGACAGTGAAATCGCAATCCACGCAACAGAAGTCGCTTCTGAAGTGATTCGGTCGGCGTTCCACGCTCCGCTCACTCACTACGCCAAACAGGGCGACGATTTCGCCACGCAGGCCGATATCGCGGCCGAGGATGCCATCCTCGACGTCCTCGCGGCAGCGCGTCCCGGCGACCGGTTCGTCGCCGAGGAATCCGGAGTCACCGGTTCGGCCCGTAGCGATCGGACCTGGTTCATCGATCCACTCTGTGGCACCAGGAATTTCGCTGTCGACACCGCGTTCGTTGCGGTCAATGTCGCCCTGCGCGACGGCGATACCGTGCAGGTGGCGGCGACCGCCGACCCGTTCGCCCGCGAAGTGTTCTGGACCGCGGGGGAGGGTGCGTTCCGGCGCGCCGACGGTCGCGACGAACCATTGCGCCCGCAGGCCGGAAGTCACCTGGTCGATGTCGATCTCGATCACCCGTTCCCGTGGTCGAGCCCGGCGCGACTGTTCGACGCCGAGGGTTTCGCGGGCGAGTTCCATGGCCGGGTGTTGTCGACCTCGCTGGCCCTTGTCTGGGTCGCGGCCGGACGGCGCGCCGCCTACATCACCGGCGGCGATATCCGCGACAGTGTGCATTTCAGCAGCGCGATCGCGGTGTGCCAGGCGGCGGGCTGCGTGGTCACCGGCCTCGCCGGGCAGCCACTGCACACCGCGCCGCACGGGCTGATCGCGGCAGCGGACGCGCCGACCCATGCCCGACTGGTCGAGGCGGTGGCGGGTCTGCGTTCCGGGTAATGCTGGGGTGCATCACAATCCGGTGTATCTCACAGACCCACGTTGTCTGTGTCTCAGAGTTTCCTCAACATCACTGGGTAGCGTCCTGGCCGTGGCATCGAGGCCTGCGCTGAGTGGCGCCGGTCTGGGCCGTCGCCCAGTGGGCGAGATTCCGACCCGACGTAAGGACGAGTGGATGAAGTTTCGTAGGACCGGACGAGTCGCGATCGCAGGACTGGCTGTGGTCTTTGCCCTCGGCCTGAGTGCGTGCAGTGACGACAAGGGTGACAAGCCCGCCGCCAAAACCACCACCAGTGCCAAGGCTGAGGCTTCGGCGGCTGCGAACCTGCCCGCCGTGCCGACGGTGGAGCAGCTCAACGCCCAGCTCACCACCGCGCTGGATCCGTCGGTCCCCAATGATCAGAAGCTGGACTTCGTGCAGGGCGGCGAGGCCGATCCCGAGCTGCCGAACCGCTTGGCCCAGGCCGCCTCGGATGCCAATGTCGTGGTGCAGGTCACCGAGGTGACCTCCTTCGGTGACAGTGTCAACGCGAAGGCCAATTTCACGGTCAACGGTCAGACCAATGTCGTCGACGTGCCGTTCGTGGCCGAGGACGGCAAGTGGAAGGTCCAGAAGTCGTGGGCCTGCGGCATGATGACCAACCTGGGTCAGACCTCGGTCGCCTGCGCCTGATCGTCCTCGCTCGAGCCCCGTTCGGAATTTCCGGACGGGGCTTTCGCGTCGGCGCCTCGGTGTGCGCGATGTCAGCTGCGCAGTGCCGCCCGATCGGGATGGTCCCAGCGAACCGTCCAGGTCGCTTCCTCGGGATTGTCGGCAGTGTGATCGCGCACAGCGGGCAAGGTCCATCGCTGTTCGGCGGGCGTGCGGCGCAGCGCCGCTTGCACACTCAGCTCCAAGCGGATCGTGAGATCGAAATCCAGGCCGCGACCCAGCAGCATCGGCCCGGCGAGCACCAGCACCAGATCGGCCTGCGCCACGCGAATCGCCGCCCGTGCGGACCTGTCTCGCTCCTCATCCCACAGCGCGGGCAACCAGCGCCCTTCGGTCCGCATCGCGTCCACGATCTCGCGCCGCACCGCCTCGTAGTCGAACCATGCTGTGCGATAAGACCATTCGTCGGCGCGCCCGTATTCCATGCGCAGCGACGCGGGTCGCACGTAGTCGTGCATCGACACCACCGCCGCCGATCGGCCCCGATCCGAGAGCGTCTCCACGATCCGGCGGCCGAGCTCGACGGGTGCAGCGGCATCGGCACCGTCGACCGCGAGCACCCGCCGCCCCGGCAGCTCGACGAGCCCGTCCGCGACGAGTCGGGCGAGGGCGGCGGGCGAGGTGGGAGTGAACGTCGGCACCGGACCATCTCAGCAAAATTCGGGGCCGCCGTGCGGAGCCGGACATACCGCCCGGTCGGCAAGGCGATAATCTCGAGCGCATGGCGACAATCGAAGAGGCGCTCGCGATCGAGCGGCTGGAGCGCGACATCTTCCGTGGTGCTTCCACGGAGTCTCAGCTACCGCGCACCTTCGGCGGTCAGGTGGCCGGGCAGGCGCTGGTCTCGGCGGTTCGCACCGTGGACCCCAGCTTCCAGGTGCATTCCCTGCACGGCTACTTCCTGCGACCGGGCAACCCGGAGGAACCCACCGTCTACCTGGTAGAGCGCATCCGCGACGGCCGGTCCTTCTGCACGAGGCGGGTCACCGGCGTGCAGGACGGGCAGGCGATATTCACGATGTCGGCCTCGTTCCATCACGGTGACGAAGGGCCGGAGCACCAGGACGTGATGCCCTCGGTCGAAGGCCCCGACGACCTGCCCGACGCCAGCGTGACGATGACCCCGGAGCGGCTGTGGGCCATGCGCGAGTGGGAGCACTGGGACATCCGCACGCTCCCGCAGGAACAGGTCGTCGCGCGCGACGGCGCCGTCTCCCCGCAGCAGGTGTGGTTCCGGTACCGGCACGCGCTGCCCGACGACCCGATGTTCCACGTCTGCACGCTGGCCTATATGAGCGACATGACGCTGCTCGGCTCGTCGAAGGTGACCCACCCCGACGAACCGACCCAGAACGCGTCCCTCGACCACGCCATGTGGTTCCTGCGCCCGTTCCGCGCCGACGAATGGCTGCTCTACGACCAGTCCTCACCCTCGGCCGGCTTCGGCCGCGCGCTCACCGGCGGCAAGATCTGGGACCGCGAGGGCAATCTGGTCGCCGCGGTCGTCCAGGAAGGTCTGATCCGCACGCCGCGCCACAAGTAGCACGCCGGTGGTGATCCGGTGCGGGTGGTCGCCGCACCGGATCACCACGACTACCGAACCTGCACGCGCAGGTGGCACACCACGGTGTCGCTCATCCGGCGCAGCACCCGTTCGAGTTCGTCGCTGCGGTGGCTCGGCAGCACCCGATCCCACCCGTTCGGCGGATCGATCTCCGCGATCACCACGACCTTGCGCCGACTGCCGAAATTGTCGCGGACATAGCGGGCCACCGGTCCGCCGACGGTGGCGTCGCTGTCCTCGAGCAGGACAAGGCGCACCCCGGGATGCCAGACATCCCAGGCTTTCGTGAACGCCGACGTCGACTCACCCGGCAGGCAGACGTGCACAGCGGTGACGTCCTCGCCGATCGACAGGGCGGCCGAGAGCGCTTCGCGACTGAGCTCGCACACTTCCGCGATCGGCACGATGATCGCGGTCCCGGTCGGGCGCGGCTGCGCGGGTACCGCACCGATACCGCGGGAACCACCGATCCTGGTGTAGGCGTTGCGAATCCGGTCCATGCCGAGCATCAGCAGCGGCAGCACGAGCACGATCAGCCAGGCACCCTCGGTGAACTTCATCGCGGTGGTGACGACGGCCGCGACGAAGGTCAGCAGCGCGCCGAAGCCGTTGAGCGCGATTCGCCAGCGCCAGCCGTCGGCGCGGGTCAGCCACCAGTGCCGGACCATGCCGGTCTGGGCGATGGTGAACCCGACGAACACGCCGATCGCGAACAGCGGGACGAGCGCGTTCATGCTGCCCGCGGCAGCCACCACCAGCACCGCGGCACTGATCCCGAGCGTCAGCACGCCGTATCGGTAGACCCGGCGCGGGGTGGCCACGGAGAACCGGTGCGGCAGGCAGTTGTCGTCGGCGAGCAGTCTGGTGAGCGTCGGCAGCCCGCCGTAGGAGGTGTTCGCCGCCAGCGCGAGCAGGATGACGGTGGCGAATTGCACCACGTAGTAGCCGACGCCGTGGCCGAGCGCGGCCTCGGTGAGTTGCGAGAGCACGGTGGTGCCCTCGATCGGCCGCAACGAGAACTTCTCGATCAGGATGGCGAGGCCGATCAGCATCGTGCCGAGCAGCAGGCCGAGCGCGACTTCGGCGTGCTGGGCGCGCCGCACGCGCGGCTGCTCGAAGCTGGGCACCGCGTTCGCGATCGCCTCGACACCGGTCAGCGCGGCACAGCCACTGGAGAACGCCTTGAGCAGCAGCAGGACACCCACGGTGTGGATATCGCTGACCGCCGCGGCGCCCGCGGTGACGGCCGCTGGTTCCGAACGCAGCAGCCCGCCGATGATCACCACGAAGATGCCGCCGACGAACACCGCGGTGGGCAGCATGAACGCCTTGGCGCTCTCGGTGATGCCGAGCAGGTTGAGCGCGGTGATCCCGATCAGCACGGCCAGACAGATCCACACCGTGTACCCGTGCAATCCGGGGAACGCCGAGGTCAGCGCCGCCACCCCGGCCGCGATGGAGACCGCGACATTGAGCACGTAGTCGACGATGAGCGAAGCGGCGGCGAGCAGACTGGTTCGGTCGCCGAGATGCTTCTTGGCGACCGCGTAGGCGCCGCCGCCGTTCGGGAACGCGGCGATCACCTGCCGGTAGGAGGCGATGAGGACGGCCAGCAGGGCCGCGATGGCCAGGGTTACCGGCAGGGTCATGCCGAGTCCGAGCCCGCCCGCGGTGGCCAGGACCAAGACGATGGCCTCCGGGCCGTAGGACACCGAGGCCATCGCGTCGAGGGACAGTCCGGCCAGGCCGGTGGGAACGGTCAGTCCGCGGCGCTCCGGGACGATCTGCGCAGGTCCTGGGGACTTGCGTGGCAGCAGTGCAATCACACATTGCAGTGTCGACCCGTTGCGCGCGGATGCACCCACCGTTGACGGAACCTTGACGCCGCGGCGTGAGCGGGCCCACACCGCCGGTGCTCGTAAGCTCAACGGCTGTGAACGCAACCTCGACCCGTACCCGCCCGACCATCGGTGTCCTCGCGCTGCAGGGTGACGTGCGCGAACACGTTGCCGCGCTGGAGCACTGCGGGGCGAAGCCGGTGCTGGTGCGGCGCGAATCGGAGTTGGCGGCCGTCGACGGGCTCGTGCTGCCCGGTGGTGAGTCGACCGCGATTTCCAAGCTGTTGCAAGCGTTCGACCTGCTCGAACCGTTGCGGGCGCGGCTGCGCGACGGGCTGCCCGCGTTCGGTTCCTGCGCGGGCATGATCCTGCTCGCTTCGGAGGTCCTCGACACCAGGGCCGACGCGCAGCACCTGTCCGGCATCGATATGACGGTGCGCCGCAACGCGTTCGGTCGTCAGGTCGACTCCTTCGAAACCGACCTGGACTTCACCGGTCTCGACACGCCCGTGCGCGCGGTGTTCATTCGCGCCCCGTGGGTGGAGCGTGTCGGTGACGGTGTCGAGGTGCTGGCGCGGGTGCCGCACGGTCCCGCGCAGGGGCGCATCGTCGCCGCCAGGCAGGGCAATGTGGTGGCGACCTCGTTCCATCCCGAGGTGACCGGCGATCTGCGGGTGCACGAACTGTTCGTCGACCTGGTCCGCATCGCACGCTGAAAGCCCGCGTAGGCGGGCGTCGCGCGCGGTGAGTAGGCTGGATCGAGCTTGTCCGCCCGGGCAGACGCGCAACCGACTTGAAGGAAGTAGGGCATGAGCGGCCACTCCAAATGGGCCACCACCAAGCACAAGAAGGCGGGAATCGACGCCAAGCGCGGCAAACTCTTCGCCAAGCTGATCAAGAACATCGAGGTGGCGGCCCGCACTGGTGGTAGTGACCCTGCGGGCAATCCGACGCTGTTCGACGCCATCCAGAAGGCGAAGAAGACATCGGTCCCCAACGACAACATCGAGCGCGCCCGCAAGCGCGGCGGTGGTGAAGAGGCCGGCGGCGCCGACTGGCAGACGATCATGTACGAGGGCTACGGGCCCAACGGTGTCGCCGTGCTGATCGAGTGCCTCACCGACAACCGCAACCGCGCCGCGGGCGAGGTCCGGTTGGCGATGACCCGCAACGGCGGCAACATGGCCGATCCGGGTTCGGTGTCGTACCTGTTCGCCCGCAAGGGTGTGGTGACCCTCGAGAAGAACGGCCTGTCCGAGGACGACGTCCTCGAGACGGTCCTCGACGTGGGCGCCGAAGACGTCAACGACCACGGCGATGTCTTCGAGATCATCTCCGAGCCAGGCGATCTGGTCGCGGTGCGGTCGGCTCTGCAGGCCGCGAACATCGACTACGACTCCGCCGAGTCCGGTTTTCAGGCGTCGGTGTCGGTCGCGGTCGACGCCGAGGGCGCCCGCAAGGTGTTCAAGCTGGTCGACGCGCTCGAAGACAGCGACGATGTGCAGAACGTGTACACCAATGTCGACATCTCCGACGAGGTCGCGGCCGAACTCGACGACGAGTAGGTTTCCCAGCCACGTGAACCGCCCCGGCCGTGAATTCGGCTGGGGCGGTTCACGTTTCGGCTAGGACGCCCGCTGTTTGTAGTAGTTCGACATCGACGGGTAGTAGTCGGCGAAATCCGGGCGTTCGGTGTGCGTGCACGCGGCGACGAACATGTCCGCGTAGTACTCCCAGCCCGGACCGATCTGGGGGATCTCCGCCAGCTGGTATTCGGACGTCAGATGATGGACCAGGCGCAGCTCGGTGGCCGCGCCGGTGTCGAGCAAGGTCACCTCCAGGCGCCACAGGCCGATCTGGTCGGTCGAGGAGATGCCGAGGTGGATCGGTGGGGTGCAGTCTTCGATGCGCATCGGCGTCCACGGTTCACCCTCCTCGAACCGCATCTGCACCCGGATGGTGTTGCCGGTCCCCGCTTCGCCTTCCCAGGTGCCGTACCACCCCGAGGTCAGATGCGGATCGGTCAACCGCGCCCACACCTCCTCGATCGGCAACCCCAACGACCGGGCGATCACCAGATCCCGCCCGTCGGGCGTCGACACGATGTCACCGGTGGGTTTGGCCATGCGTGGTTCTCCTCGCCTCGGACGGACCGACCATGCCTGCTCTCCTCGACCGTACCCGTGGTCGAAATCCACCCCCCGGCACAATGCTGATCATGACGCGAATCGATGCGGTCCGGGGCGACATCACCGAACAGCAGGTGGACGCGGTGGTCAACGCCGCGAATTCCTCGCTGCTCGGCGGCGGTGGGGTCGACGGGGCGATCCACCGCAAAGGCGGCCCGCAGATCCTGTCCGAATGCCGTGACCTGCGCGCCTCCCACTACGGCAAAGGTCTGCGAACCGGGCAGGCGGTGGCGACTACCGCGGGTCGGTTGCCGGCGCGCTGGGTGATCCACACTGTCGGCCCCGTGTGGTCGCCGACCGAGGACCGCTCCGAGCTGCTCGCTTCGTGTTATCGCGAATCCCTGCGTGTGGCAGACGAATTGGGGGCGGCGACAGTCGCGTTCCCGGCGATCTCCACGGGCATCTTCGGCTGGCCGCTCGACGATGGCGCGCGGATCGCGGTCGACACCGTACGCGCGGCCGAGACAGCGGTGACGCAGGTGTGGTTCGTGCTGTTCGACGATCGTGCGCTCGAGGTTTTCACCGCCGCGCTCGGGTAAACGCTCGCTGGGCGATGGCGACTGTCGACGGTGGTCAGCCTATCGGGTGGAGCACACGCTCACCAGGCACGACGGTGAGGTTGCCGCGACAGTGTCGTATGTGAGCGGGCTGCTCGACCTGCGCCTGCGCAAGTTGGTCGCGGATCCGGCGCGGGTCTGGGCTGAGCACGCACGCGATCCCGCGTTACTCGGGCTGCCGCCCCGAGCGGCGTGAGAGTCGTGTCGTTGGTCGGTCGGAACCCGGGAATGCTCTAGACTTTCGAACAACTGTTCGTGTCTTCGAAGGGGTGGCCGGTGCGGGTGATGGGCGTCGATCCGGGGCTTACCCGGTGCGGGCTCAGCATGGTCGACAGCGGGCCGGGCCGGAAGGTGGTCGCCCTCGATGTGGGGGTGGTGCGCACGCCGCCGGATGCCGAGCTGGCATTGCGGTTGATGGCTGTCGCCGATGCCGCCGAGGAGTGGATGGATACCCATCGGCCCGAAGCTGTCGCGATCGAGCGGGTATTCGCGCAGCACAATGTGCGGACCGCGATGGGGACAGCACAGGCCGGTGGGGTGATCGCGCTGGCCGCCGCGCGGCGCGGGATCCGGGTGGCGTTCCATACGCCCAGCGAGGTGAAAGCCGCTGTCACCGGCAATGGTACGGCGGATAAAGCGCAGGTCACCGCCATGGTGACGCGGATTCTCGGGTTGCAGGTCGCACCGAAACCCGCCGATGCCGCCGACGCGCTCGCGCTGGCCATCTGTCATTGTTGGCGGGCGCCGCTGATGGACCGGATGGCGGCCGCGCAGGCGCAGGCGGAGCAGGTCCGCCGCCGCTACGAACAACGGCTCGCCGAACAACGGAAGGTGGTGCGCGGGTGATCGCGTCGGTACGCGGTGAGGTACTCGAGATCGCGCTCGATCACGTGGTGATCGAGGCCGCGGGCGTCGGGTATCGCCTCAATGCCACCCCGGCCACCCTCGCCGGGCTCACCCGCGGTGAACAGACCCGCCTCTACACGGCGATGATCGTGCGCGAGGACTCGATGACCCTGTTCGGGTTCGCCGACACCGAAGCGCGCGAACTGTTCGGGCTGCTGCAGACCGTTTCCGGCGTCGGCCCCCGTCTGGCGATGGCGGTGCTGGCCGTGCTCGAACCCGAAGCACTGCGAAAAGCGCTGGCAGAGAGCAATGTCGCCGCCCTGACCCGGGTCCCCGGCATCGGCAAACGCGGCGCCGAGCGGATGGTCGTCGAACTGCGCGACAAGGTGAACCAGGTGGCTGTTCCCACCGGTC
This sequence comes from Nocardia sp. NPDC059195, assembly GCF_042754695.1. Classification (NCBI taxonomy): domain Bacteria; kingdom Bacillati; phylum Actinomycetota; class Actinomycetes; order Mycobacteriales; family Nocardiaceae; genus Nocardia; species Nocardia sp. NPDC059195. Next base: position 264,891 of record NZ_JBHZBG010000002.1, on the reverse strand, counting down.
CGCCCGGCGCGGAAATGCCGAGTACCCCTGTGCGCGAACAGGTTTCCGAAGCGCTCATCGGCCTCGGGTTCCCCGCGAAGCAGGCCGAACAGGCCGTCGACACCGTCCTGGCCGACCAGCCGACCGCCACCACCTCGGTGGCTTTGCGCGCGGCGCTCGGCCTGCTCGGCAAGAACAGGTAGACCGTGTACGACGACGACATCGACGAGACCGACGAATCCGACCTCACCGCCCGGTATCTCAGCACCGACGGCGAAGCCGAGACCGGCCTGCGTCCCACCTCGCTCGACGAGTTCATCGGCCAGCCCCGCGTGCGCGAACAGCTCGCCCTAGTCCTGCGCGGCGCCAGCCAGCGCGGCGCCACCCCCGACCACGTCCTGCTGTCGGGACCGCCCGGCCTCGGTAAGACCAGCATGGCGATGATCATCGCGGGCGAACTCGGCACCGCCCTGCGCATCACCTCGGGTCCGGCACTGGAACGCGCGGGCGACCTCGCCGCCATGCTGTCCAACCTGGTCGAGGGCGATGTCCTGTTCATCGACGAGATCCACCGAATGGCCCGCCCGGCCGAGGAAATGCTGTACCTGGCGATGGAGGACTTCCGCGTCGACGTGGTGGTCGGTAAGGGCCCCGGGGCGACCTCGATCCCCCTCGATATCGCCCCGTTCACCCTGGTCGGCGCCACCACCCGTTCGGGTGCGCTCACCGGCCCGTTGCGCGATCGCTTCGGCTTCACCGGCCACATGGACTTCTACGACCCCGCCGAACTGCTGCAGATCCTCACCCGCTCGGCCCGCATTCTCGGCGTGCAGATCGACCACGACGCCGCCGCCGAAGTCGCCGGACGCTCCCGAGGTACCCCGCGTATCGCCAACCGGCTACTGCGCCGCGTCCGCGACTACGCTGAGGTCAGGGCGGACGGCATCATCACCCACCCGATCGCGATGGCGGCGCTCGAGGTCTACGACGTCGACGCGCTCGGCCTGGACCGGCTCGACCGCGCCGTCCTCGGCGCGCTCGTGCGTGGATTCGGTGGGGGACCGGTGGGCGTATCGACCCTGGCCGTTGCCGTCGGCGAGGAGGCGGCCACCGTGGAAGAGGTCTGCGAACCGTTCCTGGTGCGCGCTGGACTCGTCGCCCGCACACCCCGCGGCCGGGTCGCGACGGCGGGCGCCTGGGAGCATCTGGGCTTGGTACCGCCGCCCGATCTGGTCATCGGCGCCATCGAAGTGCGTGGGCGTGAACCGCAACCGAGCGCCGAGGGCTACGACTGAGATACCGCGGCTCCAGGCGGGCACGGCGCCGCGACGTCGTCTACTGTCGATTCAGTGGCAGTCCTAGAGGTGGTGCAACGACTCCCCGAGCCGTTGCGTTCCCTGCTGATGAAGCATCGGGAACTTCTGAAATTCGCCGTGGTCGGCGCGATCACCTGGTTCATCGATACCGGTGTCGTGTACGCGGTGAAACTGACCGTGCTCGGCGACAAGCCGCTCACCGCGCGCCTGCTCGGCGCGCTGATCGCGACCATCGCCTCCTACATCCTCAATCGCGAGTGGTCGTTCCGCGCACGCGGCGGCAGGCAGCGCAGTCACGAAGCCGCCCTGTTCTTCACGGTCAGCGCACTGGGCATCGCGGTCACCATGATCCCGCAGGCGATCTCGCTCTACGCGCTGAATCTACGTGTGCCGCACGTGGATCCGACGGTGCAGATGGTCGCCAACTTCATCTCGGGACAGATCTTGGGCGTCCTGCTGGCCATGGCGTTCCGCTTCTGGGCCTTCCGCCGCTACGTCTTCCCTGACGACCTGCGCGAAGCCGAACTCCACAGCATCCAGGGATAGGGAGAGGGGCGGCACCACCGCGGCGCAGCCGCCCATCACGGTACTCGGCCGCCTTGATCTGGACTGACCGGAGGGTGCGACGAAGGAGTGCCCGGAGGGAGGGAAGATCGAGGCTTCCAGGCCGAGAACCCGCGGCGCCAGCCGCAAAAATTACAGTCGTTCGGGGTGTTCCAGGGCCGTGATCACCAGGTCGATGAAGGCGTCCACTTCTTCGCGGGAGTAGCCGCGGGTGCCGAGCCGGGTGTCGGTGAAGCGGACGCTGCGCACATCGGAGGTGGTGAGGCTGCCGGGGCCGTTGTGGGCCAGGGTCGCCGCGACCAGGTCGAGGAAGGCGTCGACCTCTTCCTCGTGGTAGCCGCGCCTGCCGACGGCGGACTGGGTGAAACGCATGCGGTGCACGTCGTCGGGGGTGAGCATCTCGGCGACATCGTCGCCCGCACGCGCCGCGGGAACGGGAGCTCCGCCCTTCTGACGATGTTCGAGCTCGGTCCGCACCCGGTCGAGGAAGTCGTCGACCTGGTCGGCCTGATACCCGCGACCGCCGAAACGCGGTGCGCCGAAGTGCACGTGGCGGATGTCGTCGGCGGTGAGTGCGCCCTGCCCGTCGAGGGTGGCCGACACTCGTTCCAGAAAGGCGTCGACCTCGTCTGCGTGGTAGCCGCGATGCCCCAGCGTCGGCATGGCGAAGTGGGTGCGGCTCACATCGTCGGGCGTCACAGCGGTCATTGTCTCAGGATTGCCCTTCTATCCCACGGCTTTTCGCTATCGGGCAGCGGCGCGCACGCCATCGATGAACAGCCGCCGCACGGCGTGACTGTACACCGCCATCGACGCTGGATCGGGGGTTCGCATGCCCGCGACGAGGCCGGCGACGATCATGCCGAGCGCCGCCTTGGCGGTGTTGGCGGTATCGATATCGGCACGGAGGTAACCGATGCGCACGCCGTGCTCGAGGTAGCGCGTCATGAGGATCTCGGTGACATCGACCAGGCCGTACACCCGTTCGGTGAGTTCGTCGTCGATTCCGGTGGCGTGGAACAGCAGTAGGTGCGCCGTACGCGGATCGTCGAGCAGGACGCGGTTGAGGGAATCGCCGATCCGGTCGATCAACGCGGCGTATTCGGAGATGGTGGACGCGCTCTCGGGCTCGATGTCATCGTCGAGCGCGCCGAAGATGCGCCCGCTCACCTCGTCGATGACATGGTCGATGATGTCGCGCTTGTTCGCGAAATAGCGGTAGAAGGTGCCGTGCCCGATGCCGAGGCGCGTGGCGATATCGGCGATTCCGGTGGCGTGATAGCCCTTCTCGGCGAAGCAGTCGAACGCGGTATCGACTATCTCCCTGCGCAATTCGGCTTTTCGCTGGTCGATTCGCGAGGGTGGCTTCGTCACATTGACGATGTTACAGTCGACGTAACGAGAATGACGCGTCATTCTTGCGATTCGGCATTCACAGATCTCGATGTGGAGGTTCGACGTGGTACCTCAGTTCGACGCGGTCGTCGTCGGCGCGGGTTTCGGTGGCATCGGTGCCGGTATCGAACTCGACCGGCTCGGGTTGCGCGATTTCGTCATCCTGGAACGGGAGGACGACCTGGGCGGCACCTGGCATGTGAACAGGTATCCGGGTCTGGCGGTCGATATCGCCTCGGTGACCTACTCCTATTCTTTCGAGCCGAACCCGCGCTGGACCCGGCTGTTCGCACCCGGCGCCGAGCTGAAGAAATACGCCGAGCACGTGGCAGGCAAATACGATCTGCGCAGGCGGATGCGGTTCGGGACCGTCGTCGACGGTGCGCGCTGGGATGCCGAAGACCAGCAGTGGGTGGTGACGATCGCCGGCGGTGAGACGCTCACCGCGCGCTATCTGCTCGCGGCGACGGGGTTCTTGTCCCAGCCCTACACTCCGCCGTTTCCCGGCATCGAGTCCTTCGCGGGCAAGATCATCCACACCACCGACTGGGACGCCGATTACGACCTGACCGGTCGCAAGGCTGCCATCATCGGCACCGGTGCCACCGCGGTGCAGTTGGTGCCCGAGGTCGCGAAGAAGGTCGGCGAACTGACCGTCTTCCAGCGCACCCCGATTTGGGTGGTGCCCAAGGTCGACGCCCCGATTCCCGGGGTGGTGCGGGAACTGTTCGACAGAGTTCCGCTCACGCAGAAGGCGGCACGGCTGGTCAATACCGGCATGCTGGAGGCGCTGATGGTCGTCGGCGTGCTGCATTACAAGCAGGCCAAACCATTGAACCGGGCGGCCGCCGCGTTGGCCAAGGCGCACCTGTTCGCGCAGGTGCGTGATCCGGCGACCAGGCAACAGCTCACCCCGCACTACGACTTCGGCTGCAAGCGCCCGACGTTTTCCAATCAGTACTTCAAGACGTTCAACCAGCCGCACGTACGGCTGGAAACGAACTCGATCGACCATGTGGAACCCGACGGCATCGTCACCGCCGACGGCCACAAAACCGAGATCGACACCCTGCTGCTCGCCACCGGTTTCAATCTCTGGGACGTGAACTTCCCGGCCATCGAGATCGTCGGCCGCGACGGCGTGAACCTCGGAAAGTTCTGGCGCGACAACCGTTTTCAGGCCTATGAGGGCATCACTGTGCCCAAGTTCCCGAACTTCCTGAGCCTCAACAGCCCCTACTCCTACAGCGGGCTGTCGTACTTCACCACCATCGAAGCCCAGATGAAGCACATGGGCAGATTGTTCACCGAACTGTTCCGCCGCGGCGAGCAGACCTTCGAGGTCACCGACGAGGCCAATGCGGAGTTCCTCGACCGGATGACCGACAAGCTGGGTTCCTCGGTGTTCTACGGCGGCGACTGCGCCACCGCGCGCAGCTACTACTTCAACCAGCACGGCGAAGCGGCGCTGCTGCGGCCGACCAGCACCGCCGCCGCGCACCGCGAGGCTGTCAGCTTCCCACTCGACGATTACACCTACGGCCCCGTCTCCTGAGCACCTCGGCCCCGGTTCGCGCACCCACCGGCCGGGTCGTTTTCACACGCGCGTCGGTGTCCGGTGTGTCGCCGCGGCGGGGAACTGGCAGACTGTCAGGCGTACTTGCACGTCCACCACTGACTAGGGACTGACTTCGACGATGGACTTCCTGTTTCCGCTGCTGATCCTGGCCCTGCTCGTGCCGATGTTCTTCGGTATCCGCAAACAGAAGCGTGAGGCCGAGAAGGTCTCGACGATGCAGGAGGCCCTGAAGGTCGGTGACGCTGTCGTCACCACCTCCGGTCTGTACGGCACCGTCGTCGATCTCGACGAGAACACCGTCGATCTGGAGATCGCCGAGGACGTGGTCACCACCTGGCTGCGCCAGGCGATCCGCGAGGTGCGCGCCGACGAGCAGACGGTCGAGGAGGCTCCCGAGGTCACCGACGCCCCCGCCGAGGAAGCCGTCGAGCAGACCGAGACCCGGCTGACCAAGGACTGACCAGTCCCTTTTTCCCGCCCGGGCGCGTACCAGCGTTCCGGGCCGGGCACCGTTGTGCCCACCGATCCAGCCTCGACTTCCGCCTAGGAGATGACCTGCTGTGCCACCTTCCCAAGGATCGGCGCATCCGTTCCGGCTGCTCGGCGTCTACGCCGCGCTGCTGGCCGTGATCTACGCGCTGGTGTTCTTCACCGGTGACCATTCCCCGTCGGCCAAGCTCGGCATCGACCTGCAGGGCGGTACCCGCGTCACGTTGACCGCGCGTACCCCCGACGGCAACAAGCCGAGCCAGGACAGCCTGAAGAAGGCGCAGGAGATCATCGAGAACCGTGTCAACGGTCTCGGCGTCTCCGGCTCCGAGGTGGTCATCGACGGTGACAATCTGGTCATCACGGTGCCCGGCGAGGACAGCCAGCAGGCACGCGCGCTGGCCACCACCGCCAAGCTCTACATCCGCCCGGTGCTGTTCGCGACCGAGCCGCAGGCAGGCGGGGCGGCACCGCCCGCGACCGGTACCGCGCCACCAGGCACCGCACCCCCGGCCACGGACGCTCCGGTGCCCGCGCCGGGCGAGGCGACCCCGCCCGTGCCCGGCGCGGTGACCCTGCCCGGCGATGCGACGCTGCCCGGCGATGCGACGCTGGCACCGACCACCCCGGCGCCGCAGTCGCGGGTGTTCCCCGCACAGGCACCGCCGACGCCGACCCCGACGCCCGGTGGTCTCACCCACCAGCAGCAGCAGGCGAAGGAGATCGCCGACGCCAAGGCGCTGCGCCAGAGCACCGATCAGCAGGTTCAGCAGGTCGCTGTGGCGGCCATGGACTGCACCAAGCCCGACCCGCTGGCCGGAAACGACGATCCGGCCCTGCCGCTGGTCACCTGCTCGCAGGACGGCACCGAGGTGTTCCTGCTCGGCCCGAGCCGCATCGACGGCCAGGAGATCGCCGACGCGACCTCCGGCCTGAACTCGCAGCAGGCCCGGCACGAGGTGAACCTCGAGTTCAAGTCCGCCGGTGCCGACGCCTGGTCGGACCTGACCGGTGAGTACGTCAACAAGCGGGTCGCTTTCGTGCTCGACTCGCAGGTCGTCAGCGCGCCGCAGGTGCAGCAGGGGCCGCAGCTGGGTGGTCGCACCTCGATCTCGGGTAGCTTCACCGCCGACAGTGCGTCCGAGCTGGCCAACACTCTGAAATACGGTTCGCTGCCGCTGTCGTTCCAGACCTCGGAAGCGGAGACGGTCTCGGCGACGCTCGGCCTTTCCTCGCTGAAGGCGGGTCTGCTGGCCGGTGCCATCGGCCTGATCGCGGTGCTGCTCTACTGCCTGCTCGTGTACCGGATGCTCGGCCTGCTGGCCGGGTTCTCGCTGATCGCGGCCGGTGTGGCCGTCTACGGCATCATCGTGCTGCTCGGCCGGTGGATCGGCTTCACCCTCGACCTCGCGGGTATCGCCGGTCTGATCATCGGTATCGGTCTGACGGCGGACTCGTTCGTGGTGTTCTTCGAACGCATCAAGGACGAGATGCGCGAAGGCCGCAGCTTCCGGTCGGCGGTGCCGCGCGGTTGGGCACGAGCCCAGCGCACCAACCTCTCCGGTAAGACGGTCAGCTTGATCGCCTCGGTCGTGCTGTATCTGCTCGCCGCCGGTCAGGTGAAGGGCTTCGCCTTCACCCTCGGCGTCACCACCGTGCTCGACGTGATCGTGCTCTACCTGGTCACCGCACCGCTGCTGATGCTCGCCGCCCGCTCGCCGTTCTGGGCGAAGCCGTCGGTGAACGGCCTCGGCTCGGTTCAGCAGATCGCCAGGGAACGCGGCCAGGCCAGGTCGAAGGAGATGTCACGATGAGCAACGACAACCCCACCGAGGAATCGGTGAACCTGGACAAGTTCGAGCCCGCGCAGGGCCCGAAGCACGGATTCTTCGAACGTCTCTACACCGGCACCGGCGGCTTCCCGATCGTCAGCAGGCGCAGGTTCTTCTACACGCTGTCGGCGGTGCTGCTGCTGATCTCGCTGCTCAGCATCGCGGTGCGTGGCTTCACCCTCGGTATCGACTTCGAGGGCGGCTCGCGCATCCAGATCCCCGCGGCTGACAACGTCAGCACCCAACAGGTGGAAGATGTCTACGCCGAGACGCTGGGCCATGGGCCGGTCTCGGTGCAGAAGGTCGGCTCCGGGGCCTCGGCCACCATCCAGGTGCGCTCGGAGACCCTCGACCTGACCCAGACCGAGCAGGTCCAGTCCGCGCTGTTCGATCGGTTCCAGCCCAAGGACTCCGCGGGCGAGGTGAGCCGCAACGCCATCAGCATCGCCGAGATCAGCGAGACCTGGGGCGGGCAGATCACCCAGAAGGCGCTGATCGCGCTGGCGGTGTTCGTGCTGTTGACGATGATCTACATCGCCATCCGCTTCGAACGAGACATGTCGATCGCGGCGATCGTGTCGCTGTTCTTCAACCTGTTCGTGACGGCGGGTATCTACTCGCTGGTCGGGTTCGAGGTGACACCGGCCGCGGTGATCGGTCTGCTCACGATTCTGGGCTACGTGCTCTACGACAACGTGGTGGTCTTCGACAAGGTCGAGGAGAACACCCGCGGTGTGCTGCACCTGAACAAGCGCACCTACGCCGAACAGGCCAACCTGGCGGCCAACCAGACCCTGATGCGGTCGATCAGCACCACGATCATCGGCATTCTGCCGATCATCGGCATGCTGGTGATCGCGGTGTGGCTGCTCGGTGTCGGCACGCTCAAGGACCTCGCGCTGGTGCAGCTGGTCGGCATGATCGTCGGCGCCTACTCCTCGATCTTCCTCGCTGTGCCGGTGCTGGTCTCGATCAAGGAACGCTGGGGTCCGGTGGCCGCGCACACCAAGAAGGTGCTGGACAAGCGTGCCGGTGTCGGCGCGGGCGTCCGGGTTCCGGTGGGCGCGTCGGCGGCCCGTGGTCCGCGACCGACCGACGGCGGCGCGCCGCGGCCGGGTTCGCGTCCGAGCGGAAAGCGTCAGAAGAGAAGGCACTGACGACCGACAAGCAGGGGGTCTCATCATGCGACGCAGCACGATTCGACTGATCACCGGGCTCGCCACGGCGGCCGTGACCACCTCCGTGGTGGCCGGCTGCTCGGCGAAGAACCAGGTGCCCTCCATCGGGTACGCGGTCGACGCCGCGGTCGCCAGCTACAACGGCGCGAGCACGCTCGGCGCCAGTAGCGGTGCCACCGCGGTGTTCGGCCGCGTGCTGACCGGTTTCTTCTACACCGGACCCGATGGCCAGCAGGTGGCCGACACCGACTTCGGCACGGCCAAGGAGGTGCCGGGCGAGACGCAGACGGTGCAGTACCGGCTCAACCCGGACGGGGTGTACTCCGACGGGGTGAAGACCTCCTGCGACGACTTGGTGCTGGCCTGGTCGGCCCGCTCGGGCAAGTTCACCCGCCCCGGCGATCGCGGGCCCGTCTCGTTGTTCGACGCGGCGAGCACCGCGGGCTACGACGAGATCGAGCGGATCGACTGCCAGCCGGGATCCAAGGACGCCACCGTGGTGTTCCGGCCGGGCAAGCACTACCTGCCGTGGCGGACGCTGTTCACCGCGGCCGAGGTGATGCCCGCGCATGTGGTGGCGCAGGCGGTCGGCGTGCCGAATGTGGTGAACGCCCTGCAGACCGGCGACGGTGCGGTGATCGGCCGGATCGCCGATTTCTGGAACACCGGCTGGACCGTGCGGGCCGGGGCGCTCGACCTGACGAAGTTCCCGTCATCGGGGCCGTATCGGATCGAATCCTTCAGTGCCAAGGACGGTTTGGTGCTGGTCGCCAATGAGAAGTGGTGGGGTGACCCGCCCGAGACGAAGCGGATCGTGGTGTGGCCCAAGGGCACCGACTTCGCCGCCAAGGCGAAGGAGAACGCACTCGGGGTCGTCGATCTCGGTGCCGGTTCGGTCGCGGACCTGAATCTCGATGGTTTCGACGAGCAGACGGTCGCGAGTCGCAGCACCGAACAGCTCGTGCTCGCTACCGGCGGGGTGTTCGCGCGGGTGGAGGTGCGCCGGGCGTTCGCGCAGTGTGTGCCGCGGCAGGCGCTGTTCGACACCCTCGGTAAGGCAGGAGAGCCGCCGAAGCAGGGGCTCGGTGCTGGTGTTCTGAATGCCCATGTGGTGCAGCAGGATTCGCTGTACTACCCGGCGGTGATCGGGGGCGCCGATCGGTATCGCGGCGCCGATATCCCCGCGGCCACCGCGACTTTGGCCTCCTCCGGCACGGCGCAGCCGACGGTGCGGATCGGTTATCAGGGGCCGGACGCGCGTCGCGCGCAGACTGTGGCGATGATCGCCGAGTCCTGTCGCGGGGCGGGAATCACCGTGGTCGACGCGGGTGCGCCCGATTTCACGCCGTTGCGGCTTCCCGAGGGTGCGGTCGACGCGGTACTCGGCGGAACCGGCGCGGTGCCCGGGCCCGCGGGGTCGAGCGCGGGTGTGGTCGCGCTCGCCGCGTTGCGGGCAGGTAGCGGCCTCGATTTCGGTGGCTTCGCTAACGGTCGCTACGATGCGATCACCGATCAGCTTGCGGGCGAGGCCAACTCGACCGCGACGCTGAACCTGCTGACCGAGGCCGAGAACCTGCTGTGGGCGCAGCTACCGAGCATTCCGTTGTTCGCGACGCCGCGCACCATCGCCTTCGGCAACGGCATGCAGAACGGGATCGCCGGGCCGACGCAGGCTGGTACCGGGTGGAATATGGATCGCTGGGTGTTGCAGCGATGAGTGGACGTGAGAGGCGAGGGTTGATGAGCAAGCACGCGGTGGTCGAGTCCGACGATCGGGCCAGTGAGCGGACCGCGGAGGCGGCCGAGGCGGTCACTCGGCTGACCCGCTGGCACGACGACTTCCCCACGCCGGGTGTGCGTTTCGCCGATCTCACCCCGGTCTTCGCTGACGCCGCCGGCTTCCGCGCTGTCATCGACTGCTTCGCCGCCATCGCCCCCGACGCCGACCTCGTGGCCGGTGTCGACGCGCGTGGCTTCCTGCTCGGCGCGGGCGTCGCGGCGACCCTCGGCACCGGCGTGCTCGCCATCCGCAAGGGCGGCAAGCTCCCACCGCCGGTCGTCTCACGTGAGTACAAGCTCGAATACGGTTCCGCCGCACTGGAAATCCCCGCCGATGGCGTCGACCTCGAGGGCAAGCGGATCCTGCTGCTCGACGACGTCCTCGCCACCGGCGGCACCCTCGCCGCCGCGGCCGCCCTGTTCAAGGAGGTCGGCGCCGAGGTGGTCGCCGCCGCCGTGGTGATGGAACTCGAGTTCCTGAAGGGGCGCGAGCACCAGGGTGACTACCCGGTGACCTCGATCGTCAAGCTCTGATCCGTCCTCAGCGCGCCGCGCGCAGCATCGGCCAGATCGGCGGGCCGCCCGGGACGTGGAGTTCGCCCGTCACCGTGAAGCCGAAGCGTTCGTAGTACGGAACGTTGACCGGGTTGCTGGATTCGAGATAGGCGAGCGCGCCGTCCGCGTCTACGCGCTCGAGCCGGGAGTGCAGCAGGGCGTGGCCGAAGCCACGGCCTCTGGCATCAGGGGTGGTGCCGATCATTCCCAGGTACCAGTGCGGTTCTGTGGGGTGGTTCTTTTTCAGCAGGGTGCCGACCTGGTTGCCCGCCATGGTGCGGCGGCCGAGGGCACGCCAGATGCCGGGCAACGTGCGAAGTTCGGTGATCGTCGACGTCTCGGCCCGGTGCGGCGAGGTCCACAGGGCGGCGCCGCCCACCGTGCCGTCCGGGCGTAACGCCAGGTCGGACGCACCGCCGGGGACGAAGATGTGGCGCGCCATGGTGGCGAAGAATCGACGCAGCCCGACCGCTCGCCGGTGCGGATCGGGCAGGACCCAGCTCATCACCGGGTCGTGCTGGAAGGCCTCGGCCAGCGTCCGCGCCGCCGCCTCGACGTCGCTCTGACCGGCTGTCCGCACCGCAATCGTCTCCGACATCGCACTCCTCGGCCAGTGGGGCTGTGCTCGCGTGCTCGCCCCGAATTCCAGACTAGCCGCGTCATGAGCGGGCTCACAGGTCGAGGAAAAGGGGTGGCGCGCCGGGTACCGGGGGTGTTATCAATGAAGGGTCTTGTTCCCGGCGATCAGAGTCACGCGTTGATTTCTTGAGGTAGCGCTCTCGGGCGGTCCGCATTCTGCGCACCGTGTATCCGTCGCACCTCCAGGGGATCCGCATGACCTCTCTTTCTCTTTCCGATCTCACCTTTCACTGGCCGGATGGCACCCCGGTCTTCGATGGGCTCGATGCTGTCGTCGGACCCGGGCAGGTCGGCCTGGTCGGCAGCAACGGCGCCGGAAAGTCCACGTTGCTGCGGCTTTTGGCCGGTGAGCTGAAGCCGGTGCGCGGGTCGATCTCCGTGCCGGGCAGTCTCGGGTACCTGCGTCAGGACCTGGGCATGCGCACCGGTCAGCGGGTCGACGCCGTGCTCGGCATCGCCGAGGTGCGCGAGGCACTGCACCGGATCGAAAGCGGTATCGGCGAGCCCGCAGACTTCGACACCGTCGGCATGGCCTGGCAGGTCGAGGACGAGGCCGTCGCACTGCTCGGCAGGCTCGGGCTCGACTATGTCGCCAAGTCGGTCGACGACCTGGACCGCACCCTCGATACCCTCTCCGGCGGCGAAACCGTGCTGCTCGGACTGGTCGCCGAACTATTGCGCGAACCCGACGTGCTGCTGCTCGACGAACCGACCAACAACCTCGACGCGGTCGCCCGCGGGCGGCTCTACGAGGTGATCCGGCAGTTCGCCGGCACCGTGATCGTGGTCAGCCACGATCGTGAACTACTCGACCGGATGGACGGCATCGCCGAACTGCGTGCGGGTGAAATCCGGTCCTTCGGCGGTGGTTTCAGTGATTACGAGCGGATCATCGAGGCCGAGCAAGAGGCGGCGCGCGCTGCCGTGCGCGACGCGCGCAGCGATGTGCGCAAGCAGGCGCGCGAACTCGTCGACGCGCGAACGAAACTGGACCGGCGGGCCCGTTTCGCGCAGAAGATGCAGGACAACAAGCGGGTGCCGAAAATCGTTGCGGGACTGCGCAAGAACGCCGCCGAGGTGTCGGCGGGCAAACTGCGCAACTCCCACATCGACAAACTCGACTCTGCCCGCGAAACCCTCGACCACGCCGAGGAATCGGTGCGCGCGGACCGGGAGATCCGCATCGAGCTCCCCGGTACCCGGCTGTATCCGGGTCAGGACGTGCTCGACCTGGAGCAGGTCGAACTGGCCAACGGGCCGGTGGTCGACCTGCGCGTGAGCGGACCGGAGCGGATCGCGTTGACCGGGCGGAACGGAGCGGGCAAAACCACCCTGCTGCGCCGGATCGTCGCCGAGGGGCCGAAGGTGGCCTGGCGGTTGCTGCCGCAGCGTCTCGACGTCTTCGACGAAACGCGAACGGTGTTCGAGAACGTCGCCGCCGCCGCGCCGCACGCGACACCGGAACAGATCCGCGGTCAGCTCGCACGCTTCCTGTTCCGCGGTGCCGACGCCGACATCGCCGCCGCCGCGCTGTCGGGCGGCGAGCGATTGCGTGCGGCCCTGGCGACACTGCTGCTCGCCGAGCCTGCTCCGAAACTGCTGATGCTCGACGAACCGACCAACAACCTCGACCTCCCCAGCCTCGCCCACCTCACTCAGGCACTGGCGAGTTTCGAGGGCGCGTTGATCGTGGTGAGCCACGACGACCGCTTCCTCGACGACATCGGGGTCACCCGCAGGCTCGAGCTCACCCCCGGGGGGCTCGTCGAGTAGTGCCCCGCGATCAGTCCAGCAGGTCGGCGGCGCCGCTCCGTGCCGACCGGAGGTGGCGGGTCGGTGATGTCGGTGGGCAGGGAAGAATCGGGGCATCCGTACCGTGACCGCGGTATCGGCCGGTGACAACGCAATGCGCCCGGAGCGGGGCCGCTCGAGGCAGGATGGGGTGACGTGGAGCAATCCGTTGTGTCGATCGACGTGGTGACATTGCGGTGCTGGGACGCCGACAGCGGCGTTCGCCTCGGCATCGTCCCCCGCGAGTTCGAGCCGTTCACCGGCGAACTCGCGCTACCCGGCGTGCTGCTGGGCCGCGGCGAACGCCTCGTCGACGCCGCCCGGCGCGCCGTACACACCAAACTCGGTGTGCCGGCCGAGGCGATCTGTGCCGTCGGCCAGCTCGTCACGTTCGACGAGCCCCATCGCGACCCGCGCGGCCCGACGCTGGCCATCGCCATGTGGGCGGTGGTCGCCGAACACGACGGGCCTGCCGAGTGGGTGGGTTTCGACGAGGTCCCGCCGCTGGCGTTCGACCACAATCGCATCGTCGACACCAGCCGTGGCTTGCTGGCCGGACTCCTCTGGAAGGACGCGACGCTCACCCGAGCGCTGGCGGGCGACGAGTTTCCCGCTACCCGCGCGGTCGATCTCAGTACCTCCCTGCACGGCGCCCGTCCCGACCCGGCCAACCTCAACCGGACGCTCGCCGCGATTCCGGGGCTGGGCCGGACCGGTGAACGTCGCCGGGTGAAGGCCACCGGGCGGCCTGCGGTGGTGTGGGCGTTCGACGTCGACGAGGGCAGCTCCGCGCGCTGACCCGCGCCGGTGACAGCGTGCTTTCGCTCGGCGAGTCGAGCGCACCGCGGGGCGCGGGCCATCGCCGCGAAGGGTGCTCGAATCCACGGCGATGTCAGTGTTCGCCTGTGCCGCTGGGCCTTTCGCTTGCCGTGCTCAGAGACCGAACGCTGTCGTGTCGAGATCGTAGAGGGCGTAGGTGCGGCGGAGGACCGGGTAGGAAACGTTGCGAACAGGGACGTTTCCGGTGGTGTGGCCGTATTCGGTGCCGGAGTGGGCGTGGCCGTGCAGGGCCAGGGTGGCGGCGGCCGTGTCGATGGCCTGGCCCAGTGCTTCGCAGCCCAGGCCGGGGTAGATCGACGGGGCCTCACCGGTGAGGGTTTCGGTGGTGGGGGAGAAGTGGGTGAGTGCGATGCGGGTGGGGGTGTCGAGGGCGGTGAGGGCGTGGTGGAGGCGGTGCGCATCGACGGTGCCGCGGCGCATGAGGGCGCGGTGTTCGTCGGTGCCGTGCTCCGGGTCGCCGGGGTGCGTGGGGAAGCCGCCGGACCCGCCCATGACGCCGGCGATGCCGATGCGGTGGCCGCGAAGGGTGCGGATCGTCGAATCACCGTCCAGCACTTGGACTCCGATGTCGGTGAGCATGTCGGTGATGAGATCGGTGCAGCCGCCGTCGTGATCATGATTGCCGAGAACCGCGATGACCCGCACGGCGATGTCGAGGAGTTCGTCGCAGAGTAGTTCGGCCTCGTACTCGGTGCCGCCGTCGGTGAGATCACCTGCTAGCAGCAGCATTTCGGCGTGCGTGCCCAAACGGCGGAAGTCGGAACGGAACTTGCCTACGACGGCCGGACGCATATGCAAGTCGGCGGTGGCGGCGATGCGGACGGGCGCTGGGTTCCCCACCTGCCAAGAGGGCCACAACGGCAACCCTGCTGTCAACGGAATTCGCGGACAACAGTGCTGGCGGGCTCGTGGAATCCACGGACGAAATCCTGGCGGGAGGCTGGACGAAACGTGCGGTTCGTGGGTTGTTCAGCGGGGCGTACGGGCGATGCGAACCTGGTGAAACGTCGATGAATGGCGTGGTGGCGGGCTCGCCGAAGCGAACGTGGTCCCTCATTGTGAGGGGTATGCGCGAGATGTCGGCTCCGGCGAAAGTGCTGGTTGCGCTGGTGACCGCGTTGGTGACGATTCCGCTGGTCGGGTCGGCGGCGGGCTCGGTGGCGGCGTTCGACGATGTGGGGGCGACGGTTGACGCGGCAGCCGCGTTCGGGGCTCCGCGACGCGGGGTCGGCGCGGTGGTGAACAAGGTTGTCGTCATCGGGATCGATGGGTTGATGTTCGACAAGGCCGACTCGGCGCAGGCGCCGCGGTTGCGGCACCTCGCCGCGCAGGGGCTGCTTTCGCAGGGGAACATCGCGGGGCACATCACGATTTCCGGGCCGTCGTGGGCGAGCGCGCTGACCGGAGTGTGGGACACCGAGCACGGGATCACCGACAACGAATTCGGCGCGCGCCCGTTCCTGGCGCACCCGAGTGTGTTCACCCGGATCGAACGGGCCGACCCCGCCCGGCAGACGATGTCCATCGGCACCTGGCACCAGATCGCGACGATCGCGGCCACCGGTGACCGGCGCGCCGACGTCGCCCTCACCACCGCGCCGGTCGCCGACGATCCCGACGAGTCGGACACCGACGCCGCTACCGCGACCGAAGTGGTGTCATCGATCGAGCGTTCCGGACCCGATCTGGTCTTCACCCACCTCGACCAGATCGACCTGGCAGGCCATCAGCACGGCGGAGCGTCGCGCGCGTACCTGGCCGCGATCCGCCGGGTGGACGTGCTGGTCGGCCAGATCGTCGCGGCGGTCGACCGGCGCGCGCACACCCATCCGCGAGAACAGTGGACCGTCCTGGTCACCACCGATCACGGCCACCTCCCGACCGGCGGCCACGGCGGCCAGACCCCCGCCGAAACCGCCAACTTCGTCATCGCCCGTGGGCCCGACTTCACCCCGGGCACCATGACCAGCGCCCACACTGGTAGACCTCACGCCCACCGTCCTCGACCTCCTAGCCGTCCCGCCCGGCCGTCTCGACGGCCACACCCTCCGCACCCGCCCGATCCCAGGCGACGAGCGCTGACAGGTTCCCCCACACGCACTCCTCCAACACCTATCCGCAGGCCGGGAAAGTCACTACGCTGCCCGTGAACAACCGGCAGAAACCGCGGAGAAGCGGATTAGCCGCAGGCCTGTGACCCTGGTGACTCGAACACCAGGTCGGTACGGGGACTAAAGTTGAGGCCCCGGGCGGTTGCAGCACTCGGCCGACAGGTCCGAATGCAGCGTGAGAGGTGGTGGCATGACTCGACAACTCGGCGAGGCGAAGGTTGGGCAGGAATCCACCGGAGCCGCGCCAAGCGAAGGTGCCCCGGCGAAAACCCCCGAACCCGCCAAGCAGTCCCCGACAGCCTCGGTGCCCAGCTCCGCTTCGCGGCGGGTCCGTGCGCGGCTGGCTCGGCGGATGACCGGTCAACGTGGGATCGCGGCGGTCAAGCCGGTCCTCGAACCGCTGGCCACCGTCCACCGCGAGCTGTATCCGAAGGCCAACCTCGGCTTGCTCCAGCGCGCCTTCGACGTCGCCGATGAACGCCACGCCAAGCAGTTCCGTAAGTCCGGCGACCCGTACATCACCCATCCCCTCGCGGTCGCCAACATCCTCGCCGAACTCGGCATGGACACGACCACCCTGGTCGCGGCCCTGCTGCACGACACCGTCGAGGACACCGGCTACTCGCTCGAGCAGCTCAAGGAAGAGTTCGGCCAGGAAGTGGCCCACCTCGTCGACGGCGTCACCAAACTCGACAAGGTCAACCTGGGCTCGGCCGCCGAAGCCGAGACCATCCGCAAGATGATCATCGCCATGGCGCGCGACCCCCGCGTGCTGGTGATCAAGGTCGCCGACCGGTTGCACAACATGCGCACCATGCGCTTCCTGCCGCCGGAGAAGCAGGCCAAGAAGGCCAAGGAAACCCTGGAGGTGATCGCGCCGCTGGCGCATCGCCTCGGCATGGCCACCGTCAAATGGGAGCTCGAGGACCTCGCCTTCGCGATCCTGCACCCCAAGAAATACGACGAGATCGTGCGACTGGTCGCCGACCGCGCACCCTCGCGCGACACTTACCTGGCGAAGGTCCGCGCCGAGATCACCAACACGCTGGCCGCGTCGCGGATCAACGCGATCGTCGAAGGCAGGCCCAAGCACTACTGGTCGATCTATCAGAAGATGATCGTCAAGGGCAAAGACTTCGACGACATCCATGACCTGGTCGGCATGCGCATTCTGTGCGAGGAAGTCCGCGACTGCTATGCCGCCGTCGGTGTCGTGCACTCGCTGTGGCAGCCCATGGCGGGCCGGTTCAAGGACTACATCGCGCAGCCGCGCTACGGCGTCTACCAGTCGCTGCACACCACCGTGGTCGGCCCCGACGGCAAGCCACTGGAAGTGCAGATCCGCACCCAGGACATGCACCGGACCGCCGAGTTCGGCATCGCCGCGCACTGGCGGTACAAGGAGACCAAGGGCAAGCACTCCGGTGACGCCGCCGAAGTCGACGACATGGCGTGGATGCGTCAGCTGCTCGACTGGCAGCGCGAGGCCGCCGACCCCGCGGAGTTCCTGGAATCGCTGCGCTTCGACCTGAAGTCGCCGGAGATCTTCGTGTTCACGCCCAAGGGCGACGTGATCACGCTGCCGCAGAAATCGACCCCGGTCGACTTCGCCTACGCCGTGCACACCGAGGTCGGGCACAAGTGCATCGGCGCGCGGGTGAACGGGCGGCTCGTGGCGCTGGAACGGCAGCTGGAGAACGGCGAAGTCGTCGAGGTGTTCACCTCCAAGGCGCAGAACGCCGGGCCAAGCCGCGACTGGCAGAAGTTCGTGGTCTCACCGCGCGCGAAAGCCAAGATTCGCCAGTGGTTTGCCAAGGAACGGCGCGAGGAAGCTCTCGAAAGCGGCAAGGAGCAGATCTCCAAGGAGGTGCGCCGCGTCGGACTGCCGCTGCAACGGTTGATGAGCGTCGAGGCGATGACCGCGGTCGCGCACGAACTGCACTACAGCGACATCTCCACGCTCTACACCGCCGTCGGCGAGCATCAGGTGTCGGCGCACCATGTGGTGCAGCGGCTGATGGCCCAGCTCGGCGGCATCGGCGATGTCGAGAACGAGCTGGCCGAGCGGTCGACACCGTCGACCACGCCCGCCCGGCAGCGGGTCACCGGTGATGCCGGTGTGCTCATCCCCGGTGCGCCGGGAACGGTCGCGAAGCTGGCCAAGTGCTGCACTCCGGTGCCGGGCGACGAGATCATGGGCTTCGTGACCCGCGGTGGCTCGGTGAGTGTGCACCGGACCGACTGCACCAACGCCGATTCGTTGCAGGAACAGTCGGAGCGGATCATCGAGGTCGAATGGGCGCCATCGCCCTCGTCGGTGTTCCTGGTCGCCATCCAGATCGAGGCACTCGATCGCACCCGATTGCTTTCGGATGTGACCAAGGTGCTGGCCGACGAGAAGGTCAATATCCTGTCGGCTTCGGTGGCCACCCACGGCGACCGCGTCGCGATCAGCAAGTTCACCTTCGAGATGGGCGACCCCAAGCACCTGGGCCACCTCCTCAACGTGGTGCGCAATGTCGAAGGCGTGTACGACGTCTATCGGGTGACCTCCGCCGCCTGACCCCGACTACGGCCCGGGCACTCTCCGCACGAGGGTGCCCGGGCCGCTGTCCATCCAGGTGATCGCCGAAAGGTTGCTGTCCGCATCGGGTTTGCTGGGGGCAGCGGAAGGGCCGATTAGGGCAGGGGTTGGGTTACCCGGAATCTGTTACGGTTTAGTGCGTTTCAACGCTCCACTGGTCAGCGGAAACGGACTGTGATGCGGATCGATTTTGCTCGGTGCACGACACGACTGACGGGGACGCTCATCGCGTTCACCGTTGCTTCGCTGTCGGTTACGGCGGGGGTGGCCGGTGCGGAAGAGGGTACACCCACCACGCCGTCGACACAGGTACCTCTCGCCGCGTGTCCTGCGTTGTACGCCTTGGGGATTCAGGGCACGGGCGAGTCGTCGCCCGACGCGGCGCCGAGCACCGACACCGGGATGCTGTCGACGGTGTTCCGTCCGATGCTGGCCGGGGCGGCCGACGCGGGACTCGTCGATCGGGCGTACGTGCCCTACGAGGCGGGTTTCGGCGGTGCGGTACAGGGCGGTGCGGTGCCGTACACGGAATCGGTCGCCGGCGGCTTGGAGCGACTGCGCTCGATGGCGACGCAGGTGACGCGGCGTTGCCCGGACACCCGGATCGCGGTCGTCGGATATTCCCAAGGCGCCCACGTCGCCTCGTTGTTCGCCCAGGAAGTCGGCGCGGGCACCGGGGCATTGTCCGCGGACAAGGTCGCCGCGGTCGCGTTGTTCGCCGACCCGACTCGCGCCGAGAACGCGCCACTGTTCCCCGGCGCGCCCGACCGGACGGCCCCGCTGGCGGCACCGGGAACATCCGGTGACGCCGTGGCGAACCTCGGTGCGGTGCGCCAAGGGGTCGCCTCCGGTGGTGGACTCGGACCGGAAAGTGACCAGGCCGACGACTTCGGAAAGCTCACCGGTCGCGTCGCGAGCTTTTGTGCCACAGGCGATCTCGCGTGCGACGCACCGCAGGGCGCGCCGATCGTGCGGGCGGTCACCAACCTCATGAGCCAGTCGAAACTCTCCGGCGGCGACCCGATCGGCTCGTTGACCTCGATCGCGCAGGCGCTGGCGTTCACCTCCATCAAAACCGCCACCGCGGTGGTCGAGGAGGACATCTCCGGCGCCACCCTGGGCGATGTGTCGGTCGCGCCGAAGAAGTCGATCTCGCAGCGACTGTCCGATGCCTCGGACCCGAGCAGCGAACTCGATGTGAACGCCGCCTATCACGCGCTGCTGAAGGTGGGCATGATCGGTCTCAACGCCGTCGCCACCGTGGTGAAGTCGGTGATCAGCCCGGCGAGCATCAGCGAATTGGCCACGGCCACATTGTCGAATCCACTGGCCGGGCTGACCCTGCTCGGGACGAAACTGGCAGGCGCGGTCCCACAACTCGTGCCGCCGACCACCGGGGTGCGGCTGGTCAACGAGGCGTTCGCGGCGGTTCAGCAGAACGTGACCGACAACGCCGAGCTCCTCGATGTCACCACCTGGGTGCGCTACTGGGACACGCTGCAACGCCATGACGCGTACTCGCGCATGGGCGTCGGTGCGAACGGCGCGACACCGACGCAGTATGTCGGCGAGTGGTTCGCCGCTCTCGCCCGTGATGCGGCAGGCGTTTCCGGGAAGGGAGCGGTACCGCTCGGCGGGTCCGACTCGCGTGGTATGGGAATTTTCCCGAGCCCGACCGGCGCGTCTACGACACCCAAACCCTCCGGTGGGGGACAATTTCCATTCGGGACAGGAGCCGATGGCGCCTCATCCGGCGGCGCGACGACTCCGCCTGCCGCGACACCCGTAACCACCGCACCCATCAACCGTCCGTTCTCTGTGAACTGATCACCGAGAGGTCTTCGATGCGAACTGTGCCCGGCGCCGTGGAAAGGGGGGAATGTTGAAGTCGTACAACGAATTGTCGCGCTGGTACTCGGCGCTGGAGCCCGAGACCGATGCCGGCGCCCCCGCGCGCCCGGACACCACCGAACCGGTGGCAGGCGACGACGACAGCATCGACCGATATCCGACGGGTTCGGAGTCTGCCCCGACCGCCGAGCCGACACCGGAGCGGGCCACGGTGGGGGAGCGTCAGCCGGAACCGTTCAGCCTCGCCCTCGACGATCAGCCGAACGCCACCGGCGACCCGCACAGCCGGGACGCGGTGCAACAGGCGACAGTTGTCGGCGACCCGTACACTCAGCACCTGCCGAGCGCGAAGGCCGATCAGGTCCACCGGGTCGCCGAGTTCGATGACGCGACAGCTGAATCCGTCGACATCGCCGCGGCCGAGTACGACAAGCGGCCCTACCCGGTCGAACCCGAACCGGTACCACCACCCCCCGCGCAACTGGCCGGACGGCGCAGCGACTTCACCGGCGGCTGGTCGGACTGGGTCGCCAGCCCGGCACCCGGCCCCGACGACGACTACGACGCCGAACTCGTCCAGTTCCCCTGGCCCGACGCCGCCGTCGACGAATACGACGACGCCCGGGTGCTCGAACCCTCCGGCGCCCTGCGCGCGAACCGGAAACGGCAGCGCACCTGGGTGGTCCTCGCGGTCTCGGTCCTCGTGCTCGTCCTCGCCGCGACCGGTGTGTTCTTCCTGCTCTTCGGACGCGGCGACGGCGACACCGCCCGCAGTGCCGCTCCGCCACTGCACTTCACCGCGGGCAACCTGACCGCCGACACCGCGGGCTCGTGCCCGACCGAACGCACCGAGATCGTGCTGCGCAGCGCCGAAGCGGGCGGCACCGATTCCGGTCCCGACGCCGTGCTCGCCTTCCAGTACGCCTACTACGTGACCCGATCGGGGGAGCAGGCCAGAGCGGTGGTCACCCCCGACGCCGACGTCTCGCCGGCCGCCGTGATCCAGCGCGGTATCGACACCATCCCGGTGGGGACCACCCACTGCGTGCGGATCACCGCTGTCGCGGCCGACCGGTTCACGGTGGAGGTCACCGAGTTCCGGCCCGCGGGCGCACCGGCCACCTACACCAAGCAATCGGTGCGGACAGCGCTGGTCGGCGATCGCACGCTCATCACGGGCATCGCGGCAGGGTAAGGAGAGGCGATGACAGACGACTGGAGCCGTTGGCTCGACGAGGCCCCCGAGGGGGACCCGTCCGATGACCTGGCGCGTGATCCGGCTCCGGTGGTGCGGCTGCGGCGCCGCAACGGTGAGCGCCGCGACGGTACCCGCAGGCCGATCCTGGTGGTCGGCGGCTGCGGCGGCGCGGGCACGACAACGACCGCGCTCGGGCTTGCCGCGGAGTTGGTCACCGCGGGTGCGACGACAGTGGCGGTCGACGCGACCGCGGCGGGCAGCGATATCGCCTTGCGCGGCGCTGACAAGCACCTGCACCCGGTGAACCTGCAGTCCTGGGTATACGGCCGCGGCGACGACGAACCGGCGCCGCTCGAGGACTGTCTTTCCCGCTCCACCTCCGGTTTCGGCCTGCTCTGGCGCGATGCGACCCCGCTGCGCCGCCGCGCGACATTTCTCACTGTCGCGCGAGCGCTGGACACCGGTGGGTACACCGCGGTATACGACGGCGGCAACCCGATTGCCGGACGGCAACTGCGGCCACTGCTCGACGACGCCGATATCGCACTGGTACTCGCCATTCCGGCCCGCGTCGACGCCGCCAACCGGCTACGCGTGACCCTGGAATGGCTCGACGACCACTACGGCGACGACGGCGCAGGGGTGGTCGCCGACACCACCATCGTTGTCTCGCACCAGTACTCGCACGACGACTCGCGCGTAGCGGAGCATTTGCGCGAGCACCTGTCCGGCTGGGTGCGCGAGGTTGTCGAGATTCCCTACGACCCGCATCTCGCGCGCGGGGAACTCGTTCGCCACGCCGAGCTCGCCGAGGTGACGCGTTCGGCGTATGCGAGCTTGCTCGCCGGGGTGGCATCATGACGGCAGCCATGAATCTTCGTCGTCGTCGTGAACCGGACGCCCCCGCCGGTGTAGTCGCGCCGCCAGAATCGCTGCGCGCCAAGATCTGGGAGCGTCCGGTGCCCGGGGTCGGCCGGGCGCCGCTGCTGTGGTTGCTCGGGGTGCACGGTGGCGCGGGCGCGACCACGCTGTCGCATGTGCTCGCCCCGGCCGCCGACGCGCGCGGGCGCTGGCCCGGTGTCTTCGACCGCGAGTCTCCCTACGTCGTCCTGGTCGCCAGGGAAACCATCTCCGGACTCACCCGCGCGCACGATCTGCTGCGCCAGCACCACGCCGGGCTCGCAGGCCCGGCACTGGTTCTCGGCATGATCACGGTCGCCGCGCGCCCGGGCCGGATGGCACCGGAGATCCGGCGCTACCGGGAGGTGGTCGGCTCGCTGGCCGGGCACGTCTGGCAGGTGCCGTGGTTCGAGGAATGGACTCTGGTGGAGTCCGACGCGCTTCCGGTGTGGTCGCCGGGCGACGAGGTGGCGGTCAAGAAGCGCCGCCCCGATCCGCTCGACGACGTGCCGGTCGAAATCGGTGACCTCGGTACCGATGTGGTCGCCGCGATCCGCACGAGTCTCGGCGCGGCCGCGTCGGGCGAGGGTCGATCATGAACGCCGGGCGGGTTGCCGGTCGGTGGTGTACAAACGTGTGTCGTCGTCGAAGTGTTTGTGGCACAACACCTTTACAGTGGGAGAAAGGCACCCGATGAGCATGATCCTCCTCGCCGTGCAGGACACGTACGGCACCGTGCTGGCCCAGGTCGGTAATCCGACTCCGGAAGCTCCCCCCGGCTCGGAGAAGATCCTGCAGCTGGTGCGCTACCTCACCTGGTTCGTACTGCTGTCGGGCATCTGCGGCATCACCTACGCGGGCGGCAAGTTCGCGTGGGAGCGCTGGACCGGTGGTGGGCTCGAGTCGCCGAAGATGGTGGCGGGCGCCATGATCGGTGGCGTCGTCGCGACCAGCGCCGGCACGATCATGAGTGCGGTCATCGGTTAGTGGTCACCGTGCTCGCCTACAAGCAGATCCCGGCCGACGTGTTGGCGCCGATGATGCAGTTGCTCAACTGGCTGCTCTGGTTCGTCCTGCTGTCGTGCCTGGCCTGGATGATCCTGTCGGCGGGTCGATTGTGGATCGCGTTCCGCAGCGACCTGGCGGTCAACGATGCCTCACACGGTGTCCTGATGAGCCTGATCGGCGCCTCGGTCGCCAGTACCGCGTCCGCGATCGCGCTGGCCTTCCTGCCGGCATGAATTCCACAGTGACACGACCGGTCGCGGTCGGTATCGCCTTGCTCGCGGCAGCCGTCGGCTGCGGTGGCGGTGGCGATACCGGCCCGGACCTGACAGCCGCACCGACGGGGATCGGCTGGCAGGACTATCAGGGCATCCCCATGCCGCACACCGACCAGGGCCCGAAAACGGTGGGCCAGGGCGCCGCCACGGGCTTCGAGCATTCCCCGCGCGGGGCCGGGCTGGCGGCACTGACCCACACCATCCGGCTGTCGGTGGCACCGGACAGTCAGTGGGCCCAGGTGGTGAACGCCGAACTCGTCCCGGGACCGGCGCGTGACGAGTGGGCGATCAACCGAGTGCAGCTGTCGATCACCGGACCCGCCACGGCGGAGTACGCGCCGAAATTGTTGGGTTACAAAATTACCGAATATCGTGACGAGCGAACGACAGTCGACGTCTATACCGAATACTCCGACCGGTCACGGGCGGTGAACCACACCACGGTCAGCTGGTACGGCGGAGACTGGCGACTGCAGTTACCCGATCCACGCTCGGTCGACCGACCGATCGACCCGATCGACGAATTACCGCAAGACATCGTGACATTGGAGGCACCGCAGTGAGCGAGAAGGAGCCGGGCACGCGCGACCGCGCGTCCTTCGGCATGATCGCCTCCGGTGCCCTGCTCGCCCTGATCATGGTCGTCGGCGCCGTCGTGTACTTCACTCGCGACGGCGACGGCGAGGCCGATTTCGCGCCACCGCCCGCCCAGGCCGCGGGCGGGACGGGATTCGCCGAGCCCGAGGTCGACCTGCTCGGCAGGCGGGTGGACATTCCGAACAACCCGGCGGGCCAGCCCTTGGCCCAGCAACCGGGTACGCAACGTACCGCCGCGGACCCGGATTGGCTGACCGGCGCGCCGGAGGGCACCACGAAACCGCATGGCTGGCAGCGTGTCTACGGCGCGTCGGTGCCGTTCTCCACCTCCGACGGGCCGTCGCGGATCGAAGACGGACTCGCCGTCGGCTACGCGCGTACACCGCAGGGCGCCGCGCTGGCCGCCGCGCAGATCACCTACCGGCTCAACGCGCGCCCGGCCGACCGCGACCTGTACGTGACGCAATTACGGGTCAGCACAGCACAATTGGCCGCCTACGACTCCGCGCTCTCGGGCGAGCGGTTGCCGAAACAGCAGCCGGAGAAGGTGACCAGGTACTTCGTGGCTTCCGACGCGTTCAAGATCGACGACTTCGCCGAGGATCTGGCGATCGTGCGCCTGGCCTCGCGCGGTCCGGTGATCGACGGCAAGCAGTTATACGCCGCCATGCGGATGATCGTGGTGTGGGACGCCGGTGACTGGCGGCTCAAACCGTCGACGACAGCAAATACCCAGACCGAGTACGTGGAATCGCTGGCGGGGTGGACGACATGGTGATCGAGGTACAGCACAGCCCGGATCGATTCCGCGCGGACCATCGAGGGGTGCCAACTATGCTGAGGCGGATCGTCACTATTTTCGCGGTGATCTTCACCGTGATGATCGCGACGCCGACGGTGGCCTACGGCCAGACCTACGGCTTCGACGAGGCGTGCAACGAATTGCACGACACCCTCGACAGTGTCGCGATCCCCGGAGTCTCACTCGGCGACGCGGCGTCGGCGGTGTGTAAGGCGGGCAATGCCGCCTCCCACCCCGGCGAGGCGGCCACCGCCGTCAAGGACAAGGCGTGGGATTCGACCTTCGGCAAGGTGGTCGACTCGCTGATGAAGGGCCTCGGCGAGGCACTGATCCTGGCGTTGACCTTCTGGATGAAGGTGCCCAACGAGGCGGTGAGCGACTCGGGGGCACTGTTCACCAAGATCAACGACTACACCTATCAGATCCAGATATTGCTGTTGATCGCCTCGGTGATCATCACCGGCGGGCGATTGGCCGAGGCCAGACGCGGGGCGGCCGTGAGCGAGGCCGCCGAATCGTTCCGCCTGTTCGCCAGGGTGGTGTTCAGTTCGTGGATGCTGGGCGCGGTGATCGTCGCGGGCACGCGTGCCTCGGACAAGTTCTCCGAGTGGATCATCGCAGACGCCACCGGCGGCAATGCCAAGAACATGGCCGAGCTGATGGTGAAAACCAGTAAGTTGCAGGCCTTTTCGCCGGGTTTGGTGCTGATCATCGCCATCGTCGGCCTGCTCGGCGCGCTCGCCCAGATCGTGCTCGCCATCGTTCGGCAGGGTCTGCTGGTGGTCGCCGCGGGCGTGCTGCCGCTGGCCGCGGCCGCCTCGGCGACCGGGACCGGCAAGCAGTCGTACCAGAAACTGGTCGGCTGGATCATCGCGTTCATGCTGTTCAAACCGGTGGCCGCGATCGTGTACATGATCGCGTTCACCACCGCGGGCCACGTCGACGAGACCACGGAGTCGGGCGGGCTGCCCAGCGGCGAGGACGCACAGCGGATGCTGGTGGCGCTGGTGCTGCTGTGCAGCGTGGCGTTCGTGCTGCCCGCGTTGATGCGCCTGGTCGCGCCCGCCGTCGCCACGGTCGGCACCGGTGGTTCGGGTCTGATGGTGGCCGGTGGTGCGGCGGTCGGCGCGATGGCGCTGGGTGCGATCGGTACCAAGGCCGTCGCCTCCCGGCCCGCGGCGGCACCAGGCTCTGCGGGTTACTTCGGGAGTGGCGGCGCGGGTTCACGACCAGGTGGACCGGGTGGCGGCGGAGGCGGTGGTGGTGGCGCACCGCGGCCTACGCCACCACCGCGCGGGGGTGCTCCCGCACCGGCGACGACCAGTTCGGGCTCGGTGCCCGCGGGTGCGGCCCGCAATGTGGCGGCCGCGCGGACCGCGGCCAACACCACCGGCCGCGCGGACCAATCGATGGGCGACGTCGCCGGTGACCGCTGGGCGAATCGTTCACCCGACCTCGGCAGGAGCACGATTCCGCGATGACGACCTCGGCGACCGACACCTACGAGCGCCGCTCGTACGGGCTGTGGCAGAAACCACGCAGCGCGGGCCTTTTCGGCCTGCGCTGGGAAGAGACCGTGATCGGTTTCGTCGTGGTGATCACGGCACTGATCTGCGCGATGGTCGGTGGATTCAAATGGGGTTTCATCGTCGGCGGGCTCGGCGCGCTGGTGATGGTGCCCCTGGTGTGGCGGACGGGGGGCCGCTCGGGCTATGAGACGGGACTGATGATGTTCAACTGGAGGCGCTCGCGCAACAACGGCGAGCACGTGTATCGGGGTGGCCGGTTCTCCCGGATTCCCGGCGGTGTCACGAAATTGCCAGGGCTGCTCGCGCCGTCGAAGCTCTACGAAGGTATCGACGCCGGTGGCTATCACTTCGGGATGATCCATCTGCCCGCGTTCGCGCAGTACACGGTGGTGTTGCGGGCCTGGCCGCAGGGGCACGAGGCAGTGGACCAGCCGGTGATCGATCGCTGGGTCGCGGCCTGGGGCACCTTCCTCGCCTCGGTCGGGCAGACCAGCGACATCGTCGCGGTGGTGCCGGTGATCGACACGGTGCCCGAGACCGGAAACCGGTTGCTCAACGAGGTTTCCACGATCACCCGCCCCGAAGCCCCCGAGCTGGCTCAGCAGGTGATGTACGAGCTGGCCACCGAATTGCCGCAGGAGCGTGTGCAATTGCTGCCGCGGGTGGCGATCACGTTCAAGGCCACCACCGCCGAGCGGCGCAAGAACCCGGCCGAGGAAGCGGTGGAGATCGGGCGCAGGCTGCCCGGTATCTGCGCGGCGCTGGCCGAGGCGGGCGTGCGGGCACAGCCGATGTCGGCGGAGGAGGTCATCTCCTTCATCCGCCGCAGCTATGACCCGGCCGCGCAGGCCGATCTTGAGGTGGCCGCGGCCGATCCCGGTGGGCACGGCCTCGGCTGGGACGACGCGGGCCCGGTGTCCTACGACGAGAAGTGGGATCACCTGATCCACGACGGTGGCCGCTCGGTGACCTGGGAGATGGACGCGGCGCCCGAGGGCGCGGTGGACGAGCGGGTGCTGCAGCGACTGCTCGCGCCCAATCCCGAAGTGCCACGCAAACGCATCGCGATCGTCTATCGGCCGCACTCGGCCGCCGATGCCGCCGAGATCGTCGACGACGACTTCAAGAACGCGCTCGTCGCGCAGCAGAGCGAACGCGGTGTGGTCTCGGCGGCGGCGACGCTGCGTGTCGGCGCCACCCAGCAGGCTCGCGAGGAACAGGCACGCGGACACGGTGTCACCCGTTTCGGCGCGCTGGTCACGATCACCGAACCGCTGCGCGGTGACCTGCCCCGGATCGAGGCCATCACCCGTGACCTCTCCACGCAGGCCCGGCTCAAGATCCGGCGCTGCTACCGCTACCAGTCCGCGGCGTTCGCGGCATCTCTGGGTTGCGGCGTGATCCTGCCCGAACACGCAACCATTCCGAAGGCATTGGCGGGGTGAGGCGATTATGGGACGCGACTACGAACCCCCGGTGCGCGATCGCGACGATGTCGCGTTGCGCCCGGTCCACCGGCCGCCGCGCATTCGCGGCGAACGCGAGCCACGGCCCGCGGGGAGCGCGCCGCGCGTGAGCGACGACGTGCTCGGCCTCGACGAGCGCACCGAACGCGACGAGCGCGAGAGCTCGTCGCGGGGATCACGCACGGCCGAAGAACGTCCGCCGGGCGAGCGCAGGTCGCGCGAGGAACCGCGTGCCGATCGAGGTCGCCCGACGCGTCCGCGTGGTGAGGAACCGCGCAGGCCGCGCGAGGACGAGGACGGTCGCCTCCGTTCCCGTGGTGACGAGATGCGTGGTCGCGGTGACGGATCGCGGGCAGCCGGCCGCGACGGTGCGGGGGAGCGGCGCGCTCGGCGCCCGCATCCCGATGCCGATCGGGCCGCCAGGGCGCGGGCCGAACGTGGGCTGCGCGAGGAGGACCACGGCCCACGTCTGGAACATCAACGCCCCCAGGGTGATCCGCGTCGACGGCCCAAGCAGGCCGAACCCAAGCTGACGAAGAAGAAGCCGAGGCCGGCGAAGGCGGTACGCGCGATCCGGCCCGACGAGGCCGCCGACCGTGCGATGGGTTCGGGTCGGTCCGTGAAATCGACCAAGCCGGACCGGCGTTCGCAGTCCGGTCCCACGCTGCTCGATGACGCCACCCGTGCCCGCTACGAGATGATCGCCCGCGAGCAGTCGGGCCTGCGCGCGGCCTGGGCGACCTTCCGCATCCACACCGACGACCTGCGTCGCAACAACGCGCAGGCGCGAACCGATGCCGTTGTCAAAGACGGATTCGACCGCACCACCGCCGAATTGACCGACCGCGGATACTCGGGCGCGGGCGGCGGCAAGATGAACGTCGTCGGCCGCCCGGTGGAATATCGGGCCACCACCGCGCAGGTGGCGGGTCTGTGGCCGTGGTCGGTCGGTGCCGGCGCGCCGCTGATCGGCACCCCGCTCGGCTCGCATCTGCACACCGGCGCCCCGGTCTGCTTCGATCCGATGAACTGGTTCATGCGCGGCAGCTTCATCACCGCGCCCAGCCTTTTCGTGCTCGGCCTCAACGGTTTCGGCAAGTCGTCGTTGGTGCGTCGGATCGTGCTCGGCGGCATCGCCCAGGGCATCACCCCGCTGATCCTGGCCGACGTGAAACCCGACTACCGCAAGATGGTCGAACTCGTGGGCGGCCAGGTGATCGATCTCGGCTACGGGCACGGCAAGCTGAACCCACTGGCGGCGGGCGTGCTCGGCTCGGTCGTGCCGCGCCTGGAAGACCAACCCGCACTGCAACGTCAGGTGCTGCAGGATCTGCGGGCCAGGCAGGTGACGCTGATCGCGGGTCTGGTGGAACTGGTCCGCGGCGCTCGCGTCGCCGACTTCGAGGAAACGCTGATCGCCACCGCGCTGCGCATCCTCTACCAGCCGGGCGGCTTCACCCCCGACAAACCACCGATCATGGAGAACCTGCTCGAGGTGATCGTCGGCGGCGGCGCCGAAATGATGCTCGACGCGGGCGCCGACAACGCCGACGAGTACCAGAACGCGATCAAGGGTCTGCGCCGATCACTGCGCGCGCTCACCCAGGGCCCGTTCGGCGCGATCTTCAACGGCCAGACCAGCGTTCCCATCGATACCGGCGCCGTCGCGGTGTGTATCGATGTCTCGCACATCCCCAGCGGTGACAAGAAGCTCAAGGCCGCGGTCATGCTGGCCTGCTGGGCCGACGGGTTCGCCTCCGTCGAGGCCGCGCACGTGCTGGCCGACGCCGACCTGGGCCCGCAGCGCTACTTCCAGGTGGTGATGGACGAGCTGTGGCAGGTGCTCGGTCTCGGCGACTTCATGGTCGACCGCGTCGACGAGCTGACTCGTCTGCAGCGCGGCCTCGCCACCGCCTTGATCATGATCAGCCACACCATCAAGGACTTGCAGGCGCTGGGCTCGGACGCCGCGATCGCCAAGGCCATCGGCTTCCTGGAACGCGCGCGCGCCAAGATCTTCGGCGCGTTGCCCGGCGAGGAGATCAGCAGGCTCGACTCCACGGTGCCGTTCACCTCGGCCGAGCAGGAGATGGTGACCAGTTGGTCGGCGCCGCAAGCACTCACCGGTGAGGCGCTCAAGCCCGGCCAGCAGCGGCCATCGCCGCCCGGTACCGGCAAGTTCCTGCTGAAGGTCGGCGAGGATCGCCGGCCGGGTATTCCTTTCCACATGGAGTTCACGGTGTCGGAGCGAGAAAGCGGAATTCACGACACGAACCAGCGCTTCAGCGAGTTCGGCGACAACCCACGTGGCACTCCGGACTACTCGAACGGGAGTGAGCAATGATGCCGCACCGGTCCTATCGCCGGGTCTCGCCGGAGGTTCGCAATGCCGCCGTCGCCCAAGTGGTCGCGCTGACCGACAAGTTGCGCAGCGAATCCGAGGCCTGCCGGATGGTCGCCGACCAGATCGGCGTGCACGCCAATTCGGTGCGCAACTGGGTCCGCGCGACGCAGGACCCGAGCCTGGACCGGATGGACGCCACCGCGCTACGCCGCAAAGTGGCGCTGCTGCAACAACAGTTGGCCGCCGCCGCGGAGATGAACCGCACGCTCGCCGACACGCTCAACGAGTCCCGGCGCCGCACATGAACCCCGCCGCGGCAGGCGTTGTTACAGTCGGCGCCCGGCGCGGTACCCGGGGAGGCGGCCGGTGAACTTCCGCACGATCATGATGACCTCGCTCGGCTCGGTCGTCGGATTGGTGGCGCTGGTGCTGGTGATCGTGCTGCCGTCTTCGGACGAGACCTGCGAGACCGGCGATGTGCTGGTCGGATCGTCGGTGCCCACACTGCCCCAACTGGGCGGTGACCATCGCGCGGGTGCGACCAGTGCTGCCGCACCTACCTCGAATCCGGCGGTCACCGGCACTCCGGTGCTGGCGGCCGGCGTCGGTCCGCTGCGGCGCACGCTGCCGCTCGAGATCGGCACATTCACCATCTCCGATGTGTTCGGTTCGCGCGGCGGCGATCACAAGGGCATCGATATGGCCGCCACCGACGGCACCACGATCTACTCGGTCTCCGATGGCCGCGTCGTCGCCGCCGGTGCCGCTTCGGGTTTCGGCAACTGGATCGTCGTGGATTCGGTCGACACCAACGGTCGCGCCTACTCCGCGGTCTACGGCCACATGTGGGACGCGGGCGTCAGAGTGCGCACCGGCCAGACGGTGACCGCGGGTCAGCCGATCGGGATGGTCGGTTCGGCGGGCGAATCCAGTGGCCCGCACCTGCATTTCGAGATCGTGCCCGGTGGCCGGTTCACCGGCGGCCGTCAGATCGACCCGATGCCGTGGCTCGACGGCGCACCGACCCCGGATGTCGGTGGCGCGCGGGCATTTTCGAGCGATCCGAACTGTGTGCGTGGATTCGGTAGTGCCGGTGGGGCACTGGCCGACGGGAAGGTGCCCGCCGAACTCGAGATCTGGTATCGCCGCGCGGGGACCGTATGCCCGGAGATCTCGTCGTCGCTGCTGGCCGCCCAGGCCAAGCAGGAGTCGGGATTCCGGCGCGGACTCACCTCGCCCGCTGGTGCCCAGGGCTTGGCCCAGTTCCTCCCGGGCACGGCGGCGAGTATCAATCCCGACGACGGTCAGCCCTACGTCATCGATGCCGACGGCAACGGTTCGGCCAGCGTGTGGGACGACGGCGACGCGATCATCGGCCAGGCCCGCTACATGTGCTCGATCGCCCACAAGATCGCCGGGTGGCTGGCCGCGGGGCGCGTCTCGGGCGATCTGACCGCACTCACCCTGGCCGGATACAACGCCGGTGAGGGCGCGGTGCTGTCCTCCGGTGGCATGCCCAATCAGTATGCGGCGCACTATTCCGAGACCAGGCCCTACGTCACCAACATCTTGTCGATGGAACCGCAGTACCGGGCGCCCGGCGCGCAAGGCCGATTCACCCCCGGGCAGGGGTCCGGCGGCGAACAGGTCGTCGAGGCCGCCCACGACTGGCTCGGCACACCGTACGTATGGGGTGGCGGCGGCGTGCAGGGACCGAGCGGTGGCGGTTTCGACGGGCCGGGACTGACCGCCGCGGCGGTGTTCGCCGCCTCCTCGGGCGCGGTCACGTTGCCGCGCACCGCCGAACAGCAATGGGAGGCCGGGCGGGAGGTACCGATCGCGAAGGCGGCGGCCGGTGATCTGGTGTTCAGCGGCTTCGGACGGCAGGGGCCGACCCAGGTCGGGATCTACGCGGGTAACGGTCAGGTGATCCAGGCGGTACCGCCGACGAGCAACCGCGGCGGCGGGGGTGTCGCCGAGGTGGCGGTGCCCGGCGACGCACGGGCGAGGAGGGTGTTGTGAGCGCGCGACCAGCGATAACCTGGTGGGAGAGAACACGAATCCGCACAACCGGGGCGGTGATGCTCGTGATGGTCCTGTTCTCGGTTCCCGCCTGCGGTGGCGACGCCGAGCCGACGCGGCCCGAGACCACCCCCACCACCCGCCTGCTCGAAGCCGCGGTCGACCCGACCACTCCCGACGGGGTCGCGGTCGTCGCCGTGCGCGAGGTCTACACCTGGAACCCCGCGACCGAGCAACCGGGATCCTCGCTGCAGCGCGCGCGAGAATGGCTGGGGCCCAGCATGATACGTATGCTGGACAGTTCGATCGGCGCCACCGAAACCCCGAAACCGTCGCTGCAGTGGGCCGACTGGGCGAAGGCGAAAGCGCACGTGGAGGCGTTCACCTTCGCCTCGGGGGAGCCGGCGCCCGCGAGCGCCGATCCCACCGTGGCGCAGTACAAGATCGGCATCGAACAAACGGTCGTCTACCCGAACGGACGCACCGAAGCCCTACCGCCGAGCACGGTCATCGCGACCGTGGTGCAGACGCCGCAAGGCTGGCGCCTCGACGCGTTCCGCTGACCACCAACCACGTCCACACAAGGAGGCACCCGTGGCGAAGAAGAAGGTGACGGATCCGGCCGCGGTCGGACCCGACACAACGCTGATCATGATCGTGTTCGGCTTCGCGGCGCTGTTCACCCTCGCCGCCGCCCTGCACCTGGGCAACGCGCTGGCGGTTGTGCCGCAGAGCATTCCGGCCAACCCGATTGCGGTGGTGGCCGATCTGGCGCGGGGCAAGCTGCACTGGCCGCGCGCGTCGACGGTGATCGTGCTGTTGGTGATCGCGACGGCCATCGCCTATGTGGTGATCCGCAAGCGGTTGAAGAAGCGGGCGGTCGCGGGGCGGTTGGCGATCGACGACAAAGCCGACCACATGGGTAGTGGCAGTGCGATCGGGTCGATCACCGAGGCCGGGGTCCGGGAGAAGGCGGCTGACCTCGGAATGAAGCTGGGCACCAACGATTCACCCGGTGTGCCTATCGGTATCGCGGTCGCGGACGGATCCCAGCTCTACGGCTCTTATGAAGACCTTCACCTCGATATTTGGGGCCCACGTCAGGGCAAGTCATCCTCACGAGTAATTCCGGCGATCCTCTCCGCGATCGGCCCGGTACTGGCGACATCGAATAAGCGTGACGTTGTCGACGCGACCCGTGATGTGCAGGAAGCCAAGGGCAGTCGCACCTTCGTGTTCGACCCGCAGGGCGTAGCCGGTGAACGACCCACGTGGTTCTGGGATCCGCTGGCATGGGTCAACCACCGCACCGAAGGCTGCGAGATGCGGGCGGCGCGGTTGGCCGGCCATTTCGCCGACGCGGAGACTGGCGCCAGTGCCGACGACAGTGACAGCTTTTTCGGCCCGGAGGCCGAGGATCTGCTCGCGGCGCTCTTCCTCGCGGCCGCGATCGCGGGAAAACCGATTACGCAGGTGTGGGAGTGGGTGACCAATCCGCAGGACACCGAGCCGATCCAACATCTGCGTGATGTGGGCCACCACTTCACCGCCTCCGGCCTGGCCATGCAGTACAACGCCGAACAGCGCACCAAGAGCGGTATCTTCGGGTACGCCAAGAAGATGATCCGCTGCCTGCAATTGTCGAATGTGCATCCCTGGATCACCCCGGGCAACGAAACTCGCAGACAATTCGACGAGCTCGAGTTCATCGAGCGCAACGGCACGCTGTATTGCCTGTCGCTCGAGGGGCGTGGGTCGGCCGCCCCGCTGGTCAGCGCGCTCACCGAGGCCGTCATCGACGTGGCCACGCGCAAAGCGTCGCAGTCCTCCGGTGGGCGGTTGCCGATCCCACTGCTGGCTGTGCTCGATGAAGCGGCCAACGTGGTGCGCTGGAAGGATCTGCCCAAGCAGTACAGCCACTTCGGCTCGCGCGGCATTGTGGTGATGACCGTGCTGCAGTCGTGGGCACAGGGTGCGCGCTGCTGGGGGGAGGACGGAATGAACGCGCTGTGGTCGGCCGCCAACATCAAGGTGCTCGGCAGTGGTGTCGACGATATGGCCTTTCTGCGCGACCGCTCCGAGGCCATCGGCGAGTACGACTCGATCTCGTCGTCGATGTCGCAGTCGGGCAACAGCAAAAGCTATTCGCGCTCGCTCTCGTCATCGGTGACGTTCACCGCGCAGGGCCTGGCGACGTTGCCACGTGGTCGCGCCATCGTCTTCACCTCCGGCCAGCCCGCAGTGCTCGTGCGGACGGTGCCGTGGTGGGAATCGAAATATGCCGACGCGGTCAAGGAATCGATCGCGTACAACGATCCGACACGCAAGACGCGCATCGACGACCTGTTCGGGTCGCCTACGCTCGCGAAATCCATTCCGCCGGACGAAATCGGTGAAGTCGAGGAGGTCAAGCCGCTGTGAGCGAAGATATTTCGGGTACAGGCAAGCAGGGACGGGTCTATGCCGGTGTGACCGAGTTCGTCGGCGAATATTTGAGCCAGCTCTACCAGCGTCAGGTCACCGATATCAGTGACACGGTGTGGTGCCCCGAATGGTGGCGCCACCCGGAGGCCGCCGTGCGCTTGGATGCGTTGTGGCAGGCGTGGGAGCACTATCGGATGAAGGGCGGCCCGGGCATCAGTGTGTGGTTCCTCGAACATGCCGACCCGCATATGACCAAGCTGTTCGACCCGCGTGGGCCGTTCAAGTACTGCAGTGTGCGCAACGGACACAAGGAAATGCTCTCCTCGTTGCCGTTGAAGAAACCGGACTTGGATCTATGGACCGAGCCGGAGAACGGGCTGTGGGACAAGGGAGATGCCCGCGGCGCATGACCTGAACCCGACCTCGGCGGCACCCGTCCGGGACCGCCGAGGTCAGCGGCCGCGTTCGACCCCGCGTTCGATTCCGAGTTCGATTCCGCGTTCCAGGCCACGTGCCCGCACCTGGGGGGTCCGGGTTGCTGCGTCGCGCAGACGGATCGCCTCATCCGGCGAGATTCCGTGGCCCATCTCGACCAGCATGCGCACTTGGCTCAGCTCCGGGGCAACGCCCGCCCGCTGCAGATGTGCCGCGATCGCCGCGCGCCGCTCGGTGGAGTCGTAGGCCGCTGCCTGTCCGACGTTGCTCGAGCTCCCGGTGGCGCTCGACGCGAAGGGGGAACCCGACTCCTTGTTGAGGCTGATGCCGCGCGATTCCACACCGCGTGATTCCACCGTGCGCGAACCCACCGACATCATCTGCACGAGTTCGATATTGCGTGGATCCTTGGCCTTGAGATCGCGCGCCTCGCGGATCTGCAGCTCCCGGGCTTCCTTCATCTTGGCCTCGATCGCCTTCGCGCGTGACTCGGCGTCTTTCTGACCGTGTTCACGCGACTTGAGGGCGACCAGGGTGGCCATCTGCAGCATGGTGCGCATCATGGACGCCGTTTCGCTGCCGATGTCGTCGAGTTCCGCCATGACTGCTCCCCGATGCTGCTGTGGAAGTGGACATCTGAGCCTACCGCGCGAAGGACACAGTGTGATGTCCGGCGGGTCCGGTGACGGCGGAGAAAATGCGGGTGGGCGGGTTGCGGGCCGAATTGATCGAAGGGTTGCCTAGCCTCTGATGATCTTCTTCGCACGTCGGGGCCCGAAAACCGGAAACGGACCGGACACGCGAGCGTGTCCGGTCCGTTTCGTCGTCGAGAAAAGCGGTGTCAGCCCACCTTGACAGAGTTGAACGAGATCGGGATGGCGGGTCCACCGTCTTCCGCGCCACCCTTGACGCCGCCGCCCGCGACCTTGTCCAAGGTGGCGAGTCCGGCCTCGTCGATCGTGCCGAAGATGGTGTAGTTCGGCGGCAGCTGGGTGTCGCCGAAGACCAGGAAGAACTGACTTCCGTTGGTGCCCTTGCCCTCGGGCGAGGTGCCCGCGTTGGCCATGGCGACCAGGCCGCGCTTGTAGTTCACCGGCTGCTGCAGTGCCGGGTCCTCGGCGGCGAACAGGTCGGTCGGGTACTCGTTGTCGAAGCTGTAGCCGGGGCCGCCCTTGCCGGTGGCCGTCGGGTCACCGCACTGCAGGATGCCGAAGCCCGGCGTTGCCACGATGCGGTGGCAGCTGGTCTTGTCGAAGTAGCCCTGCTGGGCCAGGCTCACCAGCGAGTTGACCGTGCACGGTGCCTGTGCGCTGTTGAGCGACAAACCGATCGGCCCCTGCGTGGAATCGATCGCGACCTTCACCTCGGGACCATCGGTGGCGACCGATGTCGTGGCGGGCGCGGTAACGGGCTTCGCGGGGGGCTCCTGGCCCACCGGGTAGCTGCAGTCGACGGTCGCGGGCTTGGCCGCGGGGGGCGGCGGACCGGGGATGTCCAGGGGAGTGTTGACGAACTGGGTGGTCGGCACGGCCGAGGACGTCTCGGCGTTCGTCGCCGCGTCGTCGTCGCCCCTGGTGAGGAAATACACGCCGGTCGCGGCGGCCGCGACGACTATCACACCCAGTACCGAGCCCGCGATCGTCAAGCGCTTGCGCTTCTTCTCCTGCTCGGCCCGTCGTACCAGCTGGCGCTCCAGCTTGCGCTTGGCCGCCGCCCGTCGCTGTTCGTTACTCGGCACTACCGCGTTCCTCCCGTGTCGTCAGGTTCGTCTAGAGGGTAACCGGTTGGACGCGGGGGGCGCCCGTGGGGAAAACTGGACCATCGTGACCAAGACCAGCAGCTTCACCGCCCCGAAGGGGGTCCCCGACTACCTGCCGCCCGGTTCGGCCGAGTTCGTCGCCGTACGCGACGGCTTGATCCACGCCGCCCGCCTCGCGGGGTACGGGCATGTCGAGCTGCCGGTATTCGAACAGACCACCCTGTTCGCACGGGGTGTCGGCGAGTCGACCGACGTGGTCAGCAAGGAGATGTGGACCTTCGCCGACCGCAACGGGGAAAGCTTCACCCTGCGTCCCGAAGGCACCGCGGGCGTGATGCGCGCGGTGATCCAGCACGGTCTGGACAAGAGCGGTCAGCTGCCGGTGAAGCTCTGCTACGCCGGACCGTTCTTCCGGTACGAGCGCCCGCAGGCCGGTCGCTACCGACAGCTGCAGCAGGTCGGCATAGAAGCCATCGGCATCGACGATCCGGCACTGGACGCCGAGGTCATCGCGATCGCCGACGCCGGTTTCCGCTCGCTGGGCTTGGACGGATTCCGGCTCGAGATCACCTCACTCGGCGACGAGACGTGCCGTCCGCAGTACCGCGAACTGCTCCAAGAGTTCCTCCTCGGGCTGCCCCTCGACGAGGAAACCCAGCGCCGCGCGCTGATCAACCCGCTGCGCGTGCTCGACGACAAGCGTCCCGAAGTTCGCGAGCTGACCGCGAACGCGCCGCTGATGATCGACCACCTCTCGGAGTCGGCGAAGGCCCACTTCGAGCAGGTGCTTGCCCACCTCGACGCGCTCGGGGTGCCGTATGTGGTGAACCCGCGCATGGTGCGCGGCCTGGACTACTACACCAAGACCACGTTCGAATTCGTGCACGATCAGCTCGGCGCGCAGTCGGGCATCGGTGGCGGTGGGCGCTACGACGGATTGATGGCCGAACTCGGCGGACAGCCGCTGTCGGGCATCGGTTTCGGGATCGGTGTCGACCGGACCGTGCTGGCACTCGCGGCGGAGGGCAAGTCGGCGGCCGATCCGGCGCGCTGCCAGGTCTACGGCGTCGCGCTCGGTGACGCTGCCAAAGCGAAGCTGGTCACGCTGGCCGGCGAGCTGCGCGCTGCCGACATCAGTGTCGACCTGGCCTACGGCGGACGTGGGATGAAGGGCGCGATGAAGGGCGCCGACCGTTCGGGGGCGAAGTACACCCTTGTGCTCGGCGATCGCGATCTCGCCGAGAACACGATCGGCGTCAAGGAGATGGCGACGGGCGAGCAGCGGTCCGTCCCGCTCGACGGCGTAGTCGCGGTGCTGCGCGAGGAACTCGGGTAGTCGGCTCGGCGCTGGGCGATCGAACCGCTGTCCGGGTGGCCGCGCGGCGCGGCGTTATCGAGCGCGGAGTTGGATCACCGACTCCGCGCTCGGCTGCTGCGGCCGGTGGGGCGCGGTAATCTGACCGCGCCTCACGCCGGGCGGGCCGGTGGGGGTGGAGAGGCACTCGTGGACGGGCAGTCCGGGCAGTCGGCGGCGACGGAACCGGTCGGTATCGACCTGGTGGCGCCCGAGGTGTTCGCGCCGATGTTGCGCAGGCTCGCGCTGGCCGCGTTCGGCGTCGGCGTCGGGGCGGGGTTGCTGTCGGCGGTATGGCTGAGCTGGCCGTACGCGATCCTCATCGGACTGGTGGTCGCGGTCCCGACCATCGGCTATGTGTTCGCGTTCCAGCGTCGGCGAATGTGGTTGAGCGGCACCGTGATCCGCGCACACCGGCTGTTCGGTGAACACACTGTCGACCTCGTCGACGCCACCGGCGTGCACCTGCTGGTGTACCCGGCCCGGCTCAGCCGCATCGTCTTGCGGGTCACCGCGGGCGGCGACACCCAGTTGGTGCCACTGGCGATGTACACCGACGTGGGCAGCGGCCGCGAACTGCACCTACTCGGCTTGCGCAAACTCGCCGACGCGCTCGCCGCCAGCGAACTCGTCGCCGCCATCGCGATCTCGGAAGTGCTCGTGCGGCAGTTGCGTGCCGAGGCCCGCGACGCCGGTCTCGACGAACGCCCGCTGTACAACGCCGTGCAGTCGGTGCGCGGCAGGGACAGTGTCTCGCCGGTGGTGCTCACCGATTCCGAGGTCGCCGCACTCGGCTGAGCCTCGCCGTTCGCGGACGGCGCTGTGGTCGAACCCGGGTCAGCCGAAGAGGGCGAGCTGCGCGTCCTGCGGTGTGGGTGGGGGAGCGGGTGGGGTGGTGGGGCCTTGGATTCGGCGCAGGCCGTGGTGGTCGAGGAGGGGGTTCACGCGGTCGCGCAGCCAGTCGCGATAGAGAGGGGTGACGTTGCCGCCGCGGGCGTACAGCTGGCGGTAGCGGCGCATGAGTGCGGGGTGTTCGGTGCCGAGCCAGGTGAGGAACCAGTCTCGGGTGGGGCCGCGCAGGTGCATCGGGAAGGCCATGGCGCTGGTCGCGCCCGCGTCGGCGATCGCCGCGAACAGGGCCTCGAGGTGGGCTCGGCTGTCGGTGAGACAGGGGATGATCGGCGCCGCCATGACGTGGACGGTGAAGCCGGCCTCGGCCAGTGCGCGGACCAGGTCGAGTCGGGCGCGGGGTTCGGGCGTGCCGGGTTCGAGGCTGTGGTGCAGGTCGGGATCGAGGATGGCGATCGACACCGCGACACTCACCTCGACCCGCCGGGCCGCCTCGGTGAGCAGCGGGAGATCGCGGCGCAGCAGGGGACCTTTGGTGAGGATGGAGAAGGGGGTGCCCGAATCGGCGAGTGCGGAGATGATGCCGGGCATCAAGCGGTATCGGCCCTCGGCGCGCTGATACGGGTCGGTGTTCGTGCCGAGCGCCACCGCCTCGCGCTGCCAGGACCGTCGCATGAGTTCGCGGCGCAGTACCGCGGCGATATTGGTTTTCACCACGATCTCGGAATCGAAATCCTCGCCCGCGTCGAGGCCGAGATACTCGTGGCTGCCACGCGCGAAGCAGTAGCGGCAGGCGTGTGAGCAGCCGCGCATGGGGTTGATCGTCCAGCGGAAGGGCAGAGCGGAGCTCTCGGGCATCTTGTTCAGCGCGCTCTTGCACAGCACCTCGTGGAAGGTGATGCCGTCGAACTCGGGGGTGCGGACGGAGCGAACCAGCCCGGCCCTGGTCAGGCCTGGCAATGCGCCGTCATCGGCGCCTAGGGTCTGGGCTTGCCACCGCACCCAACGAGTCGAACATGCGTTCGACTGCGTTGTCAAGCGTGACTCGGCCCCTCCGCCGATGGCACGATCAATTGGCTGAGCCACTGATGCGCCGCCACCGTGGATGGGCAGGGCTTCGGCGGTGTCATTCGTTCGCGGCGCGGGTAAAATGGCTGATGACGGACCGTTCGGCCCGGCGGTCTGTGGTGTCGGTGTCCAGGTAAGAAGTGTTCGATGGAAAGGCCGTTGCTCGTCGCGGTCGTCGCTCAACTCGTCGTCGGCCTGCTGTTTCCGGGTGCCGCCTCGGCGCCCGCGATGTCCTATGTCGCGCTCGGTGATTCCTACACCGCCGCGCCGGGGCTGCTCGAACCGGTGCCGGGCAGTCCGCCGTTGTGTACCCGATCGGTGTCGAACTATCCGCATCGGCTGGCCGCGGCGACGGGGTGGGAGCTCACCGATGTCAGCTGTGCGTCGGCAGCCACCGCGCACATGACCACCGCCCAATATCCCGATCAGCCACCGCAATTCGACGCGCTGTCGCCACGGACCAGGGTCGTCACCTATCAGATAGGCGGCAATGACGACAATCTGTTCCAGACGATGGTCATGTCATGTATCGCGGTCAATCTCGGTAATGCCGCCGATGTCGGCGCACCGTGCCGCGACACCTGGGGGTCGCGGTTCAGCGACGACATCGCGGTCAACGAGCCCGCGATGGGTGCCGCCATCGCGCGCATCGCGACACTCGCCCCGAACGCGCGCGTGTACGTCGTCGGATATCCGGCGGTACTGCCCGAATCGGGGCGCTGCTATCCCCAGATCCCGCTCAGCACCGGCGATATCGCCTATGCGCGGGGTGTCGAACAGGAGCTCAACGCCGCGTTGCGGCGACAGGCCGAAGCCAACGGCGCGAGCTATGTCGACATCTACACCCCGGGCATCGGGCACGACGCTTGCCGTGATGCCGCGACGCGGTGGGTCGAGCCGCCGGTGCCGGGTCAGCTCAACGCGACACCGGTGCACCCCAACGCCGCGGGGCAGCAGGCGACGGCGGACGTCATCCGCGAAGCGGTGGCGGCGTAGGGGTGTACGGGGTCAGACGGTGCGCGGTGCGCGCAGGAAGTCGACCAGATCGGCGATGGTTTCCTCGGTCGGGCGAGGACGGTAGCCGAGTTCGCGTTCGGCCTTGCCGTGATCGACGATCGGCGCCGAGAGCAGCGCGCCGAGTGCGGCCTTGGACAGGACGTCGGAGCCGAGGCGCCTGCTGATCGGCTCGAGTACCGGCAGCAGCGCGCCGAGTGCCTTCGCGGGAACGGCGAAGCGTGGACCTTTGGCGCCGGTGCGAGCCGCCGCGATCCGGCAGAAGTCGATCATCGTGGTCATCTCGCCGCCGAGCAGGTAGTTCTCACCGGTGCGGCCCTTCTCGCCGGCGAGGATCAGGCCCTGCGCGACGTCGCGCACGTCGACCAGGTCGAAGCCACCGCCGATCATCACCGGAACCTTGCCGCGCATCGCCTGGGCGGCGATGGTGTTCAGTCGCGACAGTCGCTCGGGGTGATCGACCGGGCCGTAGACGCCGGTCGGATTCACGATCACCGCGTCGAGCCCACGCTCGATCACTGGGCGCAAGGCCAGTTCGCCGGACCATTTCGACCGGTCGTACACCGGCAGGCCGGGATCGTCGGAGCGGCTGGAGGTCTCGTCGATGTGTCCGCCTGCCCGATACTGATCGAAGGCGTGGATCGAGCTGGTGTGCACGAACCGGCGCACACCCGATTCCAGCGCCGCCTCGGCGGTGACGCGCACGCCTTCGGTGTTCACCCGCCACGCGAGATCGTTGCGTTCGGCGAGGGTGATCAACGCGACGAGGTGGTAGACCACCTCGGTGCCCGCCAGTGCCGCACGCATCGACGCTGGGTCGAGCACGTCGCCGTCGACCCAGGTCACGGCCGGATCGGCGGTGGTAGGGGCTGCGCGGTCGATCGCGACGACCTCGTGGCCGCGCTCGAGGAGCAGAGGGATCAAGTTGGTACCGAGGTAGCCGGCTGCGCCGGTCACTGCGACCTTCATGTGCCCGAGGATATAGAACATGTTCTAGTTTTGAAAGTGGACCACGCGGATCGAAGGTGGCACGACTCGAAAACTGTCGGGGAGTTCGGCTATATTTGGCGCCAATCGCAGTTGGATGGTCGCGTCGGGAGTTTCGCGTCCGTCGCTCGCTTCTGTCGAGCAGACTTTTCACGACGAGTTGGGGGATTTCGCATGACCGATCTCTCGGTGCAAACCGAAGAGGTCGCTGCGTTCGCGGCGACCAATGGCGGAGTGGCGGCACAGGTCGCCGCGGCGGGCAATATCGACCTGGTTGCCAGCGTGTCGGCGGCCACGCCGGTGTTCGGCCTCATCGGCGCCGACTACCTCGCGATGTTCGCGGCCGCGCAAGCGTTGCAGGCCAAGGACATCAACGATCTGTCGGCCAAGTTCAGCTCACTCTCCGACGCGGCCTTCAAGTCGTCGGTGACCTTCGAGACGACCGATATCGACAATGCCGCCCAACTCGCACGTCAGGCTGCCGGCCTGTGAAGCCGCTGAGTTCGGACGCGGGTGTCATCGCTCCCGACGCCGCCATGGCCGCTGCCGATGCTGATGCCGCGTCGGTGATGGGCGCGGCACCTCTCGACTCGCAGGCGATCCTGGATGTGTCGCTGATGCAGGTGCCCGAGGAGGCCGCCGAGACCGAGGAAGCGGCCTTCACGCTCGCGCAGAAGATCACCGACGAAGCCCAGAACGGCAGCATGTCGCCCGCCGGGTTGGGTGGGCTCGGTGGCCTCGGCACCGGCATGCAGCCCCAAGACATCCTGTCCGGCGTCTCCGACGATGCCTCGTCCGCGCTCAGCGGCTTGCAGGGCACGGTGGCGCAGGTCGCGGCGCCCGCGTCGGCCGCCGCGCTGACAGCGTTCGACCAGGCCAAGGCCGCGCTCACCGGTACCTCGGGCGCCGGTGCCGCGAGCACCTCCGGCGCGAGCACGTCCGCCGCCGCGACGACGCTGACCGAAGACCCGGTCGCCGCGCTGATGAGCGGACTGTCGCTGCCCGCGCTGCCCGGCATCGACACCCTGTTCCAGCCGTTCCTCGACCTGCTCAGCAGCTTCGGTACCGGAGTCTTCAGCTCGCTGGACCCCACCGCGATCCTGAGCAGCTCCTCCGCGGTCATCGAACAGGCGATGAGCCTGGCCCAAGGTGGGGTGAAGACCGTCCAGCAGTTGTGGGAAGGCGAGGCCGCCGACGCGGCGACCACCGCCAGCCAGCAGGCTCAGACCCAGGGGCAGGACACCAGCCAGCGCGGCATCGACATCTCCGCGCTCACCCAGCAGGCAGCCGCTGTCGTCCAGACCGGCAACGCGCAGCTCACCACGATCGCCACCACCTTCGCGGCCCAGGCCACCGCGCTCGCGCCGACCATCATGCTGCCGCCGACCCAAGCCACCCTGATCGGCTTGGCCACCACGCATCTCGGTGAAGCGGTGTCGGTCGTGAACGTCACGCGTGGGCAGTTGATGGGCTACACCGGCGAACTCAGCGGCGTCGTCGGGCAACTCGCCAGCCAGAGCGGCCTGCCCTCGCCTGACGAAGTCCTGTCCGCGGCCTCGGAGAACATCGGCGAACCGCTGCTCACCCAGGCAGAGGAAGCCCTCACCGGCGGCGATTCCTCCACCACCGCGGCGAGCACCACCGCGGGCACCACCACTGCTGGCTCGACGACACCGTCGAGCCTCGGCACCGGTGGTTCCGGTGGCAGCGGCGGTGGCTCCGGTGCCTCGCTCGGTGCGCTCGGCACCGCGCGCGGTGGCGCGGGCGGTGGCGCGGGCGGCAGTACCGGTGGCACGCCGAGCGCGGGCACGCCGAAGACCACGGCGGCCGTGCCGGGCGCGGCGGTTCCCGCGTCGGGCCGTGCGATGACCGGTCTGATGGGCTCGGGTACCACCACGGCCGCGAGCACCGGCGGTAGCTCCGGCATGATGGGCGGCGGCGCGGGAGCG
Source organism: Nocardia sp. NPDC059195 (assembly GCF_042754695.1). Lineage (NCBI taxonomy): Bacteria > Bacillati > Actinomycetota > Actinomycetes > Mycobacteriales > Nocardiaceae > Nocardia > Nocardia sp. NPDC059195. The sequence goes on along the minus strand of NZ_JBHZBG010000002.1, from coordinate 220,429 downwards.
GGCGCGGGCCGTGGCAACAACGAGGAAGAACACGGTCGTACCGTGCAGCCCTACCAGAGCCGCACCGGCAACGACGATCTCACCGGCCCGCTGGGCGAATCCACGCCCGATGTCATCGGCGCCGTCCACGAGGACGAACGCGACGAGGACGCGACCGCAGACCGGTTCTGACCGACCAGGGCCTCGCCGGTGGAAACCGGCGAGGCCCTGCGGGTCAGCGTCGAACGATCAGCTCTTGAAGGCGTCGACAAGCTTCTTGTAGAGGTCGGTGAAGCGCTTGCGGGCGGCCTTCTGCTCCGGGTTGAGGCCTTCGGACGCCTCGGGGGAGTAGATCACCAGGTGGGCTTCGTCGGCCGGATCGTCGGGCATCAGGTCGATGATCTGGGTGCCCTTGTTTTCACCTGCCGGCATCCCGAAATCGATGTCCTTCAGCGCGTTGATCTCCTCGCGCGCGGCCGAGATCACGTCGGGGGCGACCTTTCCGGTCACCTTCTTGGGCGCGGTCTCGGGTTTGCGGTCCTTGCTCACGGCATCGGGCATGTGCACCGCCTTGCCATCGGGAAAGACCTGCAAGACCGGGCGCAGGTCGGTGCGCTGCGACCAGCCGTCGGGGATCGTGGTCAGGCTCACCAGCGGTAGTGGCGCCGGATCGGCATGGGCGAGTGCGCTCGCGCCGGGTAGGGCGAGAGCGCAGACGAGCAGTCCGGTCAGGGTCGGGCGCATGGGTTCCCCTCGATCGAAAGACAGTGCGTGGGTATCGCGTTCGGGGGTCAGCGTAGCCCGGGCGGGTTGTCGAGGTCACGCGCGGAATAGGTGTCGCAGGACTGCACCGACCCGGTCCGGTACCCGACGAGGAACCATTTCTGTCGCTGATCCGATGACCCGTGGGTCCATGACTCGGGATTGACGCCGCGACCCGCTGAGCGCTGGATGCGGTCGTCGCCGACGGCATTGGCGGCCGACAGCGCGTCGCGAATGTCCTTGTCGGACAGGGGCTTCAGGAAGGGCTGCCCGCCGCCCGGTGAGGGTTGCTTGTCGGCGAAGTTGGCCCAGATGCCCGCGTAGCAGTCGGCCTGCAGTTCGGTGCGCACCGCACCCGAGGTCGCACCCTGCGGATCGCGCTGGGCCTTACCGATATCGCCGAGCTGGTTCTGGATGTGGTGGCCGACCTCGTGCGCGACCACGTACTCCTGCGCCAGCGGTCCCGCGCTCGCGCCGAAGCGGTCGGTCAGTTCCTGGAAGAAGGCGGTGTCGAAGTAGGCGGTCTGGTCGGCGGGACAGTAGAACGGGCCGACATCACTGGTGGCATTACCGCACGCGGTGCTCACGGCACCGGTGAACAGCACCAGTTCGGGCTGCACGTATCTCTTGCCGGTCTGTTCGGGCAGCTGCACCGACCACACCGCGTCCAGGCTCTGCGCGGTGGCCACCACCCGGCAGTCGACGTACTTGTTCGCGTCGGCGCCGGTCTTGCAGTGGGTCGGCGTCCCCGCGGTCCCCGGCTGCGGCTGCTCGCCCTGCGCGCCGGTGAAGTTGCCGAGCACCGACCCCGGATCGCCACCCATGAGCAAGGTGATCACCAACAGGATCAGGCCGCCCGCGCCGCCGCCGAGGGCGAGTTTGCCGCCCGTGCCGGGTCCGCCACCCGAGGAAGCCCGGCCGGGATCGATCTGCATACCTTCGTTGAAGGTCATCGCGTACTCGCCTTCGCTCGGATGTCGGGCTGCCTCACAGCATGATTCACCGTCGGCGGGACCAGCGACGGCGAACAAGTGTCACAAGCTTGACACGGTCGGGTAGATATCGGTTTTCACTCGGGCACCGTGTCTCACTACGATGGCAGTGCACCCGGACATCCGCGCCGGTGCGACAAGTCCGCGAAAGTCTGTCGAAAGGAATACCGTGCTGCGCACCCACTTGGCTGGTTCGCTGCGAGGCGAGCACGCCGGTCAGACCGTCACCCTCACCGGCTGGGTGGCGAGGCGTCGTGACCACGGTGGTGTGACCTTCATCGATCTGCGCGACGCTTCTGGCGTCTCGCAGGTGGTTTTCCGCGAGGGCGAGGCGGCCGAACAGGCCCACAAGCTGCGCGCGGAATTCTGTGTGCAGGTCACCGGTGTGGTGGAACGGCGTCCCGACGGCAACGAGAACCCGGAGCTGCCGACCGGGCAGATCGAGGTCGACGCCAAGGAACTGGTCGTGCTCAACGAGAGCGCGCCGCTGCCGTTCCAGCTCGACGAGACCCCCGGCGACGAGGCCCGCCTCAAGCACCGCTACCTCGACCTGCGCCGCGAAGGTCCCGGCCACGCCATCCGGCTGCGGTCCAAGGTCAACGCCGCCGCCCGCAACGTGCTGGCCGGCCACGACTTCGTCGAGGTCGAGACTCCCACGCTCACCCGCTCCACCCCCGAGGGTGCGCGCGACTTCCTGGTTCCCGCGCGCCTGCAGCCGGGCAGCTTCTATGCACTGCCGCAGAGCCCGCAGCTGTTCAAGCAGCTGCTCATGGTCGGTGGCATCGAGCGCTACTACCAGATCGCGCGCTGCTACCGCGACGAGGACTTCCGTGCCGACCGTCAGCCGGAGTTCACTCAGCTCGACATCGAGATGAGCTTCGTGCGTCAGGACGATGTGATCCTGCTGGCCGAGGACATCCTGACCGCGCTGTGGAAGCTGGTCGGCCACGACATCGTCACCCCGATCCCGCACATGACCTACGCGGAGTCGATGCGGCGCTACGGCTCCGACAAGCCCGACCTGCGTTTCGGCGTCGAGATCACCGAGCTCACCGACTACTTCAAGGACACGACCTTCCGGGTGTTCCAGTCGGAATACGTCGGCGCGGTCGTGATGCCCGGTGGCGCGAGCCAGCCGCGACGTCAGCTCGATGCCTGGCAGGAGTGGGCGAAGCAGCGTGGCGCCAAGGGCCTGGCCTACATCCTGATCAACGAAGACGGCACCCTGGGCGGTCCGGTTGCCAAGAACCTGACCGACGCGGAACGTGACGGCCTGGCCAAGCAGGTCGGCGCCGAGCCGGGCGACTGCGTGTTCTTCGCCGCCGGTGCGGTGAAGTCGAGCCGTGCCCTGCTCGGTGCCGCACGTGGCGAGATCGCCCGCAAGTGCGACCTCATCGACCCGAACGCCTGGGCCTTCGTCTGGATCGTCGACGCCCCGATGTTCGAGCCGACCGCCGAGGCGACCGCCAGCGGTGACGTCGCCCTCGGCTACTCGGCCTGGACCGCGGTGCACCACGCGTTCACCTCGCCCAAGCCGGAGTCCCTGGACACCTTCGACACCGACCCCGGTGCCGCGCTGGCTTACGCCTACGACATCGTCTGCAACGGCAACGAGATCGGTGGCGGTTCTATCCGTATCCACCGTCGCGATGTGCAGGAACGCGTGTTCGCGGTGATGGGCATCGACCACGCCGAAGCCCAGGACAAGTTCGGCTTCCTGCTCGACGCGTTCGCCTACGGCGCCCCGCCGCACGGCGGCATCGCCTTCGGCTGGGACCGCATCACCGCGCTGCTGGCCGGCGAGGACTCGATCCGCGAGGTGATCGCGTTCCCGAAGACCGGTGGCGGTGTCGACCCGCTCACCGACGCGCCCGCGCAGATCACCGCGCAGCAGCGTAAGGAAGCGGGCATCGACGCCAAGCCCGAGGTCAAGGCCAAGGGCGACGCCACCGCCGCGCCGAAAGTTGTTCCGGCCGAGAAATAGCGGTCATCGAGGATAGCCCGGTACCTTCTGGTCAGTTCCCGTATCGCCACCGGCGATACCGATCAGAAGGGCACCGGTGCTACATCTTCGCGTGATCAGCCCGCCCGAGCAGACCGACGAGCTGGTGCGGATGCTCGAAGCCGACGCCGGCGTCACCCACCTGACGGTGATGCGCGGCGTCGCGCTCGACCCCGTGGGCGATCTCGTCCAGGCCGACGTGGCCCGGGAGGCGGGCAACACGGTGCTCGCCGACGTGAAGTCGCTCGGCATCGTCGAGCACGGCGGAATCACCCTCGGCCCGGTCACCGCGGTGCTCTCCGATGCCGCGGACCGCGCCGTCCGCGCGGCGCCCGGCGATCCGAGTGACGCGGTGATCTGGGAGCAACTGCTCAAGGAAACCCACGAGGAATCCTCGCTCAACGCCACCTTCGTCGCGTTCCTGACCATCGCCTGCCTGCTCGCCGCGATCGGTGTGGCGACCAACTCGCCGGTCACCATCGTCGGCGCGATGGTGGTCGGCCCGGAGTTCGGTCCCCTGGCAGCGCTCTCGGTGGCGCTGGTGCGCCGCAACTGGCGGCTGGCGCGGCGCTCCGTGATCGCGTTGGCGGTGGCGTTCCCGATCGCGATGGTGGTCACTCTCGGCGCGACGATCGTGTGGGAGAAGCTCGGCTGGATCACCACCGCGGGTGTGATCGACGCGCACAGCGTCGACTTCATCTACGAAGTCGGTCCGTTCTCCCTGGTCGTGGCCTTGCTCGCCGGTGCGGCGGGCATGCTGTCGCTGGTCACCGCGAAGTCGGCGGCCCTGATCGGGGTCTTCATCTCGGTGACGACCGTGCCCGCCGCCGGGTACGCGGTGGTGGCGGCCACGCTCGGACAATGGCACCGGGCGTTCGAGTCGGCGGGGCAGCTCGCGGTGAACCTGGTCGGCATTGTGATCGCCGGGGTGCTGGTGCTCGAGCTGCGGCCGAAGGCGGGCGACGACAAGGGCCCGATCGGCCGATTCAAGCGGGCCATCGGCATGCGGAGCGCGCTCGAACGCTGACCTCAGACGCGGGCCACCGGCCCCGCCGTCAGCATCCGATAGGAGTAGGTCACCGCGATCACGCACACCGGCCCCGCGACGAACAGGCCGAGCCCGCACAGTGCCGCGCCGACGACGGTGACCAGCATGACGGTCAGCGCCAGCAGCAGCGACGCCCACAGATTCGCCAGCACCAGCTGCGCGCTCGCCTTGATCGCTTCCACCGGGCCGTAGTCCTGATCGATCACGAAGTGCAGCGAGAACATGCACAGGAACCCGGCGATCACCCCCGGCGCCAGGCACAGCGACGACAGCAGCAGGGTGATGGTGAACGCCAGCAGCGAGGTCAGCAGGACATTACCCGCGTTGACGAACCGGAAGAACGACCCGAAAGCAGGTGGGTACCCGTCGGTTTCGTAGAGCGCGCCGCGCACCATCGCCGCCTGCAACAGCCACAGCGCGACGATCACCATCAAGAACAGGAACAGGACACTGAACGGTGATGTCGGTTGGACGATCTGGACGACGGCGACGAAGCCGAGATAGATCAACACCCCCACCGCGGTGACGCCGAGCCACGGACCAGGATTGGCCCGGAATCGCTCCCAGCCGTAGCTCAGCGAACGGCCGATATCGAGGGCTTGTGCTCCCGAATGGTAGTAACCGGGCGTCTGCCCACCACCGCCCGGCGACACGCCGGATGCGGGGGCCGCGGCGTACACCGGATTCTCCGGTTTCGCCTGGGGGACCGCGTAACCGGGACCGGTGCCCGCGGGCCCGTACTGCGGTGCCGACCCGCCATGGCCGGCAATCGGCGGTGGCGGCTCGACCGGCTCCTGCCCGTACTGGGCGGCGCCGGGGCCTTCGAATTGCGGATAGCCTGCGCCACCGGCCATTCCGTGTCTGCTCGGTCCCGCGCCGGAAGCCGGTGGTTGCCCGGTTCCCTCATGTCTGCCCCCGGGTCCGGCGAACTGTCCGCCACCGCCAGGAACTGGCGACCCGCCCGGAGAATCGCTCGATGCGGCGTACGGAGTGTCGGTCACTGTGATAGACCTTTCGACTCAACCGGTTTGCGGTGTGGCGCACAGCAGTTCACGATGAGAAAACCCGAAGACCGACTGATGTGTCAAGCGAACAGGCACACACGCGCAACCTCGGCGCCAACACGCCGAACGACGCGGAAAGGTTGTCCAACCGCTCGCTAGAAGTGACCGGGTACGAGTAGCTTGAAAGGCGATGACCGCACTATTGGCCGAACGCGCCGCCGACGTCGTGTCCGCAGCACAACAGTTGCTCACAAAGCGAATGGGTGCTCCGGTAAAGCTGAGTGATCCGATGGAGCTCAGCGGCAGTGGTAGGACAACCGTCCTACGCGTGCGTGTTGCGGAAAACGCATTTTCCTTGCCGCGCACGCTGATCGTCAAGCAGGTGCGCGGTTCCAGTCCTGACCGCCGCGCCGGTGGTTTGGCGCCCGGCGTCGCCAGTATCGACGCGGCGTTCCTGCGCGAGGCGGTGTCCTACCAGTTCACCACCGCGCTGAGCCGCGAGCAGCGTCCCGGTGCCTTCCTGATCGCGCACAGCGTCCCCGATCGGCTCCTCGTGCTGTCCGATCTCGGCGACAACGCGCTGCTCACCTCGGTGCTGCAGGCCCGCGTGGAGCCCGGTACCCGGAACTCGCTGATGGCGTTCGCGCAGGCGCTCGGCCGGATGCACGCCGCGACGGTCGGTCGCGAACCCGACTTCGTCGCCCTGATGCGTCGGGTCGACTCGGTGCACCGCGTCGACGGGATCGCCCAGCAGGCCCAGGCCGCCATCGCCGAGGTTCCCGGTCTGCTCGCGGCCGAGTTCGGCATCGAGGTGCCCGGCGAGATCGCCGAACGCATCGTGCACGGCAACCGCCTGTTCACCGGCGGCCGCTATCGCGCGTTCAGCCCGTCTGACCTGTGCCCCGACAACGTGATCATGAACGAGGAAGGCGCGCGGTTCCTCGACTACGAGTGGGGCGGTTTCCGCGACGCCACGCTCGACATCGCCTACGCGCTCGTCTCCTTCCCCGGCTGCCTGTGCGATTTCGAACTCTCGCGCAGCCGCGCCAAGGAAATGGTCGAGGCCTGGCGCTCGATCGTGGTCGGCGTCTGGCCGTCGCTGGCCGACGACACGGTCCTGGCCGAACGAATTCTCGAAGCCCGGTTGATCTGGGTCTGGCTGTCCACCTACTGGTTCCTGCCCGCCGACCACGCCCGTATCGCCACCGCCCGCGAACACGGGCTGTCGGTGCCGCGCTCGGAAGCCCTGATCAACCGTTGGTCGGCACTGGCCGAGGACGCCAGGATGACCGGTGACGACGCGGTCGGCGACTTCGCCGAACAGGTCTCGGCGATGCTCGAGGAGCGCTGGTCGGAGTAGCGGCGCGAGCGGGCTCCCCACTTCCCGGCGCGACGCGGGTACCGTCGGCAAGCATCTGAGGAGTTGGGAGCAGCCGTGCCGATACCGGTCACCGTCACAGTCGTCCGCAAGCAGTGGTTGACCCCGCACCTGGTGCGGGTAGTCGGCACCGTTTCGGACGGATTCACACCGAACTCGTTCACCGACGCCTATGTGAAATTGATCTTTCCGGTGCCCGGCGTCGAATACCCCGAGCCGCTCGACCTCGACACGACGCGGGCGACGCTCGGCCCGGAGAGCCAGCCCGTGCTGCGCACCTACACCGTGCGGTCCTTCGACGCCGAGCTGCGAGAGATCAGCATCGACTTCGTGGTGCACGGTGACGAGGGCGTCGCCGGTCCGTGGGCGCGGTCGGTGGAGCCGGGCGAGCGGTTCTGGCTGAACGGACCCGGCGGTGCGTTCGCACCCGATCCGGCGGCCGAGTGGTACCTGCTCGCCGGCGACGAATCGGCGCTGCCCGCCATCGCGGCCGCGCTCGAAGCGTTGCCGACCGGTGCGCCCGCTCTCGTGTTCGTCGAGGTGGGCGGTACCGAGGACGAGATCCCCCTTGTCTCGCCTGCCGACCTGCGCTTGCACTGGGTGCATCGCGGTGTGTCCTCGGACGGGATCACCGACGACCTCGCCGGGGCACACTCGCCGCTGGTGGCCGCGGTGCGCGCGGCCGAATGGCTGCCGGGACAGGTTCAAGCGTTCGTGCACGGCGAGGCCGAGTCCGTGATGCGTCACCTGCGCCCTTACCTGCGCAAGGAACGTGGCGTCGCGCCGAAATGGGCCTCGATCTCGGGATACTGGCGGCGCGGCCGCACCGAGGAGGGCTTCCGCGAATGGAAGCGGGAGCTGGCCGCCGAAAGCGCCTGATCCCGATCACGGAGTGCGCCAAGTGATCAGCGGGTCAGCGCGGCGAGTTTGCCTCGCAGATGGGCACGTTCGACCGCGTTGTCGGTGAGCAGCAGCGCCGACTCGTAGGCGACGATCGCTTCGTCGGTGCGTCCGAGCTCGGTGAGGAAGGCGGCGCGGGCGGCGTCGAGATAGCCGTAGGTCGCCAGCGCCGGTTCCGCGCCGAGCGGTTCGAGCAGTGCCAGCGCCTGTGCCGGATCGCCGGCCAGGCCGACCGCGATGGCGTGATTGAGCCCGGCGACCGGCGACGGCGAATCGCGCAGCAACAGCCGATAGAGGCCGATGATCTCCCGCCAGTCGGTGTCGTCCCAGGTGGGCGCCTCGTCGTGGACAGCGGCGATCGCGGCCTGCAAGGTATACCGGTCGGTATGTGGCAGAGCGTGTTTCACCAGCGCGATGCCCTCGGCGATGGCCGCTCGGTCCCAGCGGTCCCGGTTCTGGTGTTCGAGCGTGCACAAATTGCCCTCGTCGTCGACGCGCGCTGCTCGGCGGGCGTCGGTGAGCAGGATCAGCGCCAGCAGCCCGGTCACCGAGGGATCGTCGGGGACGAGCGCGTGCATCATCCTGGCCAGCTGCAGCGACCGGTCGACGAGATCGGCACGGACCAGGACCTCGCCCGCGGGCGAGGTGTGGCCGGTGGTGAACAGCAGATGGATCACCGCGCAGATGGAATCGAGCCGCTGCGGCAGCTCCCGTACCGAGGGCACCCGGTACGGGATGGCAGCGACCGCGATCTTCTTCTTGGCACGGGTGATGCGCGCGGCCATGGTCGCCTCGCTCACCAGGAACGCGCGAGCCACCTCGGCGGTGGTGACACCGCAGACCAGCCGCAGTGTCAGTGCGACCTGCGCCTGGGGTGCGAGGGCCGGGTGGCAGCAGGTGCTGATCAGTCGTAGCCGGTCGTCGGGGATCGCCGGGTCGTCCAGGTCGGCCAGCGCCAGGTCGGCGGTGTCGGCGATGGGTTCGTCGATGACGAGCCGGGGCAGCGTGCGGCGGAAGGTGCCCTCGCGACGCAGCAGGTCGAGGCCGCGGCGCCGCGCGACCGTCGTCAGCCAGGCGCCGGGTTTGGCCGGGATACCGTCGCTCGCCCAGGCGGTCAGCGCCGTGGCGTAGGCGTCCTGCACGCATTCCTCGGCGAGGTCGAAATCGCGGACCAGCCGCACCGTCGCGGCGAGCACGAAAGCCCATTCACGACGGTGCGCCTGCTCGACGGCCACGGCCGCCGCCGTGGTCACGACCGCGGGTAGACCTGGATCGGGCGCACTTCGACGCCACCGGTGGGGGCAGGCACCTGTGCGGCGATCGCGATCGCGGCGTCCAGGTCCGGCGCCTCGAGCAGGTAGTAGCCGCCGAGTGCTTCCTTCGCCTCGGCGAACGGCCCGTCGGTGATGACGACCTCGCCGCCCGCATCGCGGCGGATCGTGGTGGCGGTCGCGGTGGGCTGCAACGCTTGCCCGCCCAGGTTGGCGTCACCGGCGATCTGCTGGAAAGTGCGATGTGCGGCGAGCATGTCATCGAGCTCGGCGGGGGAGTACGCGGCGTAGGTGGATTCGTCGCCGTAGATCAAGACCAAGTACTGGCTCATGATGTGCTCCTTCGGTGTGTGGCTGCCCGCTCGTCGGGTGGCCGTACTCACCCGACGAGCGAGGGTGGGCGCAATCGACAACCCTGTCCGAAGAATTCTGCGCCGATTTCCGCGGCGCCGCGGCGAACCGCGGTCAGAGCACCGGAGTCGGCCGCGGTTCGACCCGTCCGCCCGCCGCGACGGCGAACGACGCGCCGTGCCGCACGCCGGTGGCGGGATCGGTGACGTCGGCGACGTAGAACCAGTCCATCTGCGTCTGCGTCGCGGTTACTTCGAGGACACCGAAGCCGTGTGAGTCGAGTTCGGTGTAGCGCAGGTGGTGGTTGGCCGCCTTGATGGCCTCCTCCGCCGGTACCGACGCGGTGCGGGCGGGCATCTTCAGCAGGTCGCCGACGCTGGAGGAGGTGACCGACGGGATGACGAACTCCGCGCCGACCGTCGGCCCGCCCGGGTAGTTCGCGGCGTTCACCGGCAGGTCGGCGGCCCAGGAGGTGTGGATGTCGCCGGTGAGGAACACGACCTCGCCCACCTCGTTGTCGGTGATCGTCCGGAACAGGGTGTCGCGGTCGGCGGTGTAGCCGTCCCACTGGTCACCGTTGACGGTGATGCCGCCCTGCGGAATACCGAGCGCCTCGGTGATCGCCTGGGTCGTGGCCGCGTCCAGCGGCGGGAACACCAGCGGCGCGACCATCACCGAGTTGCCGATCAGCTTCCAGCGGGTGGGGGAGGAGGTGAGTCCGGCGGTGAGCCAATCCATCTGGGCGCGGCCGGTGATCGTGCGGGACGGGTCGTCGGCGTGGCGCCAGCCCGCGCCCGGCCCTGCCTCCTCGTCGCGGTAGCTGCGCAGATCCAGCATCGACAGTTCCGCGAGCGTGCCGAAACGCAAGCGGCGGTAGATCTGCACCTGACCGTCGGACCGGGTCGCGCGCACCGGCATCCACTCCAGGTAGGCGCGGGCCGACGCGGCCTTGCGGTCGACCCAGGGGCCTTCGGTGGCCGGGTCGTGGTTCTCCGCGCCCTCGCGCCAGGAGTTGTCGGCCGACTCGTGGTCGTCCCAGGTGCAGATGAACGGCACCGCCGCGTGCAGGGCCATCAGGTCGGGATCGGTCTTGTACTGGCCGTGGCGGGTGCGGTAGTCGGTGAGGGTGACGATCTCGTTCGCCGGTTCATGTGCGCGGACCGCGCCGTTGCGGCCGGTGTACTTCCCGCGGCCGTACTCGTAGATGTAGTCGCCGAGGTGCACGATCGCGTCGAGATCGGTGCGCGCGGCCAGGTGCCGATAGGCGCCGAACCAGCCAGCTTCCCAGTTGGCGCAGGAGACCAGGCCGAAGCGAAGGCGGTCGACCTCGCTGTCCGGTGCGGGCGCGGTCCTCGTACGGCCGACGGGGGAGGTCTCGCCGAGTGCGGTGAAGCGGTAGAAGTAGTCCTGACCGGGGGTGAGGCCGGTTGCGTCGACCTTGACGGTGTAGTCGGTATCGGTCGTGGTCGTGACGGTGCCGGACGCGGCGAGCGCGCCGAAACCGGCGTCGGTGCCGATTTCCCAGCGCACCGCCGTCGCATCGCCGATGCCGGAACCGGGCGTGGCGTCCTCGGTGACGGTCACCCTGGTCCACAAGATGACCGCGCCCGGCAGCGGATCCCCGGACGCCACACCGTGCCGGAAGACGGCTCCCGCGGCCTGCGCGGGCGCGGCGGTGCCCAACACCGCGACCGCCGCTACCGCCGTGGAACCGGCGAACAGGGTGCGGCGGGCGAACTCGACCGGCTGAGACGGTACGGCGCTGTTGTTTTCGACCACGATCAGCGATCACAGCCCACGAATCGCTCCCGCGCAAGTCCACGCTCGGATTATTGGTCAACTGTCCATCTCGGTGGAAGGCGCTGATGGATGTCAGGGGCCCGAGCGGGCGTCTGTTGGTGATCTTCGCAGAACATGTCCGAGCGCCTCGGTACCCTGCACAACGTGACCGACAGCCTTTTCGACGTGCCCGGCGAACACCCGTCCGCCGAACCCGGCGCCGATGCGGTGTTCCGTCGCGACTCGGGCGCGCCGCTCGCCGTGCGCATGCGCCCCGCGAACTTGGACGAGGTGATCGGTCAGGCGCATCTGCTCGGTCCCGGCTCCCCGCTGCGCAGGCTCGTCGAAGGCTCGGGTGCGGCATCGGTACTGCTCTATGGCCCGCCCGGGACCGGCAAGACCACGCTGGCCTCGCTGCTCTCACAGGCAACCGGTCGGCGGTTCGAAGCGTTGTCGGCGCTCTCGGCCGGCGTCAAGGAAGTGCGGGCGGTCATCGACCTCGCCCGGCGCCGCCTCGCCGCGGGCGAGCAGACCGTGCTGTTCATCGACGAGATCCACCGCTTCTCCAAGACCCAGCAGGACGCGCTGCTTGCGGCCGTCGAGAACCGCGTAGTGCTGCTGGTCGGCGCGACCACCGAGAACCCCTCGTTCTCCGTCGTCTCCCCGCTGCTGTCACGCTCACTCGTCCTGCAACTGCAACCGCTCACCCCCGACGACATCCGCGCCGTCCTCGCCCGCGCGACCAGCGACCCGCGCGGGCTCGCCGATGCCTACACCGTCAGCGACGAGGCGATCGAGCACATCGTCCGGATCGCGGGTGGCGACGCGCGCCGCGCGCTCACCGCCTTGGAGGCCTCGGCGGAGTCCGCGACCGACGGCGCCGTCGACCTGGAAACGGTCGAGGCGACCGTCGACAAGGCCGCTGTCCGCTACGACCGCGCGGGCGACCAGCACTACGACGTGATCAGTGCCTTCATCAAGTCCATTCGTGGCTCCGATGTCGACGCGGCCGTGCACTACCTGGCCCGTATGCTCGCCGCGGGCGAAGATCCCCGCTTCATCGCGCGCCGCCTGATGATCCACGCCAGCGAAGACATCGGTATGGCCGATCCGATGGCGCTACAGACCGCCACCGCCGCCGCGCAGGTCGTTCAACAGGTCGGCCTGCCCGAATGCAAACTCGCCCTGGCGCAGGCCACCATCCACCTCGCTACCGCCCCCAAATCCGGCGCGGTGACCACCGCCATCGGCACGGCCATGGCCGATGTCTCGCGTGGCAAGGCCGGTGCCGTCCCGCCCTACCTGCGCGACGGCCACTACGCGGGCGCCGCCCTGCTCGGCAATGCCCAGGGCTACAAGTTCCCGCACAAGTACCGCGAGGGCGTCGTCACCCAGCAGTACCCGCCCGACGAACTGGTCGGCACCGACTACTACCTGCCCACCGATCACGGCAACGAACGCACGATCGCCCCGCGCCTGGAGAAGTTGCGCCGGATCATCCGCGGAAAGTAGCTGTACGGAGAGCTCGCGGTTCGCCGTGGCGTGGACCACCCCGGTCGATGAAAAACCACGTGCGCCACACCGGTAGGCTGGGTATTTGTGCAGACCCACGAGATTCGCCGACGCTTCCTGGACCATTTCGTCCGCGCCGGACACACCGAGGTGCCCAGTGCCTCGCTGATCCTGGCCGACCCGAACCTGCTGTTCGTCAATGCGGGCATGGTCCAGTTCAAGCCGTATTTCCTGGGACAGGAAGCGCCGCCGTACTCGCGCGCGACCAGCGTGCAGAAGTGCGTGCGCACCGGCGACATCGACGAGGTCGGCGTGACCACCCGCCACAACACCTTCTTCCAGATGGCGGGCAACTTCTCCTTCGGCGACTACTTCAAGGAAGGCGTCATCACCCTGGCCTGGGAGCTGATCTCGAAGCCCCAGGAGGAGGGCGGCTTCGGTTTCGACCCTGAGCGCATCTGGGTCACCGCCTACGAATCCGACCCGGAGGCCGCCGAGATCTGGCACCGGGTCGCCGGGATTCCCGAGGAGCGCATCCAGTTCCGCGACGGCAAGGACAACTACTGGGACATGGGCGTGCCCGGTCCCGGCGGTCCCTGTTCGGAGATCTACTACGATCGCGGCCCCGCCTACGGCAAGGAAGGCGGCCCGGTCGCCGACGAGGATCGCTACCTCGAGATCTGGAACCTCGTCTTCATGCAGGACATCCGCGGCGACCAGAGCCCCAAGCTGGGCTTCCCGCCGATCGGTTCGCTGCCGCGCAAGAACATCGACACCGGCATGGGCGTCGAGCGCGTTGCGATGCTTCTCCAAGGCGTCGAGAACGTCTACGAGACCGACCTGCTGCGCCCGATCATCGACAAGGCCGAGCAGCTCACCGGCCGCGCCTACGGCGTCGAGCACGCCGACGACGTGCGCTTCCGGGTAATCGCCGATCACGCCCGCAGTTCGGCCATGCTCATCGCCGACGGCGTGAATCCCGGCAACGACGGCCGCGGCTACGTGCTGCGCCGCCTGCTGCGCCGCATCGTGCGTTCGGCGCGCCTGCTCGGCGCCGAGAAGCCGGTGATGGCCGAGCTGATCAAGGTCGTCACCGACCTGATGGCGCCGTCCTACCCCGAGCTGGGCACCGACTTCTCCCGCATCGAGACCGTCGCGGTAGGCGAGGAAACGGCCTTCCTCAAGACCCTCAACACCGGCGAGACCCTCTTCGACAACGCCGCCTCCGCGGTGAAGTCCAAGGGCGGCAAGCAGATCACCGGTTCCGACGCGTTCGCCCTGCACGACACCTACGGCTTCCCGATCGACCTCACCCTCGAAATGGCCGCCGAGGCGGGCCTTTCCGTCGACGAGGACGGTTTCCGCTCGCTCATGGCCGAGCAGCGCAAGCGCGCCAAGGACGACGCCCAGGCCCGCAAGCACGCCCACGCCGACCTCACCGTCTACAAGGAACTGGTCGACCGCGGCGCCACCGAGTTCACCGGTTTCGACGAGCTGACCTCCGAGGCCACCGTGCTGGCGCTGATCGTCGACGGCGTGCGGGTCCCGGTGGCGACGGCCGGCCAGAACATCGAGGTCATCCTCGATCGCAGCCCGATGTACGCCGAGTCCGGCGGTCAGATCGCCGACCGTGGCACCATCACCGCATCGGGCATGAAACTGCAGGTCAACGACGTGCAGAAGATCGCCAAGAAGGTCTGGGTGCACAAGGCCACCGTCGAGTCGGGTCAGATCACCGAGCGCGATGTCGTTCTCGCGCAAGCGGATCCGGCCTGGCGCCGCGGCGCCACCCAGGGGCACTCCGGCACGCACATGGTGCACGCCGCGCTGCGTCAGATCCTCGGCCCCAACGCCGTGCAGGCGGGTTCGCTGAACAAGCCCGGCTACCTGCGGTTCGACTTCAACTGGCAGGGCGCGCTGTCGGAGCAGCAGAAGGCCGATATCGAGGCCGTCTCCAATGACGCTGTCGGCGCGGACTTCCCGGTGAACACCTTCGTCACCGATCTGCCCAAGGCCAAGGAAATGGGCGCGATGGCGCTGTTCGGCGAGAACTACGGCGACGAGGTGCGCGTCGTGGAGATCGGCGGCCCGTTCTCGATGGAGCTGTGCGGCGGCACCCACGTGGAGCACTCCTCGCAGATCGGCCCGATCACCCTGCTGGGTGAGGCCTCGGTCGGTTCCGGTGTGCGTCGCGTCGAGGCCTTCGTCGGCCTCGACTCCTACAAGTACCTGGCCAAGGAGCGTGCGCTGCTGGCCGGTGTGGCGTCCTCGTTGAAGGTGCCGTCGGACGAGGTGCCCGGTCGGGTGGAGCAGCTCGTGGAGCGGCTCAAGGTGGCCGAGAAGGAACTCGAGCGCACCAAGATCGCCGCGGTGCTGTCCTCGGCGGGCACGTTCGCCGAGCAGGCCGAGCGGCTCGGTGCGGTGCGTCTGGTGGCCGCCGCGGCGCCCGAGGGCGTGTCGGCGGGCGACCTGCGGACTCTGGCCACCGATATCCGTGGCCGTCTCGGCAGCGAGCCCGCTGTCGTCGTGCTGCTCGGCAATGTCGAGGGCAAGGCGCCGTTCGTGGTGACGGTGAACAAGGCGGCCCAGGATCTGGGCTTCAAGTCCGGCGATCTGGTCGCGGCCTTCGGACCGAGTATCGCCGGGCGTGGTGGCGGCAAGCCGGAGATGGCGCAGGGCGCGGGCTCGGATCCGTCGGGTATCCCGGCCGGTTTGACCGCGGTCCGTGCCCGGGTGGCTGAACTCGCCGGCTGATGACCACCCCTGGTTCGTCCAGCGAGGAATCCGCCGATCGCCCTGACCCGGCCACTGACCCGGGTCGGGGCCGCCGGATCGCCATCGACGTCGGTAGCGTGCGCATCGGAGTCGCCTCGAGCGACCCCGATGGCATTCTCGCCACCCCCGTCGAGACCGTCGCGCGCGCCAAGTCCGGTGGGCGCGCGGGCGGTCCACCCGCCGACATCGCAAGAATTGCCGACATTGTGCGGGAATACGAAGCGGTCGAGGTTATCATCGGCCTGCCACGCACCCTGCGCGGCGAAAATGGCACCGCGGCCGCCATCGCGCGCAAGTTTGCCAAGCAGTTGCACCGGGTGATCGACCCGATTCCGATACGCCTTTCCGACGAACGTTTGACTACGGTGTCTGCTGCACGTGCGCTGCGCGACAGTGGAGTTCGCGCACGTGGCCAGCGGCAGATGATCGACCAGGCGGCAGCCGTGTCGATTCTGCAAGGATGGTTGGACGAGCGGAGTTCGGTGTTGAAGGACGCAGCAGATACGGCGAGGGTCGGAGACGATGCATGACCGACCGATGGACCAGGGCCGAGGAACGCTACCGGGCACGGGAAGCTGATCGGCGCTACCCCCGCCGCGATGATTGGGGCCTGGACGCGCGCGAGGTACGCGATGACGAGCCGCAGCACGCCGGGCCCGCCGGGTGGGACGACGAAGACGGCACCGACGTCATCCCGCGCTACGACGACGAGATCTACGACGAGCCAGACCCCGAGCCCGCGCCCGAACCCGAACCGGCGCCCCCACCGCGCCGAGTCGGGCAGCGCGCGGCGCAGTCCGGCCGCGCGTCAGCGTCCGAACGTGGCCGTGCGGCAGGGTCCGGCCGTGGCCGCGCTCGCCCGTCGGGACGCGGCAAGCGATCGCGGATCGCCTCACGCAAGGCGGCCGAGCGTAAACGGCGCCGCCGCAATATGTGGGCCGTCGCCGCGGTGTTCGTGGTGCTGTTCGTCTCCGCCGCGGGTTTCGCCGGATACAAACTGATGGGCAGCCTCACCCCGGCCGAAGATTTCGCGGGACCGCCCGGTGCCCCCGTGGTGGTCCAGGTGCACTCCGGTGATACCGCGACGCAGATCGCCGAGACGATGCACGAGAAGGGCGTGGTCGCCAGCT
This sequence comes from Nocardia sp. NPDC059195, assembly GCF_042754695.1. Taxonomy (NCBI): domain Bacteria; kingdom Bacillati; phylum Actinomycetota; class Actinomycetes; order Mycobacteriales; family Nocardiaceae; genus Nocardia; species Nocardia sp. NPDC059195. The sequence continues at coordinate 203,546 of NZ_JBHZBG010000002.1, read as the reverse complement.
CCGCGGCCTTCTACGAAGCGGCCGTGCGGAATTCGGGCATGAACAGCGTCCAGCCCGGTTTCTACGCGGTCGGTGCGAAGAGTCCGGCCGTCGACGCTGTCACCGCGTTGGTCGGCGGGAAGGCGCGGGTCGGCAATGTGACCATCTCCGAGGGTCGGCTGCTGCACGACAAGCACGACGCGTCCACCGGCGGTCGATACGACGGCATCTACCGCAAGATCGCCGACGCCAGCTGCGTCGGCCCCGAGCGCAAATGCGTGACCTACGAACAGCTCGACGCCGCGGGCGCGAGTATGGACTTGACCGCACTCGGCGTGCCCGCATGGGCGGTGCAGGCGGTCAAGGAATGCCCCGACCGAGCACGGCAGCTGGAAGGCCTCATCGCCGCCGGGAATTGGGATTTCGATCCGAGCGGGACGCCGGAACAGATCCTGCGGCAGCTGGTGACCGCGAGCGTGCAGGCCTATGAAGCCACCGGCCTGCTCCAGTCGGGCGCCGACACGAAGCTGTCGCCGTATGAGACGCTCGTCGCCGCCTCGCTGGTCGAACGTGAGGCGAAACCCCAGGATATGGGCAAGGTGGCACGGGTGATCGTGAACCGGCTGCGGGTCGGCCAGATGCTGCAGTTCGACTCCACGGTGAACTACGGGCTCGACACCACCGAAGTGGCGACCACCGATACCGACCGGGCCACGGAAACTCCCTGGAACACCTACGCGATGGAGGGCCTGCCCAAAACTCCGATCGCCGCTCCGTCGGTGGGCGCGTTGCGCGCTATGGAGAATCCGGAGCCGGGGGCGTGGTTGTACTTCGTCACCGTCGACAAACAGGGCACGACGAAGTTCACCGATTCCTACTCGGAGCATCTGCGGCTGGTCACGCAGGCACAGCGCAGCGGCATCCTCGACAGCTCGCGGCCCTACGGTGGCTGAGGTTCGCAAGGCGGCGGTGCTCGGCAAGCCGATCGAGCACTCGCGTTCGCCACAGCTGCACCTGGCGGCCTATCGGGCGCTCGGATTGCCCTGGAGCTATGAACGCGTCGAATGCTCGGCCGAGCAGTTGCCCGGCCTCGTCGACGGGCTCGGGCCGGAATGGGTCGGGTTGTCGGTGACCATGCCGGGCAAGGAAGCGGCGCTGGCGGTGGCCGTCGAGCGCACCGAACGCGCGGTCCTGGTCGGCTCGGCCAACACCCTCGTGCGCACCGATGGTGGGTGGCGGGCGGACTGCACCGATGTCGACGGCGTCCTCGGTGCGCTGCGCGGTGGTGGTGTCTCCTCGCTCGACGAGGCCGTCGTGCTCGGGGCCGGTGGAACTGCCAGGCCCGCGCTGCTGGCGCTGTCGGAACTCGGGGCGAAGACGGTCACGGTGATCGCCCGCGATGCCGGGCGGGCGCGTAGCGCGCTGGAATTGGCCGATCGGCTCGGTATGCGCGCCACGGTCGTGCCGCTCGACGCGGAGCAGGTGCGCGCGGCGTGCGCGTCGGCCGGTGCGGTCGTCAGTACGGTGCCCGCCGAGGCGGCCGCGGTGATCGCCTCGGCGGTAGCGGCGGCACCGGTCGTGCTCGACGCGATCTACAACCCGTGGCCGACCCCGCTGGCAACGGCTGTCGAGGCCGCCGGGCACACGGTGGTCAGCGGGCTGCAGATGTTGCTGAACCAGGCATATGGGCAGGTCGAGCTGTTCACCGGACAACCGGCGCCGCGCGCCGCGATGGCGGCCGCGCTGGCGGAAACTTCGCCGCGACCGTGATCGCGCGGTTCGCCGATGCGGACCCGATCCGCAGAATTGATACCGGTTCTAGTTTTCTACCGCTAAGGTATTGCCCATGACCGCTTGGGTGTTACGAGCCACCGTCCTCGCCGCGCTGGTCGTCGCCCTCCGCGTCTCGCTGGGCTTCGCCATGGCCTTCTGGCCCACCTACGGCACCTTCTGGCGCGCAGCGTGCCTCCTCGCGATCGTCGCGGTGGTAGTCGCCTGGGGCGTACGGGACGGCCGCACGGGTGCCGACGGCCTGACCGTCCGCTGGTTGGCCGCCGGCTTCGGCGCGGGCCTGGCCAGCTCGGCAGTGTGCTGGATCCTCGATCAGGTGCCCGGAATCGAACTCGGCGAGGTCGGGATCCTCTACGAAATGACCTCCGCGGCGTCGTTCATCCTGCTGCTGGTGTTCCTGCCCTCGATGGCCGGTGTTGCCTACGGCCACACTCGGTCTCGGCGTTCGAACGAATCCGCTACTCCCGCAACGGAACCAGAACTGGCCATCGCGAGCTGAGTGGGCAGTACCCGGACGGTCACTCCCCGGCCCATGCCGGGGAGTGACCGTCCGGTGGTACGGAAGTCAGAGCATTATCGGCGACGTGCCCGGTGTGGTGTCGCGGGCGATGGCCGAGTAGGCGGCGGCCAGCAGAGACGGGTCGGGGCCTTCGAGGCGGCCGGGCTTGGCCAGACCGTCCAGGACCACGAAACGCAGGACGCCGGAACGGGTCTTCTTGTCGGTCTGCATGGCGTCCATCAGGTGCGGGAGGGCGTCGCCGTCGTAGGTGACCGGCAGGCCGACGCTCTCCAGGATGGTGCGATGCCGATCGGCCGTGGCGTCGTCGAGACGCCCGGCCAGACGGCCGAGTTCGGCGGCGAAGACCAGGCCGACCGAGACCGCGGCGCCGTGACGCCAGCGGTAGCGCTCGCGGCGCTCCACGGCATGGCCGAGGGTGTGGCCGTAGTTCAGGATCTCGCGCAGGCTCGATTCCTTGAGATCGGCGGCGACCACATCGGCCTTGACCTGGATGGCGCGGCGGATCAGTTCGGGCAGCACGTCGCCGGTGGGGTCGAGGGCGGCCTCGGGGTCGGCTTCGATGAGGTCGAGGATTACCGGGTCGGCGATGAAACCGGCCTTGATGATCTCGGCCATGCCGGCCACGATCTCGTTGCGCGGCACCGTTTCCAGGGTCACGAGGTCGACCAGCACGGCGCTGGGTTCGTGGAAGCTACCGACGAGGTTCTTGCCCGCTTCGGTATTGATGCCGGTCTTGCCGCCGACCGCCGCGTCGACCATCGCCAGCAGCGTGGTCGGCACGTGTACGATGCGCACCCCGCGCATCCAGGTGGCGGCGACGAAGCCGGCCAGGTCGGTGGCGGCGCCACCGCCGAGACTCACGATGGCGTCGTTGCGGGTCAGCCCGATCCGGCCGAGCACCTCCCAGCAGAACCCGGCCACGGCCAGTTCCTTGCCGTCCTCGGCGTCGGGAATCTCGATGCGGTGCGCGTCGATCCCGGTGTCGGCCAGTGCTTTACGCACCGCCTCGGCGGTTTCGGCGAGCGGCGGCTGATGGAAGATCGCCACGGTCCGCACGGCATTGCCCGCGTTGACCGCTTCGACGAGATCGCCGAGCAGCCCGCGGCCGATGATCACCGGGTACGGGTCGGCGGTGCGAACCTCAATGATGGACGGTTCTGTCACGTGCGCTGCTCCGATTCTTTCTGGTCATTGTTATTACGTCGCCCGCTGCGTCGCCGCGGTTGCCCGCGTCGCCTGCGTTCGTTGGTACTCGTCCCGCGTTCCGCGTCACCGGGTGGCCCGGCCCGCTGAACCTGTTGCGACGTCGCCGAGCCCGAGGGTTCCGCGGACTCGCCACTACGGTGACCCGCCCGTCCCGGGGCACCGGCCTCGCGGCTGGATGCCCGCCTGCCTCGGCCGACGCTGCGACTGCTCGCCTGGGCGCCCGAGACCGCGTTGCGCCCGCCGACCCGGCTACCAGCGGCATTGCGGTTGCCCGCCCGACCACCGGCGGCGTCGCGGTTGCCCGACGGGTTCTCGGCGTTGCCCGCACGGCCTGCCGTCCGTGAGTCCGCGCGGCCTTCCTGGTTCGCGGGCGTGGCACTCGACGAGCTGTCCGAATCTCGGGTGGTAGCACTGGTCGCCGACCGGATGCGTGCGCCTCCTCGGCGCGACCTGGTACGCCGCGACCGTCGACTGCCTGCCGTGCGTGACTCGCTCTGTGCTGTACCACCGGTGCGAGCGGCACCGGTTGTTTCGTCGACCGCGGCACCGTCGGCTGCGGATTGTGTTGCCGCCGAACGATTCCGGTCGTCGACGCTGCCGCGACGCTCGGTTGCCACCACGCCCGTCTGCTCGCTGCCGCCTCTGCGCGCGGCGGCGGCACGTGCCCTGGCCCGCCGCCGGTTCTTGGACCGGTTGCTCCCGGTGCCGGGCCTGCTGGTGACCGAACCCGAAGCCGCGGTGACATTTCCGGTGGTCGAGCGCGTGGCGTCGAGGTCGGTGCGTACCGATTCCAGGCCCAGCTTGGCCAGGATCATCCGCACCACCCGACCCGGACTCCGTCCGTCGGTGCGCACGCGCACGGTGGCGATCTCGCGGTAGAGCGGGCGACGCTCACGCATCAGATCCCGGTACTTGGCGGCCGGGTCGACACCGTTGAGCAGCGGGCGGGTATTGCTCGCGCCGGTGCGCCGAACCCCTTCGGACACACTGATTTCCAGGTAGACGACCGTCGCGTCACGCAGCAGATCCCTGGTCCGCGCGGACAGCACCGATCCACCACCGAGGGAGACCACACCGGCGTGGGAGAGCACGGCGCGGCGCACCACCTCTTCTTCGATCCGGCGGAACTCCGCCTCACCGTCGGTGGCGAAGATATCGGGAATGGTGCGCCCGGTATCGGCCTCGATCCCCGCGTCGGTGTCGTAGAGCACCACCCCGAGTTCCCTGGCCAGCTTGCGCCCGATCGTCGACTTCCCCGAGCCGGGCAGCCCGACCAGCACCACCCGCGCCAGCGGTGCGATCCGGTCGTCGGCGCCGGTGTCAGGAGCACCGGGCTCGACGGTCGCCGGTGAGGGGTCCGCGTCGCTCTCCGGCGCGGTCCCCTCCTGCCCCTGCTCGGTCACGGGATACGGCTGTCCGCGGGCACGTGTGGGCGGCTGCCGATCCGCTTGACGTAACTGGTGATGTTGTCGACGGTCTCGGCCAGCGAGTCACCACCGAACTTCTCCAGCGCGGCCTGCGCCAGCACCAGTGCCACCATCGATTCCGCGACAACGGCCGCCGCGGGCACCGCGCACACGTCGGAGCGCTGGTGGATGGCCACGGCCTGTTCGCCGCTGGACATGTCGACCGTCGACAGCGCGCGCGGCACGGTCGAGATCGGCTTCATCGCGGCACGCACCCGCAGTGCTTCGCCGTTGGTCATGCCGCCTTCGAGTCCGCCTGCGCGGTTGGTCGAGCGCAGCACGCCGTCGGGACCGGGACGCATCTCGTCGTGGGCCAGGCTGCCGCGTCGGCGCGCGGTCTCGAACCCGTCGCCCACCTCGACACCCTTGATCGCCTGGATGCCCATGAGGGCGGCGGCCAGGCGCGAATCGAGGCGTTGCTCGCCGCTGACGAACGAGCCGAGCCCGATGGGCAGCCCGTCCACGATCACCTCGACGACACCGCCGAGGGTGTCGCCGTCCTTCTTCGCCGCTTCGATCTCGGCGATCATGGCCGCCTCGGCCTCGGCGTCGAACGCGCGCACCGGGCTGGCATCGATCGCGTCGAGATCGGCCGGACCCGGTGTGACACCGGTGGTGTTGGCCGCGGTGCCGATCGACACCACATGCGAGATGACCTCGACGCCGAAGGCCTGACGCAGGAAGTTGCGCGCGAAGGTTCCGGCGGCGACGCGGGCCGCGGTCTCCCGGGCGCTGGCCCGCTCGAGCACCGGGCGGGCGTCGTCGAAGCCGTACTTGAGCATCCCGGAGTAATCGGCGTGCCCGGGGCGCGGGCGGGTCAGCGGCGCGTTGCGCGCCATTCCCGCGAGCTCGGCTTCGTCGATCGGATCGGCCGACATCACTTCGGTCCACTTGGGCCACTCGGAGTTGGCGATCTCGATCGCGACCGGACCACCCATGGTGCGGCCGTGGCGCACGCCACCGACCAGGGTGACCTTGTCGGCCTCGAACTTCATCCGGGCGCCGCGCCCGTAACCGAGCCGGCGGCGGGCGAGCTGTGCGGAGACATCGTCCGATGTCACCTCGACTCCGGCGACCATCCCTTCCAGGAGGGCGACGAGAGCGGGACCATGGGATTCTCCGGCAGTTATCCAGCGCAACACGCCGACCATCTTCCCATGTCGACACGTGTAGTCGGGAATGCGGGCCGACGTGATGAGCGGCACGTGGCCGCCGCACCGGGCCGCGCGGTGGCGACCACCGCCCTGATCCAGCCGAACCGGCCTGCTCCGGGCCGGCGACAAAACCCCGTCACCGGGATCATCTCGGCGCGTCGCACCGCCTGTCATGCCAGCGCCATCGCGGTCACCGTGGCCAGGCACATGGCCGGCCCATGCGGAACCAACCGTCGAGACGGTGCCGCCCGCACCCGGCGTGAACCATGTCCGAGCACCAGCCGCAGTCGATCACCGCCGAGCAGCACCACCGCTGCCGCGGCAGTCAGCAGCGGAGCGGCCACCGCGGCCCACACCCAGGCAGGTGGCCCGGCGATCGCCGCGGCGGCCCCGAGCGCCACCGCGAGCTTCACATCACCGGCCCCGAGTGCGGCAGGGGAGAGTAGGTGGGCAACCAGATACGGCATCGTCAACAGCGCGGCACCTATCACCGCGGTCCCCAATTCCCCGGTCGACAGGGCGAACAGGAACACCGCGGCCGCACCGACGCCGGTCAGCGCGTTGGGCAGACGACGGGCATGGATATCGATGACGCCGAGCAGCAGACACCAGGCGATGAGGCAACAGAACGCGGCAGTGGTCATGGGATCGATCGTGCTGCGGCGTGACCGCCGAAAGTGGGTCGTACCCGAGAATGTGGACAACTTCCGCGCATGTGAACAAAGCCGTATCCAATTGCCGGCCGACACGAAATCCCGAGCATCGCGTGCCGACGTGTCGCCCGTTGGGCGGTAGCGTTGACCCATGTGTGCTGACTACACGGCTCCCGATTACGCGGCCCGGCGCGGTGCCCTGCGGAGCCTGCTGGTGGAAAACGGTGTCGACGCGTTGCTGGTGACCGATTTGGTCAACGTCCGCTACCTGACCGGCTTCACCGGATCCAATGCCGTTGTGCTGGTGCATTCGTGGGATATGCGCGGCGCCGAGGACCGCACCATCATCGGCACCGACGGCCGGTACTCCGCTCAGGTGGGCGCTCAGGTCCCCGATCTGCAGGCCGAGATCTGCCGGGCCACCGCGCGTCGCATACTCGAGCTGGCCGGGGAATGGCAACTGGGTCGCGTCGGCTTCGAAAGCCATGTGGTGACCGTCGATCAGCACTCCGCGTTCCGGGAACTGCGCACCGGGCTGCAGCTCGTCCCCGCCGCGGGCCTGGTCGAACAGTTGCGCATGGTCAAAGATCCCTACGAGGTCGACCAGTTGAGCGCGGCGTGCGCGGCCGCCGACGCGGGTCTTGCCACCTTGCTCGAGCGCGGTCTGCTGCGTCCGGGCCGCACCGAACGTCAGGTTGCCCGCGACCTCGAATGGGCGATGTTCGAGCACGGTGCCGAGGCGATCTCCTTCGAGACGATCGTCGCGGCGGGAGCCAATTCGGCGATCCCGCATCACCGTCCGACCGGCGCGATCCTGGCCACCGGCGACTTCGTGAAGTTCGATTTCGGCGCGGTGGTCAACGGCTACCACTCCGATATGACCCGCACCCTGATGTTGGGCACCCCCGCCGACTGGCAGCGCGACATCTACGAACTGGTCGCCCGGTCACAACGCGCGGGAACCGAGGCGCTCAAACCCGGCGCGCAGACCAGCGAGGTCGACGCCGCGGCCCGGATGATCATCGAAGACGCGGGGTACGGCCCGCAGTTCGTGCACGGTCTGGGTCACGGGGTCGGGCTGCAGATCCATGAAGCACCCGGAGTGGCGAAAACGAGTACCGGTACACTTCTCGCTGGTGTGGCGGTGACCGTCGAACCTGGTGTATACCTTCCCGGCCGCGGCGGGGTCCGGATCGAGGACACGCTCGTGGTGCGCGAAGCGGGCCCGGAACTGCTCACCCGCACCAGCAAGGACTTGATCGTCGTCGACTGACGTCGGCGCGCAGAACGCAGTAACCCCCAGTACGCAGTAAAACGAACGAGGAGATCCGAGGACAGTGGCGGACACCAGCGACTTCAAGAACGGCCTTGTGCTGAAGATCGACGGTCAGCTCCAGCAGATCATCGAATTCCAGCACGTCAAGCCGGGCAAAGGCCCTGCGTTCGTGCGGACCAAGCTGAAGAACGTCGTGTCCGGCAAGGTCGTCGACAAGACCTTCAACGCGGGTGTCAAGGTCGAGACCGCGACCGTCGACCGTCGCGACATGACCTACCTGTACCACGACGGCACCGACTACATCTTCATGGACGGTGACACCTACGACCAGATCTCCATCCCGGAGGCGACCATCGGTGACGGTGCTCGCTTCCTGCTGGAGAACATGGGCGTGCAGGTCGCCGTGCACGAGGAGGCGCCGCTGTTCGTGGAGCTTCCCGTCACCATCGAGCTGGTCGTGCAGCACACCGACATCGGTCTGCAGGGCGACCGCTCCACCGGTGGCACCAAGCCCGCCACCCTGGAAACCGGCGCCGAGGTGGCCGTCCCGCTGTTCATCAACACCGGTGACAAGCTGAAAATCGACTCGCGCGACGGCAGCTACCTCGGCCGCGTCAACGGCTGATCGTGACCGACTCCCCGGCAGACAAGAAGGGCTCGTTCAAGAAGCTCGGCGCGCGTCACAAGGCGCGCCGCCGGGCCGTGGACCTGCTGTTCGAGGCGGAGGCGCGCGATGTCGACGTCTCCGTGCTGCTCTCGGATCGCGCTGAGCTCGCGACCCGCGACCAGAGCGTGGCCCCCGTGCACGCCTACACCACCACCCTCGTCGAGGGCGTCGCCGACGACCTCGACCGGGTCGACGGCACCATCGAGGGTTACCTCCAGGACTGGACCCTGCAGCGGCTGCCCGCCGTCGACCGGGCCATCCTGCGGATCGCGGTGTGGGAACTGTTCCACGCCACCGACGTGCCCCCGGTTGTCGCGGTCGACGAGGCCGTCGAGCTGGCCAAGGAACTGTCCACCGACGACTCCCCGTCGTTCGTGAACGGCGTGCTCGGCCAGGTCGTGCAGGTGGCACCCCAGGTTCGCGCCGCGGCGGCTGCCACGGCCGCCACGAAGGCCGCGCGCGGCGAGACGGAGTCCTGACCGTGGCGCGCAAGTACCTCGTGATGGCCGTGCGCACCCCGAAGTTCGATGCCTCGGTGATCGAACCGCACCGCACCTTCCTGCAGGAACTGCTCGCGCAAGGCCGACTCCAGGAAAGCGGCGGCTTCACCGACGGCACCGGTGGTGCCTACGTTGTGCTGGCCGAAAGCCATGCTGCCGCAACAGCACTGGTGCACACCGATCCGCTGCACAGCACCGGCGCATCGGAACTGACGATCCACGAATGGGAAATCACCGTCTCGGCGTGAATCCCGTTGTCACAGCCGCATGTTCACTGTGAACGTGCGGCTGTTGTCGTCTGCGGGCTCGCCTGGTCGGTCAGATCTTGTGTAGGCAGAACGAGACCGCCGGCGAGGTGTGGGTCACCGCCTTCGTCTCGCGAAACTGCTTGCGTGCTGTGTTGCAGACGTTCGGGTCAGTGGCTTCGACGCGAGTATTGACCTTGAATGCCCCTGCGCCACAGGGAATTTTGCGTATGCGGTACAGGTGGGCGTTCACGTTGCCCGGATCGTTGACACACTCACCGACTTTCGCGTTGAGGTGAGTGCACAGGTGCTTCATGGGGTTGTTGACATTCTTCCGGCGACTGCGGGAGAAATCCGTGTCACCCGTCGCGCATTTCTGCGTACTCCACGCGCTGGTGATGACCAATACCGCGTCAGAGTCGGTACATGCCCGTCGATGGAAGTCCCAGCCACCTCGCGTCGGATCGGTGTAGTACCCGCAATCGCCGGTCCGCTCCGTATCCGATCGCGGCGAGATCAGACCCCAGGCGACCAAGCCGACCGCGCTGATCGGCACGACCGCCGCCAGCGCGAGCAGAACCCACTTACGTTTGCCGCCGAACAAACGCGCATTGCGCGCCTGCTGCTCCCGATGGCCCGGCCGCTTGCGACGACCGCGGGGCGGTCGCCACTGATCGTTCGGCCCCGGCGGCGGTTGCCAGGTCTGGTGCCCCTGCGGGACGTTCGGCTGTTCCACTCTGCCAGCTTGCCACTGCCGCAATCGAACTCGTATCAAGGGGTTCCCCGGCTGCTGTTGTCGCGGCCCAGCACCGAAGGGCGACCCTTACGCTGCGGTATCGCCCGCACCCCGGACCGCTCGATCGCGGTCCTGGAGTGCTTTGGTGATGATGTCTGCGACGTCGGCATTGTCGAAATCGCCGGGCAGGCCCATGTCCAAGGTGTCGAACAGTTCGCGTACCTGGTCGACGGTCGGCTCGTCGTCGAGCCGAACCGATGTCGCGCGGTCGATCGCGACCGGCCGGGATTCGGCGAAGCTGGTCCTGAGTTCGATGTTCCAGGAGTCGTAATAGGGGCGGTCGCGCTCGATGATCATGGCGGGGAATCGCGGTCCGCGCTGGGTGACGATCAGAAAGCGGGTGGACAGATCCCACCGGAACAGCGACACCGATGACGTGAGGCCGATCTGGATGTCGAGCAATTGCGGCAGTCGTTGTTTGTGCCAGCATGCCGCGGCGATAGTGGCATACACCTCGATCTGCGTGCCTTTCGCCGTCCAGGTACGCGCGTCGTCGTCGGCGCCCTCGGCCAGCGAGCGGTAGAGCGCGGCATAACGAGAGCACAGGTCGCGATCGGTCGGATCGAGGATTTCCAGTCGGACCAGCAACTCCCGGCGATTGCGATGAGCCCGGTGCAGGCAGTCGGGCAGCGTGACAACGCGGGTGTGAGCCCCGGTGCCGCCCTTGAAGATCCAGCGATCGGTTTCGGTCCGTGCCTTGGCGAGCACTTCCGATACCTCGTCGCCCTTGGCGAATCGGACTGCCGACATGCTGTCGAGCGTGCGCTGGGTACTGGTGAGTAGTTCGTCGATCGCCGAGGCCCGGTCGCGCCGGTCGTTCAGCTCGTGCAGTGTGTGCGCGATGTCGGTGAGGGACTGTCGTACCTGGGCGTTCATCGCCTCCTGTCGCCATCGATCACGCAGAATGGCGAAGGCGATCACGCCGAGAGTGAGGGGAATGACCTTGGTCAGCAGCTCTTGCCTGCTGGGGTCGACCAGCCCGAGCACGCTCAGTGTGACAGCCAGGATGATGGCGATCGCAGTCTCGAAATTGCTCTTGATCCACATCGCAGCTGCGACGACGCGTGCGGGAAAACTCATGGCGGCCACCCCTTTTCGCCGAGATCGCCCGGGTGATTCGTCCGCGGCGATGCGCTACAGGCTAGCGGGCGGATCCGGCTTGCGCACGACAGATCGGACGAGCTGCGCCAGCTCGTCGACGGCCACCGGCCCACCGGCCAGGAAGCTCACTTCGCCCGACGGGTCATCGATGGCTTCGGGCAGTGGAGTCCGGTCGAAGCCGGTGATCTCGACACCGCATTCACGGGCGATCACACTGCCTGCGGGGAAGTCGATCAACCCGGCGCGGTAGCCGACGAAACCGTGTATCAGCCCACGGCTCAACATGATCCAGCACAGCAGGGGCGACCACAGCTGGATGAGGCGCCGGGAGTGGGTTTCCAGCGCGAGTCGAAGCGCGATGGCTGTCGGGTCGGTACGACCGACCGGATACCCCTGTAACCACGCCAGGACGGGACCGCCCACCGGCCGGGGTGGCACCTGAGGTCGCAGCGCACCATTCGGCCCGACCGCGCCTCGTCCCCGAATGGCCGACCACGTACTGCCGGTCATCGGTTCGTGTACGACACCCATCACCGGGGTCCCGAAGTGGCACAACGCGATACCGATGCTGAAGACCGGCAGACCGACTGCGAGATTATTGGTGCCGTCGAGTGGGTCGATGAACCAGCACCATTCCGGCTCGCCGTCGAGTTCGCCGGATTCCTCGGCGATGACGCGGTGGTGGGGGAATGCTCGGCGCAGATCGCGAAGGATGATCTTCTCGGCGCCGATGTCCAGATCGCTGACCAGATCGCCGCCCGCGTCCTTGACCCGGATGCCGAGCGGCTGGGTCAGACGTGAGTGGATCAGCTGCCCGGCGCGGATCGCGGTCTCCCGTGCGGTCGCGGCGGCGCGCTCGACGACGTCTCGTTCGAGTGTGAGATCTATGAGTTCGCTGTGTCGCACCGTTCCTCCAGGCCATTGGTGGGGCAATCCGTTCGGAGGCGCGCCAGGACGGCTTCGGCTAGCTCCCGCGTCCGCTGGGAACTGTGCGGTGTGCGTTCGACACGATGATCGGTGGTGCCGGGATCACCCAGTGACAGGTCGAGTTCGCCGGGGATGTGTTCGCCCAGGACCAGGGTGGCGGCGGTGCTCAACACATCGGTGACGTGGAACTCGCTGTGCGGCAACGTGTATACGTCGCCGTCGCGGAACACCTCGCGCGAGCGGCTGCGGTATCGGACCGAGCGGTGGGTGGCGCGGACGGTATCGCCGTCGATGTCGCTACGCACTTCGAAAACCAGATGTGTACCCGCGTCCGAATCGGCCGAGACATCGATGATCTCGTTGACGACCGTGCCGTACAGGACATGGCTGACCAGGTTCCAGCTGTGGGCGTGCACCATCGACGTCGTCGTCGCGGCACGCCGGTCAGTACTCCACACATGCAAGCAGATGCCGGAGTCCTCCTGTCGCCAGACCGGAAAACAGGTGAACCCCAACGGATGCCGCACCGCCACGACCTCGACCACGCCGGTCGCCACGTCGGTCAGATAGCCGTGCACCCAGGCACGCACCTCGGCGGTCGCGTCCGCCGAGGCGAGCAGCGAACGGAGCCGGGTGTAGGCCGACATCAGTACGGGTTTCTCGGCTGGAGCGCACGGCGCACGATATCGGCGACGTCGCGGTCGGTGAACGAGGTCGGCAGCCCCAATCCCAGCGCGTCGAACAGTCGCCGGGTCTGGTCGACGGAAGGTTCGTCCGCCAACGGCAGGTCCTCGCACCGATACAGCGGAACCTGGCTGGTCTGCTTGAAACTGGCGACCAGCTCGCGGCTGAAGTCACGGTAATAGGGTCGGTCCCGTTCGAACATCAGCGCCGGGGTATTCGGATTGTCCTGCGTGACAATGACGCAACTCGACGAGAGGTCCCAGCGGAAGGTCGTCATCACCGCGGACAATCCCACGTCGATGGTCAGGAAGGTGAACCGTTGCCGGTACCAGCAGGCCGCGAGCACCGTCGCGTAGGCCTCCTTGCGGGTGCGTTCGGTGGTCCACTGCTCGCCGGTGCGGTCGGCTTCCGGCGTGAGCGAGGACCGGAACTGTGCGTAGGTCTTACACAGCGCCTCGTTGGACGGATCGAGGATCTCGATCTGCATGCGCAGAGGGCGTTGCTCACGCCGCGCGTTCTCGACGCACGCGCGCAGGGTGACGGCTCGGATGTAGGTTCCGGTGCCCCCCTTGAAGATCCACTGCTCGGTGTCGCGTCGAGCGAGGGTGTGCGCGTGGCCGATCTCGGGTCCGTACAGCAGATGGACCGCGGTCGCGTCGCTGACCGCTTTGGTGGCGATGCGCCGGTCACGCAGCAGCGTGGTCGCGAGCAGGGCGAGCACGAGCAGCATCGCGCCGTCGATGACCGCTGGTTCGAGCTCGATCTGATTCGACAGCGGATCCATCACAGCGATCGCGCCGATGATCACCGCGATGGTCAGAGCCAGCGCGCCATCGACGTTGGTACGCAACCAGTTCAGCAGTCGTGACATCGGGCCCCCTCCCGGTTCGGTGATTCCAGGATAGGCCGCGCGACCCCGTCGGTGGGCCGGGAAATCGAGAAGTCAGGCGGTGAGCAGCAGCGCGATGACCGCGGCGGCCGTCGCGCCGAGGGCCAGTGCGAACCCGGTGCAGACGAACCGGAGCATCGGGACGCGCACCCCGTGGGTGCGACAGAACTCCAGCCCGATCAGCGTCGCCAGCGACGCCCACGGAGTGACGACCGGCCCGACGTTCGTGCCGATGAGCAGCGCGAGCAGCTGTGTCCCGTTCTCGACCGGGATGACGGATTCCCCAGCGGTGTAGGCAGGCAGATTATTGGCCACGTTGGCCAGACCGGCGCCCGCGGCCGCCGCGCGGAACGCCCCAGCGATACCGTCGTCGACGCCGATCAGGCCGTGCATGATGTCGTTGAGTCCCCATCGGCTCAATGTCGGCACCACCAGGAACAATCCGACCACGAAGATCAGTAACTGGAACGGGATCAACGACAACCGCAGTGCGCTGGGGCGCAGAATCGCGAAGGCGATGACCGCGATCGCAGCGGCTACCACCGCGGCGAGACCGATCTGATCACCGACCACCGGAATCGCGAGAATGAACAGCAAGCACGCACCCGCGGTCGCGTACAGCAGTGTCCGCGCACGCATTCCGTCGGTGCGGATGGGTTCCGGCGGCACGTAGCGGTCGGCGTCGCGACGACCACGGCGCCAGTACCACAGCCACAGCAACAGCATCGTCACCGTGATCGAGGCGATCTGCGGCGCCCACATACTCGCCGCGAATTCGGTGGAGCTCTTGGCGATCCGATCCGCCGCCAGCAGATTCGTCAGATTGGAAACGGGCAACAGCAGACTCGCGGTGTTGGCCAACCACAGCGTGGTGATCGCCAACGGCAGCGGCGGGATGCGGGTCGGTCCTGCGAGCGCGAGCATGACCGGGGTCAGTAGTACGGCGGTGGTGTCGAGATTCAGCAGAATCGTTGTCGCGGAGGCGAAGGTCACGCACAGCGCGAACAGGGCCAGGTAGTTGCCGCGTCCGATGATGGCGATGCGATGGGCGATGACATCGAAAACCTTGGCTTCCCTGGTGAGCTCGGCCAGCACGATCACGCTGGCGAGAAACAGCAACAACGGTCCCACGCGACGCAGGTTCGCCGCCGCCTCGGCGCGTGGCAGCAGCCCGGTCGCGACGAACGTCAACCCGGCCAGGAGCAGGCCGACGCGAATCCGGTCCAGCACCGACAGCCGTGGTAGTCGTGCCATCCACGGTCGTGGTGTGACGCAACGTCGCTGGTCGACCTTTTCGGACACCGATCCATGATCGCATTGCGGCTCCAGGGACGCGTGCTCGTCCGCGCAAGAGGCTGTCGCGGTGATCATTCGGAGCGCATACTCGAAGCTGTGACGGACCTGGGGCGGGCACGCGAGTTCTTCTTCATCAGCTATTCGCCGGCCGACGAGCGCTGGGCAACCTGGGTGGCGTGGCAGTTGGAGACCGCCGGATTCCGCACGCTGATCCAGGCGTGGGACTTCGTGCCGGGCACGAACTTCATCGACTTCATGGACCGTGGTGTGCGTGACTCGGCCATCGTGATCGCCATCCTGTCCGACAGTTACCTGAGCTCCTATTACGGAACAATGGAGTGGCAGGCGGCAATTCGCACCGACGAACACAAGCTGTTGCCGGTGCGGGTCGCCGATTGCGCGCTGGAAGGCCTGCTCGCGACCCGCACCTATCTGGACCTGCTGAATGTCGCCAGCGCCGAGACCGCCCGCAATATCCTGCTGGATCGCGTCGGCCACATGCGTGATGGTCGAGCCAAACCGGTGCGCGGGCCGGAGTTTCCGGCTGGTGCCGGTGCCGCGGTGCGGGATCGGCTGGTGCCCAACGGCTTCGGCCCGGCACAGACTGTGGAGCACCGGCGGACTCCTGTTGTGCCACCGAGCTTTCCTGGATCAGGTGGTTCTCGCGAGGCGCGCGACGGCCTGTCGGTGCTGCACGTCGCCGGACCACGATTCGGGCGCGGGCTGTTCGGGCGCGACGAGCCCGCCGATCCCGGTGAACTGCAATCACGCATCTGGGCCGATGTCATCCATTTGTCCGATCAGGGCGTGCCGTCACCGGATCTGATCGTCGTCTCCGGTGATCTCACCGAATCAGGGCATCCGCGCGAGGTCGATGACGCACTCGCGTTCCTGACCGGGCTGCGAATTCTGCTCGGTCTCGAACCTGATCGGCTGATCGTCGTGCCCGGCAATCACGATGTGTCGAAGAAGGCGTGCGAGAGCTACTTTCTGCGCTGCGAGTCACGCGACCGGCTACCCCAACCGCCCTACTTCGAGAAACTGGAACAGTTCGAGCGCATGTTCGGCGAGCTGTACCAAGGCCTGGATCATCTGGTGTTCGACGCCGGGCAGCCGTGGACCCTGTTTCCCATCGCGGACTTGCGCGTTGTCGTCGCCGGTCTGAATTCGACGATCGCCGCGACGCATCGTCAAGAAGACGACTACGGCAGTGTGGGGCAGACCCAGGTCGCCTGGTTCTCCGAGCAACTGCGCGCGTTCGAGGGACGCGGATGGCTCCGCCTCGGTGTGGTGCGCCACGATCCCATGCCGGGTGCGGGAGCCGCACGCACCGACCCTGCGCTCCTACGCGACGCGACGACGCTCTCCCGGCTGCTCGGCAACCGGTTGAACGTCCTGCTGCACGGGCCGGGACCCGGTGGTGTGCACGCCGATCTGTTGGGTGGCGTGCTGCCGGTGCTGCCTGCCGTGGCACCGGGCAGTGCGGAGATCATCCACCTGACGACCGAGGGCATGTCGCGCTATCCCGCCCAGCACCATGATCGAGCGGTCGAGCGCACGGTCATCCCCGTGTCCTGGTCGAACGTCTCCGCGACCTTGGCCGCGCCCGCCGAGGCGAAGATGATCGAATCCGCGGGGAACGACGATCCGGATTTCGATGACCAGGCCGGTGACCCGGCGCCCGTGGTCGATCCGCACGGGCGTTTGCTGGAGCGCATCGCCGAGGTCTGCGAGGCGCGCTACCCGGGCGCGCGGATCAGGCGTGTCGAGGCGGACCCACCGCATCTGTTCGTCACTCATCATCGTGACGGGATGGCCGCGCAGTGGCGCATCGGTGCCCATGTGGGGGATCCGTCCAGGCAGGTGGTCGAGGATTTCCTCGCACACGACCCGGAATTCGGCTCCGAGCTCGTCTATCGCGGTGCGGTTCCGGCCCGTTCGTTGCGGGAGGAGGCGGCGGGTCAAGGTTTACGCATCCGCAGCTTTCTGGAGTTCCAGGGCATGCTGGATCTGACCGACTACCTCGCCCAACAGCTGCTCGCCCTGCGCACCGACCGACGCTACCCGCCCGAGTTGTATGTGCCGCAACGATTTCGGCTGCTGGAACAGAGCGAAACCGCGATTCGCGACGATCTGATCGCCGAACTCATGGGCGTCGTGACCGCCGATCACGGCTGGTTCGTGCTCCTGCTCGGCGACTTCGGGCGCGGCAAGACGTTTGCGCTGCGCGAGCTCGCCCGCCGGATCAGTGAGTCGACGCCCGCGCTGATCCCGATTCTGATCGACCTGCGAGCACTCGACAAGACCCACTCGGTCGACGGGCTGGTGGCCGCCCACCTGGCGAATCACGGCGAAGACCGCATCGATCTGAAAGCGTTGCGGTACATGCTGCGCGAAGGCAGGGTGGTGCTGCTGTTCGACGGCTTCGACGAGTTGGTGACCCGGATCAGCTACGAGTTCGCGGCCGACCACCTCGAGACCCTGCTGCAGGCTGCCGTGGGCAAGGCGAAGATCATCGTGGCGAGCCGGACGCAGCATTTCGAGTCAAGGGCCCAGGTATTGACGGCGCTGGGCGAGCGGGTCGGTCTGCTCGATGACCGACGCATCATCAATATCGAGGAGTTCGCGCCGCCGCAGATCCATGCCTTCCTCACCAACCGCTACGGCGGTGACACGCGGCGCGCCGACGCCCGAATGCAATTGATCAGGGGGATTCAGGATCTGCTCGGGCTCGCGCAGAACCCGCGCATGCTCAGCTTCATCGCCGATCTCGAGGAGCGCCGATTGCGCGCGGCCGCGGGGACGACCAACGCCATCGGCCCGGCCGCGTTGTATCGGGAAATTCTCGATTCCTGGCTTCGCTACGAGGTGGACCGCACGACTACTGTCGCCGGATCGCTGCCGGGGCTGGGACTGGACGAATTATGGCGGGCCGTCACGGCTTTCGCGCTGCGGGTGTGGGAGAGCGGTAGGGGCTACCTGCGTGCAGCCGAATTATCGGAAGTGGCAAGGGAACTCACCGACACTGCCGTCCAGGATCGAATGTCGGTCCAACAGTCGGCGCATGCCATCGGATCGGGCAGCCTGCTGGTGCGCACCGACGACGACCTGTTCGGGTTCATCCATTCCTCGGTGACCGAGTGGCTGGTGGCCGATCACATCGCCCACCTGCTCGGCGCGGGCGTGCGGGCGCCACATCTCGCGCAGGCCCAATTATCGCTGCTCATCATAGATTTCCTGTGCGACCTTGCCGACCCGCGCGTGCTGCGCGCCTGGGCGGAGTCGGTGTTGTCCGACGCAGCCGCGGACCCGAACTCACGCACCAACGCGCTGCGGATCACCACTCGGCTGCGCACGGCGCCGAGCTCGGACCTACGCGGTGCGATATTGGCCGGCGAAGACCTCTCCTACCGCGACCTGCAAGGGGTCGATCTGAGCGGCGCCGATCTGAGCGGTGCGCGCTTGATCGGGGCGAACCTGACGCATGCGGTGCTGCGCGGTGCACAGCTGGTCGCGGCGCGTCTGGACGAAGCACGCCTCGTCGGCGCCGATCTGACCGACGCGGACCTCACCAGGGCGCGCCTGATCCGTACTGACCTGACCGGCTCGCGTGGGCGGGGTAGCCGCTGGCAACGCGCCGCGCTCCTGGACGTGATCGGCCACGCCGCGGGGGCGGATCTGCGCGGGGCGGCCGTGGTACCCGGCGGATCGGTGCACACCGAATTCGCTCCTGCCGCACTGGGTGTGCGGCACGGATTCCACGCCAGCCGCGGCAGGCTGCCCCAGCCCGTCGCCTACCGCCCGGACGGCGGTACGGTCGCGATCGGCAGTGACGACGGGGGTGTCCTGATCTGTGACGCCGACACCGGTCGCCCGCTACGGATGCTGCAGACCCACCGCGTGCGCACCTTTGCCGTCGCCTACACCGACCAGGTACTGATCACCGGCTCCGGCGACGGAACTGTCGGCATCTGGGATGCCGACAGTGGGGAACTGCGACGGATTCTGCGTGGTCACGAACAGTGGCCGTGGCCGGTGTTGCTCGGTCCCGACGGCGATCTGCTCGCCACCGGTGACGCGCATGGGGTGCTGCGGCTGTGGTCCTTGCCCGGCGGGGACCTGCACCACGAGTGTTCGCCACCCGAAGACGGCATGGCCTTGATCTACAGCATCGCCCTGCACGGTCGCACGCTCGCCGCCGCCTACGGCAACGGCATGGTGCGCCTATGGGACATCGAAACCGGCAGGCAAACAGGCGAATTCCAGGCAGTGGGCGGTGCCGCCTACCGCATCGCCTTCGACTCGTCGGGCACCCGGATAGCGGTAGGTGGTGTCGACGGAATACTGACGCTCTGGGACCCGGTCACGTGCACGCTCACGGGCAGACTGACCGGCCACACCGGGCGGATCTACACGTTGGCCTTCCACCCCTCCCGCGACTTGCTGGCCAGCGGGGACACCGACGGGCTGCTGCGCGTCTGGAATACCGACACCGGCGAGGTACTCCACGCGCCGACCGAACACAGCGCGGCGATCTACTGGCTGTCCTACGACCCGTCGGGTGAGCTGCTGGCCTCCGGGGACAGCGCGGGGCTCGTCTGCCTGCGTGCGACCGAGACCGGTCAGCTGCGGCACCGTCTCACCGCCCACACCGGATCTATCTGGCCGTTCGCGTTCCGGCCCGACGGCACCCAGCTCGTGGTGACCGACGACCAATTCACCACGCGTTTCTGGGATCCGGTCACCGGCGCGTGCCGATACCTGCTCACCGGGCACGGCCGCCGAACCACGGCGGTGGGCTTCAGCGCCGACTCGGCGATGTTGTCCACCCGTGGCAACGACGGCGTCGTCCGGCTGTGGGACACGGTCACCGGACGGCTCGTTCGCACGCTGACCGGCAGCGACGACCACCTGCTGACCTTCGAGTCGGCGCTGTTCAGCACGGTGCGGCCCCATCAGCTGGCCACGGTCGGCAACGACGGCAGACTCAGCCTGTTCAACCTCGACACCGATTCCTATGAGCGCCACATCAGTATCGAGGACGCACCGATCTGGGCGATCGCGTTCGACCCGTCCGGTGAACTCATCGCCACGGCGAACGACGACGACACCGTGGCGATCTGGAACCGCGCGACCGGCGCCCAGTACGGGATCTACCGTGAGCATCGAGGCAGGGTGCGATCCCTCGCCTTCAGCGCGGACGGAGCGCTGATGGCATCCGGCTGCGACGACTCCGCTGTTCGGATCTGGGATGTGGAGTCGGGGCAGTGCTTGCAGACTCTGCGCGGGCACGGAGACCGGGTGTACGGGGTGGCATTTCACGATAACCGCGTCGCCAGCGTCTCCTGGGACGGCACGGCACGGATCTGGGACGTGACGTCGGGCGAGGCGGTACACGAATTGACGCGGCACACCGGAAAACTCTGGTCGGCGGCCATCGACGCCGAGCGTGGCATCCTCGCCACCGCGGGCGACGACCTGGTGATCCGGTTGTGGGACATGGGTACCGGTCGGCATCTGCACACCCTGGAAGGTCATCGCCGCCGGGTGTCGACCTTGGCGTTCGATGCGTCGGGTGATCTGCTCGCCAGCGGTAGCGAAGATGGAAACGTCATGTTGTGGTCCGGTGCGGCGGATCACGGCGCGCCACCGTCGATTCGCGCGGTACTGCTCGGACTGCCCGAAGGATGGGCCGCGTTGACGCCCGACGGGCGATACAAATACGAGGGAAACGTCGCGGGCCAGTTCTGGCATGTGATCGGAACGACCCGCTTCGAGCCGGGCGAACTCGATCCGCATCTCGCCGAGGTCGTGCTGGTCGCCATGGATGCCCCACTGTGAGCCGATGAGCCCGACGGCCTCCGCCGATGGGTGTACGAGGAACCGGCGGAGGCACGACCGGCGCTGGGTAGGCGCGGTGTCGGGTTGTGCTCGGGGCACGGGGTGATCCTGCTACCTCGAGTGCGCTCGAGGTCAAGGGGGCTCAGCGGGGAGCGTGGACCAACGGGGCCAGGAAGCCGGTGAGCTGGGCTGTCGAGGGCTGGCCGAGGCGGCGGCCGAGGTAGTCGGGGGCGTCGGCGGCGGCGCGGCAACGATCCTGGTCGGTGTTCGACGGGTTGGCGGCATAGCGTTCGCCGAGCATGGTCGCCTTGGCGACCTCGCGTCCGGTGTGGAGTTCGTAGACGGCTACCTCGTAGGTCGCGCGGAAGAGGTTGACGGTGCGCCCTATCGGTGTGCCGGGGGAGGGACCGTACTGGCAGGTCTGGACGAGGTCGCGCAGTTCCAGCTGCTTCATGCAGGCGATGAGCTGCACGGTCGACGGGTCGTCCGGATTCCACGCGGCCGGATCGTCCGGGTGGACCATGGTCGTGAGTTCACCGGACAGGTAGATCGGCCGTGCGCCGTCGCGCTGATAGGGCGCGGCATTCGGGAACGGTTTCTTGTCCTCGCCACACATCCGGTCGAAGTCCGACATCTCGAATCGGCTCGCCTGCACCGCCGTGATCGCGAAGAACCCCGCCCCGAACAGCCCGATGAACAGCAGCAACGCGACACCGGGCCCCACGCGCAGGCCCCGCCTCGGTGTGCTGCGCTCCCGGACGGGGCGATTGTGCCACCGCTCGATCAGCGACGGACCGTTCCCCCGACGCCACGACCGCCACCTTTCCGAGGGAGTCGGTCGCCGCGTCGTCCGGTCACGTTCGACCCAATCGGACCAGTGCTCCGGGTTCTCCTGGTGCGCTTCGGGTTCCGAGGAACGGTACGGGGGCGCGACGGCAGGGGTGCTGCTCGCTGCCGACGGGGTACTCCACGATCCGGTCCCGCCTGTCGACCCTGTGGTACCGATCGCCCCAACGGCACCCAGTGCGGCAGCCGTACCAACCACGGCGGCCGTACCAACCACAGCACTTGAGCCGACCGTCGGACCCGCGTCGGCGTCGGCCGGGGTCCCGGTGAAGGCATCCTCGTCGTCCGGTGCGGGTTCAGGGACATCCGGTGACGGGTCGTCCTCGGCAACTTCGGAAGAGGGAGCCTCGTTCGTCACCTGCTCAGCGGATGCGGGTGCGGATTCGGGCGTCGGCTGTCCGATCGCTGTGGCCGATGCCACCGAGTCGTCCGCCTCCTCGGCCTGTGTGTCGGTGAATTCTTCGCTCGGAGAAGGCGGTTGTGCCGCTTCCTCGGAATGTATCGGTGTCGCGGACTCCTCGAGGTGAGTCGACGTCGGGGTTCGATGGGCGAGTCGGTCGATCGCAGCGAGGAAAGCGGGTGTTGCCGCTTGGGCGACCCGTGTCGAACTGGCCGGCGCCGCAGCGGGATTCGCTGGCGTGGCGGAATCTGCTGTCTCCGGAGGGGAGCCGGGCTCCACGGCAGTCGGGGCAGCGGGCCGAGACGTGGTCGCAGGGTCGAGAACGGCCGGAAAACCCTGTGCCACCAGCTCATCGGAGGCGGGCAACAGATGGCCCAGGTTCAGTGCGGCGAATACCCGGGTGACGTCATCGATACTGAGCCGGACGGTGCGACCGCTCTCCGCCTGGAAATAGTCGTGCAGCGCGCCGGCGTCATCGCGATCGATCAGCACCGCACGGTACCCGTCGGCGATTCTGGTTTCCTCGATGGTGATCTCGGCACCGGGCTGGGAGACCAACGCGATCACCGCGTTCACCCAGCCGAAGATCCCCGACTGCTGCAGCAAGCTCTTGGCCGCGAACACCTGCCGACGCACCTGGACGAACGGGTTCGGCACCCGCACGGCGTGATAGAGCGCGGCCGGTTCGCCGTCGATGGTCCACGGCCCGTTCGGCGGGGTGGCGAGGGTGCCTTCCTGGCGGGCGGTGAATCCCTTCACCTCCACGATGGTCACGCTCTGCGGCGTGCACACCAGGGCGTCGACCTCGACCGACCCGCCCCGGCTCTCCGGCACATGGCAGCGGAACACGGCGACGCCACCCGCCTGAAACGCCTGATCGCGGACGGCAGCGCCGACGATCTGTTCTGCGCCTTCGAGTTCGCTCTCGTCCGCGACAACGACGATCACCACGACCCCCTGTGCACCCGACTGCGGACTTCTACCAGGATACGGCCTCCACTAGCCGTATCGAAACCGAATCCTGTTGCTGAGCAACATCTTCGGCAATGTCGATTACCGATCTCGCCACGGCGGCCCCGGGTTTCGACCCCGCGCAGGCGCCTCACCGACCGGTCGGACCCACTCCACCGGCGGCTTCGTGACCTGACCGGCCACCAAGACCAGTCCGGTCGGCCGATCCACCGCGAGGAATCCGAAGGGCCGGTCGATACTCACCGACGTGATCGTCGACCATGACTTCTGCGGAATGCCGCCCAGTCGCATTCCCACGGCCGTGACGGCGGCCGCTTCGAAGCCTTCAGCGTCGAAGCGCGCGATGACATCCTGGCCCGCGGCGTTGAGCGCCAGCGGATCCGAAGCGAGTCCGGTGAAATGGGAACCGTGAATGTTCATCGCGGTGGACATTCCGAACAGCGCCGCATGACGAGCGAGGTTGTGCTTGTTCTCGACCTCGAACGGCGGCAATTTCAGCACCACGGAATCGCGACCGCCATAGGTCTCCCGTCGACTCACCGACAGGCAAGGCGCTATCGTGCCGACCGGCAGTTCTGTCCGCACATCGACGGCCCCGTCCAGCGCCGCGAGGCCGGCGGCCACGCCGTCGCGCGGATCCACTCCGATCAGCAGATGCACATCGAGTTCGCCTCTGCCCGTGACGATCACGCGGGTGACGTCGTTGTCCAGTACCGACACACTGCCGTCGGGATGGCTCGTCCGGTACAGGCCGGGTCCCCGATGTCCTTGCCACGGACCGGTTTCCGGTGTGTAGAGGACCTCGGCGAACGGAGTCACCCAGCGAGTGCGCGCCATCAAGGCGGTGGCCAGCGCGAGGACGGTGTCCGAGGTGATCGGCACCGGGAACTTCTTGATCAACCCCTGGGTCTGCTCGTGTGCCCACGCATCGAGTGCCGCCGGATCGCCCAGCTCGCCTACCGTCCCGGCGGGCATGCTGCGCACCCACTCCGCGCGCAAAGTCAGGCCCGGCCGAACCCATGCCCCGATCGCCGTCGACACCTCGCGCGAAGTGTCCAGCGATTTCAGCATATCCAGCCCCGCCGCATGCGCCTGCTCGGCCGCAACCCCTACCGCGGCGGCGAGCTCGTCGCGCGCCCGCCCGGACGCCGCCCCCGCCAATACGGCCAGCAACGGCCACAAGCCCGCCCCCGACACCACCGCGTCCTCGCCCTCGAAGGTCGCGCACCACCGCCCCGTCAGCGCATTCGAGGCCCGCACATGCGGCAACAATGAACTCCCCATCCCCGGATCCTACGACCAGCCACCGACAATCCGCCACGTCGGCGAAATCCGTAAGTATTGCTCACGCGCCAGCCGGGCTACCGGACGCCGCGTGGGCGGAACTGGACGCTGATGCGGGGTCCGACCGGGCGCGCGGTCTTGGGAACCGCGTGCTCCCAGGTGCGTTGACATGCCCCACCCATCACCAGTAGATCCCCGTGTCCCGCTGTGAATCGTACGCTCGCACCCCCACCGCGCGGCCGCAGCAGCAGCGAGCGTGGTGCCCCGACCGACACGATCGCGACCATCGTGTCGTGGGTGGCGCCGCGGCCGATCGTATCCCCGTGCCAGGCAACGCTGTCGCGGCCGTCGCGATAGAAACACAGTCCGGCCGTCCGGAACGGTTCACCGAGCTCGGCCGCGTAATGCGTGGTCAACACCGCCCGCGCTCGGACCAGAATGTGATCGGGCAGCGGATCGTTCTCCCCGAAGAACGACACCAGCCGCGGCACGTCGACGACCCGGTCGTACATCGGCCTGCGTTCGGCATGCCAGGGAACACGCTCGGCCAGCCGATCGAACAGCTGACTCGCCCCGCTCAGCCAGCCGGGTAGCACATCGACCCAGCTGGTCGCGTCGAGTTGGGTGCGCCGGATCGCCTCGATCGAACCCAGGGCAATCGCCTCACCGTCGAACAGTGAACCTTGCAGGGGCAGCGGCATGAGCGCCAGTCTACAACGGGTTCGAATGTATGTTCGATAGATGGCGCATCCAGCGCGTCGGAACGGCGCGGTAAGCGGCACGTCCCTGGCGTTGATCTCCCGCCGGCTAAATCCTGTCGAGAGCTAGACGTAAAGCAGCCAAGGTGTTGCCGGTCCGGTAGAGCTCGATCAGCAGTGGTCGCAGCGCCCGGCCGAGATCGGTGAGGTCGTAGCTCGTGCGCACGGGGAAGCCGCGATGCGTCCGTCGCTCGATCAGCGCGCGGGCTTCGAGTTCGCGAAGCCGGTCGGTCAGCACTTTGGCACTGAGCGCCGGCAGCCGGTCTCGCAGCTCACCGAACGAGAGCGGCCCACTCATGAGTTCGCGCACCACCAGGGTTGTCCAGCGGCCCGCGATGGCAGCCAGGGTGACCTCGACCGGGCAGTCCGGTTCCGGCGCGCGGGTTCGCCCGCGGTCGTCGGGCACGAGCTCGTCATCCCAGCCCATGTCGGTCACCGTTTGGTTGCCTACGCGCGCGCCGAGTTGGCTGTCGCTATGACTCGCATCAGTTCTCGTCACACCCCCACTGTCGCCCTCACCGCCGACCCGGGGCAACATCCCGCGGTGTTCGCGGCCCGCTTCAACACCGGCGACTCGGACTCGCTCGCCGAGGTGTACACCGACGATGCCGTATTCGTGCCGGAACCGGGCAGTCAGGTCACCGGGCCCGCGTTGCGAGCGGCCAATGCCGAGTTCCTCGCGCTCGGCCTGCCTATTCGAGTCAGCCCGCGCCACACTTACGTCGCAGGAGATATCGCGCTGCTGATCGTCGACTGGGAGATCGACGGCACCGGCCCGGACGGCGAGCCGGTCCATGTGTCGGGAACGGCCACCGACGTCGCCCGTCGCGACGCCGACGGCTACTGGCGCTACGTCATCGACAATCCGTTCGGTATCGCCTGAAACCGTCGGCCCGGGGGGCTACCTATCCGCGGCGGTCCGCGAAGCTGGGGGACGCCGCCGGCATCGAGACCGATGTCGGCGATGGCGATCCAGCTGGCGGCGGGTCGTCGTCGGCGGCACAGGATGAGTCGCTGAGGCCGGTCGTGTGCGGCGATGTCATCCCAGCTGATATCGACCCGCTCATCGCGGACACCCTGCGCGCCGGAATCGTCAAGGTCGCAACAGAACGGTGCCGAATGCGACCCGGTCCTCGAGCATTCGGTGCGCGTCCGCGGCGCCGGCGAGGGGGAGAACCGAGTGGACCACGGGTGTCAGTAGGCCCTGCGCCGAAGCGGTCAGCGCCGGCGACCGCTGCCGGGCGACTTCGCCGAGCCAGGCCGTGCCCGCGCAGCCGGTGAGTGTGAGCCCACGCAGGATCAGGTCGGTGACGCTCAGCTGTGCGGGTGCGCCGTCGAGCCAGCCGTAGCTGAGGATCCGGCCGCGCAGAGGTGTGATCAGGTCGAGCAGTGGGGTCAGTGAATCGCCTCCGATGGAATCGAATACGACGTCGACCGTGCCGCCGGCGAGCAGGCCGGCCAGCTGGTCTGCCCAGTCGGGCGCGGTGTGGTCGAGGACCTCGTGCGCGCCGTTGTCGCGCGCGAGGCGGGCCTTCTGTTCCCCGCCCGCGGTGCCGATCACGCGCACGCCCGCGGCGGCGCACAGCTGAGTGAGGCAGCTGCCGACGCCGGTAGCTGCCGCTTCGACCAGGACGGTCCCGCCCGCGGTGACGGCCGCGGTCTGCATCAGCGCCAGTGCCACCGACCCCGGCATCAGGATCGCGGCGGCGTGCTCGATGGTCAGCTCGTCCGGGATCACCGTCACCGAATCAGCTTCGGCGACAACGAGTTCGGCATAGGAGCCGAACCCGCTGGTCGACGCGACCACTCGTGCGCCGAGCAATCTCTGATCAACGCCCGTACCGATATCGACCACCGTGCCCGCGGCCTGGAACCCGAAGACCTCGGGCAGCGGCGCGGGAAAGGGGAACGCGCCTGCCCGAACCTTGGTCTCCGGGTACAGCACCGGCACCGCCTCGGCCCGGAGGACGACCTGCCCTTCGCCCGGGCGAGGTTCGCCGACCTCGCGCGCTACCAGAACGTCGGGTGTGCCGGTCTCGGTCATTACGATTGCCTGCATCAGAACTCCATAAGTTGACTGTCGGTCCAGATATCTCGAACGATATGGACCGTCGGTCAACTTGTCAACCGATCGGCGGGTGCCGAGAAAGCGGGTGCGATGACCGACCGACGTCCTACCGAACGCGCCGATGCAGCGCGCAACCGTCGAGCGATCCTCGATGCCACCGCCGCGCTGCTGGCCGAACACGGCGCGGCCGGGGT
Organism: Nocardia sp. NPDC059195; assembly: GCF_042754695.1. Classification (NCBI taxonomy): domain Bacteria; kingdom Bacillati; phylum Actinomycetota; class Actinomycetes; order Mycobacteriales; family Nocardiaceae; genus Nocardia; species Nocardia sp. NPDC059195. The sequence goes on along the minus strand of NZ_JBHZBG010000002.1, from coordinate 176,033 downwards.
GACGATGGATCGGGTGGCGGCAGCGGCAGGCGTCGGGAAGGGCACCATCTTCCACCGTTTCGGCAGCCGCGCCGGCCTGCTCTACGAACTCGTGGCCGAGGGCGCGGCCGGGCTGATGACCGCGGTCTCGAGCGGCCCGCCACCCCTGGGGCCGGGCGCGCCGGCGACCGACCGGCTACTCGCCTTCTTCGACGCCATGACGAGCCTGGTCACCGACGATGTGGAACTGATCGCGGCCTATCAGGCGATGCCGCCACATCCCCGCAGCGCCGAGTTCCACACGTTCTGGGCACAGCACATCAGCGCCCTGTTGCGCGAAGCCCGCCCCGACATCGACGCCGAAACCGTCGGCGCACTGTTGCTTTCGACGGTCGGCGGGGAACTCACTCAGCAACTGGCCAGGGCGGGGGAAGTCGACCGTTTACGCTCGGCGATAGCGGAGCTGGTTCGTTCGGTTCTGCGCGCCCCCTGAGCGCGCTGTTCGCGGCCCAACCGCCGGCCGAGACCGCGCCAGTCACCGCCATGCCGTCGGCTGCAGTGGTTGCCGGGGAAGCTGCACTGTGACGCGAAGCCCGCCCGCCGGACGGGGAACGAGGGTGAGGATTCCGGCGTGTGCCCGGGTGATGCTGTCGACGATCGCCAGGCCGAGGCCGACGCCGGTGTGATCGGTGCGGATGCGTTCGGTGCCGCGCTGAAACGGCTCCACCAGCGTGGAAACCGACGCGGGGGTGAGCTGGGCGCCGGTGTTCTCGACGGTGAGCGACACGGTCTCGCGGTGCAGGCTGGTCGTGACCCACACGGTGCCCTGTGCCGGCAGATTGTGGACGATCGCGTTGTGCACGAGGTTCGTCGCCAACTGCAGCAGCAGGGCGCGTGAGCCTACGGTGGGGGTCACCTCGCCGGAGGTCTCGAGGATGACGCCGTGGTCCTCGGCGAGGGAGAGCAGTGTTTCGGTGGCTTCCTCGGCCAGCAGGGACAGATCGACGTGTTCCCGGGTGAACGACCGCTGGTCGGCACGGCTGAGCAGGAGCAATGCTTCGGTGAGGTCGATCGCCCGGGTGTTGACGGCGTACAGGCGGTCGACCAGCTCGCTGGTGACGCGGGTGCGATCATGGCGCGCCACGTCGAGCAGCGTCTGCGTGATCGCCAGCGGCGTGCGCAGTTCATGGGAGGCGTTGGCGGCGAATCGCTGCTGTTCGGTGACGTGTGCTTCCAGCCGGGCGAGCATGATGTCGAAGGCGTCGGCGAGTTCACCGAATTCGTCGCCGCGGCCGGGTAGCCGGATTCGGTGGGCGAGTGATCCGTTCGCGGCCGTGCGGGTGGCGGCGGTGATGCGAGCCAGCGGAGTGAGCATCCAACCGGCGAGAAACCATCCACCCACGAGACCGATCGCCAGCAGGAAGGCCATCACAATGGTCACGAACGGAGCGAACGAGCGCAGCAGCATGCCGCGATTGATCCAGAAATCGCCGCCGGTGGTGTAGATCCAGCCTTCGGGTAGGTACCACAGGTAGTAGACACCCACGGCAGCGATCAGCAGCGAACCCACGAGCATGATGAAGCCCGCGTAGCTGAGCGTGAGTTTGAGGCGAACACTCAATCCGGGGGCCCTACCCACGGTCTGCTCCGTCCCGCCCGGTGCTGATGCGGTACCCGACACCGGCCACGGTGGCGATGACCCAGGGTTCGCCGAGACGTTTGCGAAGCGCTGAGACGGTGATACGCACAGCGTTGGTGAACGGGTCCGCGTTCTCGTCCCATGCCCGTTCCAGTAGTTCCTCGGCGCTCACGACACCGCCTTCGGCAGCGATGAGGACTTCGAGCACCGCGAATTGCTTGCGGGTCAGCGCGATATAGCGGTCGTCGCGGTAGACCTCACGGCGGAACGCGTCGAGCCGCAGCCCGGCGAGCTCCCGCACCGGTGGCCTGATGTGGGCGCGTCGGCGGTCGAGGGCCCTGAGCCGGAGCACGAGTTCTCGGAGTTCGAAGGGTTTGGTGAGATAGTCGTCGGCGCCGAGCCCGAAACCGGACGCCTTGTCGTCGAGCCGGTCGGCGGCGGTGAGCATCAGGATCGGTAGACCGCTGCCGGAGGCGACGATGCGTTGGGCGATCTCGTCGCCGGAGGGACCCGGGATATCCCGGTCGAGGACGGCGATGTCGTAGGTGTTGATGCTCAGCAGCTCCAGCGCGATGTCGCCGTCGCCGGCGATATCGGCCGCGATCGCGTCCAGGCGAAGGCCATCGCGGATGGCTTCCGCCAAATAGGGTTCGTCCTCGACGATCAGTACACGCATAGACGCTCGATTCTCCCAGTCGGGGGATATCGTCGGCGTATCTGAAACCGCATACGCGCCGGCAACACCATGCTGCCTTGACTGAGGGCATGAACCACAGTGAACCAGCGACACGCCGTCTCCGGTCGTCCGTCGTTGCCGCCCTTGTCGTCGTCTCTGCCGGTGTCCTCGTTTATCAGTCGCTGCCGTCCCTGTCCTCGGTCGCACGATCCATCGACGCCTATCTCGGCGGCCACCGCGGTCCGCCCGGCGCGACGCTCTTCGATGACGAGAATCCGTCCCTGGGCAACCTCGACCCCGCCTTGCTCTCCGCTCTTCGCGAAGCTGCCACCGATGCCGCCGACGACGGGGTCGAGCTGGTCGTCAACAGCGGCTGGCGGTCCCCGGAATACCAGGAACAACTTCTGCGCGAGGCGGTCTCGAAGTACGGCTCGGATACCGAAGCCGCGCGGTGGGTGGCAAGCCCCTACACGTCTGCTCACGTGGCGGGCGAGGCGGTCGATATCGGGCCGACCGAGGCCGCGGCATGGCTGTCCGCGCACGGTGCCGAGTACGGGCTGTGCCAGATCTACGCGAACGAACCCTGGCATTACGAGCTACGCCCCGGCGCGGGGGAGCTCGGCTGCCCGCCCCTGTACGCCGACCCGACCCACGACCCGAGGATGCAACAGTGATCACGGCAGCCCCGGCCACCCCATGGACCGGTCGACTCGCGCCGACCCAGCTCGCGCTCCGCTTCTGCGTCATCTATTTCGGCCTGTTCTGCCTGCTCCTCACCTATATCCCGTTCGCGCTGCTCGGCATCCTCGGCCGGTGGATCCGCGAATACCGGGGGCCGTGGAACATGCCCATCACCGACCCCGTCACCGGTCCGGTCGGCAGAACGGTCTTCGGGGTCGACGCACAGCTACACCAGGACTCCGGAGCAGGCGACCAAACCGCCGTCTGGGTGCTGGTGTTCTGCCTGCTGGTTGTCGCGGTGGTGGGCACCACGGTGTGGACGGCCGTCGACCGTCGTCCCTCGTCCCCCCGCCTGCTGGCATGGTTCACGCTGTTCCTGCGGCTGTGTCTGGGCGGACAGATGGTGGGGTTCGGGTTCGCCAAACTGATCCCCACCCAGATGCCCGCGCCCACACTGGCTCAGCTGTTGCAGCCGTACGGCGAACTGAGTCCGGCCTCGGTGCTGTGGCTGCAGGTCGGTAGCTCCTATCCGTATGAGATGGCGCTCGGCGCAGTGGAAGTCGTGGCTGGGCTGCTGCTGTTCGTGTCCCGGACCGCGGTGCTCGGCGCCGCACTGAGTCTGGCGTGCACGGCTCAGATCCTGCTGCTGAACATGACGTTCGATATCCCCGAGAAACTGCTCGCCTCGCACCTGTTGCTGATCAGCCTGATCCTGCTCGCCCCGTACCTGCGTCGACTGGCCGATGTCCTTGTGCGGCAACGCGCGTGCGGGCCACTGACGCAACCCGCGCTGTTCACCGCCGCCCGGAAGAACCGCATCGCGACCTGGGCGGTGGCGGCCATGGGCCTGTGGGTCGCGCTGGGCAGCGGCTACGACCGCTGGGTGGTCTGGCAAGAGCAATCCGGTGCCGCGAGCCCCAAGTCCGAGCTGTACGGCATATGGGAGGTGCGGGATTTCACCCTCGACGGGCAGCTGGTGCCGCCGCTGACGACCGATGAAACCCGCTGGCAGCGACTAGTTTTCGACGATCCAGCGCAAGCGACCTACCAGCGGATGAACGGCGAATTGGTACCGGCACGCGCCTACTTCCGCCCCGACGGACAGCTGGAACTCGCCTCTGACACAACCGGCGCGTCCGAGCGGCGGCCACCCTTCGCGACGTTGGCCGCTGACCGACCCACCCCAGACCAACTGCTACTGAGCGGAATACTGCACGACCGCCCCGTCACGATCACCCTGGAACGCCGGGACCCGAACACCTTCACCTTGCGCAGCCGCGGGTTCCACTGGGTGCAGGACTATGCGTACTTCCGGTAATCGGAACGGCGGCGGGGTCGGGGCAGCTACGCTCCGACAGATGGTTCCGCTGTCGAATGCCGCGGCCTTCGCCGTCGCCTCCCTGATCATCATTGTGATTCCTGGCCCGAACGTGCTGTTCGCGATTGGTCGAGCACTGACGCTGGGGCGGCGGTCCGCTGTGCTGTCGGTCGCGGGTGCCGTCGCTGGATCGTTCGTACCCTTGGTCGCGGTGTCGGTGGGCCTCGGTGCGGTCTTGATGGCGTCGGCGACGTTGTTCCTGCTCGTGAAGATTGTCGGAGCCGGTTATCTGATCTATCTGGGCGTCGCGACGATCCGGCAGCGGAAGGAGCTGGCGGCGGCCTTGCAATCGAAAGCTCCGAGTATCGGTGGAAGCCGGGTGCTCGGACAGGGGTTCATCGTCGGCGCCACCAACCCCAAGACGATCGTGTTCTTCGGCGCGGTTCTTCCGCAGTTCGCGGTTCCGGCCGAAGGTGGGCTACCCGCGCAGTTGCTGATCCTCGGCGCGATCTTCCTGACGATCCAAGCGCTGTCGGATGGTTGCTGGGCGTTGCTCGCGGCGACGGCGCGGTCGTGGTTCGCGCGTTCTCCGCGTCGCCTCGAAACTGTCAGCAGCACAGGCGGGCTGATGATCATCGGAGTCGGTGCGGGGATGGCGCTGAGCGGAACCAACTAGCGTGGCCGACTCACTCGTTGCCCCTTCTAACTTATAGCTCACCCGGGGGCTTGCGGCAAGGCCCTGGTGGTGCTGCACAATCGCTGGGCAATGCAGGGACCAGCCACATTCGGGAGTGACAACAACATGCAAGAGATGACCACCGACGTGATCGTTGTCGGCGCTGGGCCTGCCGGATTGATGCTCGCGGGGGAGCTGGGCCGGACCGGTGTGCGGCCGTTGGTGCTCGAACGCCGTGAACGGCCGGGTACCGCGCAGAAGGCCAGCGGTCTCGGTGGGCGGATTCTGGATGTGTTGCGCTTTCGCGGACTGCTCGACCGGATGACGGCGGTCAGCGGTGACCCGAGTCCGAAGCCGATTTTCCCCTTCGGGGGCGTGCACCTCGACTTCACCGGTCTCGACGAAACTCCGATGCACGCCATGGCGATTCCGCAGGCGCGGGTCGAGGAGCTCCTCGCCGAGGACGCCGTCGACCTCGGCGCCGAGATCCGGCGCGGACACGAGGTGGTCGCGGTGACCCAGGACGACGACGCGGTGATCGCGCAGGTGAACGGGCCGGACGGGCCGTACCGGGTGCGCGCCCGCTACCTGGTCGGCTGCGACGGTGGCCGCAGCCGGATCCGCGAACTGGCGGGAATCGAATTCCCCGGCAGCACCTATCCGGAGGTCAACCGGTTGGCGGTGGTCGCGGTGCACGAGTCGGTGACCGTGCTCGCCGACGGCGGGATCGAGGTACCCGGTCTCGGCCGGATCGATCCGGGATTCACCCGCACCGACAACGGGGTGTTCGCGCTCGGACGGGTCAGCACCGAGGACCGGGTGATGTTCTTCCAGACCACCGAGAACGACGAAGCCGAATACGACAACGACGAACCGCTGACCATATCCGAACTCGGCGACAGCGTGCGGCGCGTGCTGGGCGCGGAGGTGCCGCTGGGTGCGCCGACCCGCTTGTCGCGCTACCAGTTCCAGGACCGCCAGGCCGAGAACTACCGTGTGGGCCGAGTTTTCCTGGCCGGTGACGCGGCCCACCTGCTGCCCGCCACCGGTGCCGCGATGAACCTCGGCATGACCGATTCGGTGAACCTGGCCTGGAAGCTGGCCGCCGACATCGGAGGTTGGGCGCCGGCGGACCTGCTCGACACCTATCACGCCGAACGTCACTTCGCCGGTGGCCGCGCATTGCTGCAGACCCGCGCCCAGGCTGCATTGCGCCAAGGCCACGATCCCGCCGCCGAGGCCTTGCGCGCGGTATTCCAGGGACTCCTCTCCGACGAACCAGCGCTGCGCCGCATGGGCGCCCTCGTCGCGGGCACCGATCTGCGCTACGCGACACCCGGAACCCATTCGCTCACCGGCACTTTCGCACCCGATCTGATCCTGGACACCGACCCGGGCACCACCACCGTCGCCGAACTCATGCACACCGCGCGACCGGTCTTCCTCGACCTGGCCGACCGCGCCGACCTGCGCGAGATCGGCCGGGAGTGGGCTCCGCGCGTCGAGATCCACTCGGCCAAGACCGTCGATCGCCCAGCCGATGCTCTCCTGATCCGTCCCGACGGTCACATCGCCTGGGCCGCGACGATCGACGAGTCATCCGACACCGCCGTAACTGCACTGCGTGCGGCGCTGACCAGGTGGTTCGGCGTCTAGGAATCGCGCGAACGCGGTAGTCTCCGACCTCCGGCGTGCGATCCGGTGAATCCGGTTCCCGCGACCGCCACGTGACGCAATGCCAACCGGCCCAGGGCTCTTCGATCCTGGGCCGGTTCGCGTTGAAATCCGTGCCCGTCTGTGGATTACTCCTGGGATGAATTCGATCTCGACAACCGAACGGCCGGCGACGCACGCGCTGCCCGGCTGGTCGGTGCCGATGGTGTTCATCGTCGCGGCGACCTCGCAATATGTGGGCGCGGCACTCGGCGTATTCCTGTTCGACACCACCGAGCCGGCCACCGTCGCCTGGCTGCGCGCCGCCGCGGCGGGAGTGGCGTTGCTGGCATGGCGGCGTCCATGGCGAACTCGCTGGACGCGGCGGGGCATCGCGACGGCGGCAGGCTTCGGAATCGTCACCGTGTCGATGAACATCGTGTTCTACGAGGCCATCGCGCGGATCCCACTCGGCACCGCCGTCGCGATCGAATTCCTCGGTCCGGTCGCGGTCGCGACGCTGGGCTCGCGACGGGCTCGCGACCTGCTTGCCGTGGCACTGGTGGCGGTCGGGGTGGTGCTGCTGGCCGGTGTGCAACTCGATGTCGAGCCGGTCGGTGTGGGTTTCGCGCTCGCCTCGGCCGTCCTGTGGGCGGCTTACATCCTGGTCGGCAAACGCGTCGCCGACACCGGTGACGGCCAGGATTCCCTCGCTGTCGGCATGGCGGCCGCGGCGGTGTTGCTGGCGCCGTTCGTGTTGATCCCGCAGCTGGCGATCGACGCCGCGGTATTCGCCGACCCGCGGACCTGGCTGCTCGGTCTCGGCGTCGGCGTGCTGTCGAGCGCGGTGCCGTACGCGCTGGACCAGGTGGTCCTGACCGCGGTGGGCCGTGCGCGTTTCGCCTTGCTGCTCGCGTTGCTTCCGGCGACCGCGACCGTCGTCGGCGCGATCGCCCTCGCGCAACGGCCCACCGCGCTGGAACTCGCGGGCATCGCTCTGGTCATGCTGGCGTTGACGATCAGTGCGCTGCCCACCCGTCAGGCCGCGCCGGAACCGCCCGCCCCGCTGTGACCGTTCGACCCGATCATGCTCGAGATGCCATGTCTGGCACCGATGCTCCGACCGATGTAGCGGCGCTGCGGATTCCGCGCAGCAGCATCACGGCGGCGACCACCACGATCGGTCCCGGGGTCGGCTCGACGATGACGGCACAGAGCACGCCCCAGCCGAGCACCATCCAGGCGAGGAAAACAGGCGGAACGATCCCGTTCCGGTCCATCCAGACAACGAGCAATCCGACGATGAACAGTGGCCAGCCGAAACCGGCGGGGTTCGCCCAGAAAGCGTTGGCTGCACCGGTGTCCTCCCACCAATGCCCCCACAGGTCCAACGACAGCCACTCATCGAAATAGGACCAGCTGGCCAGCATCCCGAGCGTGAGATGCCCGATGCCGATGATCGCGATGACCCGCCCGGCCCACTTGATCGTCCGATTCACACTCGGCTGTTCCATGGCTGACTCCCAACCTCTATACGTAACCGTACAAATCTGAGCGTATCGACACTTATACGGATACGTATAGAGGGTGGGATATGGCATGCGGCACACGGGGAATGCTGACCTCGGGGGCGAATGAGCGAGGTCAGTTGCCCTGGGCCAGGTAGTTGTAGATTTCGTGGATTTCGATGGTGGGTTGGTTAGGCATGCCGACTTCCATGCCGATGGGGCCGAGGGTGGTTTCGGCGAAGCTCTGGAATTGCTCGGGGGATTCCCAGACGTCGGTGACGTGGAATCCGTTGTCGGTCTTTCTGACCAGGTGGAACAGCAGGCCGGGGCCGCCCGAGCCGCCGTGCACGAAGCCCATCTTCGCCAGGGCCTGGTCGTACTGTTCGAGGGTCGAGCCGGGGAAGTCGAGTTCGACGGCAACCGTCATGACGGTCATCTCCTTGCGCGGTCGAGCAGGAGTGGAGTGACTGGGGCCCGGCCCAGCGAACGGCGGGTCGCGTTCGAACACCGTGACCCGGCGCTCCGATCGGATCACGATCGCTCTGGGCGGCGGTACGAACTCACCGTCGCGATGTGGTGCGCATCACAGTCTAGTCCGTGGGGTCATAGGCCGACAAGCGACCTTGTAGCCCTCCGGACGGCAGCCCGTTGTCGCCCAGGCCATTCCGATACCGGAGTCTGCGGGTGCATTTCCGACTCGCCTAGTGGATCCTGGCGAGGATATCGATCGCGATATCCGTTGCGGCGGTGTGCATCTGATCATCGGTCAGCTCGAGGTCGCCCATCATCGACAGGCTCCAGCTGATCGCGAGCAGTGCTTGCCGGGCGTGGTAGATGTCCAGCGGGGCGGCGTCGGGCTCGGTCATGAGGTCGGCGAGAACGCGGAATTGGTAGCGCAGGCCCGCACCGAAACCGAGGTCACGGAACGCGGGCTGGTTCTCGTGCCAGAACCGCACCATGTCACGGCCGAGGCTGTGGAGCAGCGCGCTGTAGCGGCGCAGGATCTGCTCGGCACGCCCGCGCCCGGGCGGGGTTTGTTCGGCCCAGGTGACGATGTCGTCGATGCCGCGACGCAGATCGTCGGACAGGCTGACGACGATGTCTTCCTTCGTCCGGAAGTGGTAGTACAGCGCGGCTTTGGTGACACCGAGCCGCTCGGCGATCTCGCGCAGCGACGTCTTCTCGTAGCCGCGCTCGGAGAACAGTTCCATCGCCACCGTGCGGATGCGTTCCCTGGTGTCGCTACGACGTCCGTCCACGGGGCTTTCCTTTGCTTGACGACCGGCTAGGGCGAGCCTACCGTCGGACCATGACCGAAATCACTAGCCGGTCGGCAAGTTAGTTTGGAGGAGGGGCAGATGACGCAGGTGAACGTACCCACCGCGGGGGTGGCACTGACCGCGATCGGGGTCGCGCTGATTCGCGAGCAGGAGTCGCGCAGGCCGGATCGGCTCTACGACGACCCACTCGCCTCGGCGTTCGTCGACGCCGCGCGCCGAGATTTCGTCCGCACCGAGAACGGCACAGCGCGGTGGGAGCGAGTGGAGGCGGTGGCCGAACAGTTCTTCGCGGGCCGATCCGTCGGCGTTCGGTTGGTCGACGACCAGGTGGCCGCGGCCGTCGCCGCCGGCTGCCGCCAGATCGTCCTGCTCGGCGCGGGGCTGGATACCCGCGCCTACCGGATGGGCCTGCCCGCCGACGTCACCGTCTACGAACTCGACCTGCCCGAGCTGTTCGCCTTCAAGGAACCGGTGCTGCGCGCCGCGGGCGCCACACCGACGGCGCAACGGCACGTCCTGCCGATCGACCTGCGAACAGCCTGGGCCGTCCCGTTGCGCGAGCGCGGATTTCGCCCCGACCAGCCGACGCACTGGATCGACGAGGGCGCGCTCGCGTACCTCCCGCCCGAAGATCACCGCGATACCGTGGCGGCACTGACGGCGCTGTCCGCGCCCGGGAGCCGATTCGGCCTCAGCCGGTTCGCGGTCGATCCCGACGCCGCGCCGTACGCCGAACTGCGCCGGCTCGTCTCCGGTGACGACGATGCGCAGGCTCCGCCGCTGGATGCCGGACGCCCTGCCGAACACTGGCTCGTAGCGCACGGTTGGCGCACCGAGTTCCGCGCCTGGGACGACATGATCGTTGCCCTCGGTCGAGACGTGGCGGTGAACGACCCGGCGGTCGGCGTCGTACTCGCCGAGCGGGTGTGATCGAAGGCGAACCATTCGCGCCGGGCTGCGGCAGTTATCAAAGCCGTCCCGACGACGTGAAGGCGATCACGGACCGGTTCGCGCCGGGCGGTCACAGCGGCGCTACGTGGCGGTGAAACACGCGCGCTCACTGCACTTTCGGCGCGCATGTGATCACCGACACGGCAGCGGTCGCCTCTCGGCGGTCCGTGGTCGCGCTCACAGGCGGGCCTACCTGGTCAAAGGCCCCCCGTGGCGCTGATAGGCTGACGGGCGAGTTAGGCATCCTTTAACGGACCGTCCGGTGAGGCGGGGAAGGAGGTCGGCATGGCTGTGCCCGAACGGGTGGCCAGAACCGGCGTGAGCGAGCGTGCGAGCGAACCAGCAATACAGCGCGCATCGCGCACCTGTCCGCCGAGCGCCAGCGAGGTGGACAGGTGAGCGAAACATCGCAGCGGCACACCCCGGAGTGGGTGGCAGCCGGTCGCGAGTTGCTGTCGCCATCGGATGTGACCAGGACCGTAGCGCGGATCGCGCATCAGATCATCGAGAAGACCGCTTTGGATTCCGGCGACGCCGACGCACCGCGGGTGGTTCTCATGGGTATCCCCACCCGCGGCACCACGCTGGCGAACCGGCTCGCGGACAAGATCGAGGAATTCTCCGGTGTGCGCCCCGCGCTCGGCTCCCTCGACATCACGCTGTACCGCGACGACCTGCGCAGTCGCCCGCACCGCCCGCTCGAGCGCACCTCGGTACCCGACGGCGGCATCGAGAACTCCCTGGTCGTCCTCGTCGACGACGTGCTGTTCTCGGGTCGCACCGTCCGCTCCGCCCTCGACGGCCTCCGTGACCTCGGTCGCCCCCGCGCCGTGCAGCTGGCGGTCCTCATCGACCGCGGCCACCGCGAGCTGCCGATCCGCGCCGACTACGTGGGCAAGAACGTGCCCACCTCCCGCGCCGAGGACATCTCGGTGCTGATGGTCGAGCACGACGGTCATGACGGCGTGTATCTGCATCAGGAAGGTCAAGAGCAGTGAGGGCGCGAAGCGACCGAACCATGAACACAGCCACCCAGTGGGTCACGCCGGAGCCGAGCGTCAGCGAGGTGGAAGCGTGAAGCACCTTCTGACGGTCGCCGACCTGGATCGCGGCACCGCCACCGAACTCCTCGACGAAGCCGAACGCTTCGAACAGGCCCTGCTCGGCCGCGAGGTGAAGAAGCTGCCGACCCTGCGGGGCCGCACCGTGATGACGGTGTTCTACGAGAACTCCACCCGCACCCGCGTGTCCTTCGAGGTCGCGGGCAAGTGGATGAGCGCCGATGTGATCAACGTGAGCGCGTCGAGTTCCTCTGTCTCCAAAGGCGAATCGCTGCGCGACACCGCGCTCACCCTGCACGCGGCAGGTGCCGACGCGCTGATCGTGCGCCACCCGGCCTCGGGCGCCGCGCACCAGATCGCGCGCTGGATGGAGCAGTGGGCCCGCGAGGAGAACCGCGCCGCCCCGTCGATCATCAACGCGGGCGACGGTACCCACCAGCACCCCACCCAGGCTCTGCTCGACGCACTCACCCTGCGTCAGCGTCTCGGCGATATCGAGGGCAAGCGGATCGTGCTGGTCGGCGACATCCTGCACAGCCGGGTCGCCCGCTCCAACGTCTCGCTGCTCAGCACCCTCGGCGCCGAAGTGGTTCTGGTCGCGCCGCGCACCCTGCTGCCGGTCGGCGTGGAGGCCTGGCCCGCCCGGATCTCGTCCTCCCTCGACGCGGAACTGCCCGGTGCCGACGCGGTGATGATGCTGCGGGTGCAGGCCGAGCGGATGAACGGCGGGTTCTTCCCGTCGGCCCGCGAATACTCGATCAACTACGGACTGTCCGAGCGCAGGCTCGCGTTGCTCGACGACGACGCCGTCGTCCTGCACCCCGGCCCGATGCTGCGCGGTATGGAAATCGCCTCGGCGGTCGCGGATTCGCCGAAATCGGCTGTGTTGCAGCAGGTCTCGAACGGAGTGCATATGCGGATGGCCGTGTTGTTCCGGCTGCTCGTCGGCCAGGAGGAAACGGTATGAGTGAGCTGCTGATCAAGAACGTCAAGCCCTACGGCGAAGGCGACCCCGTCGACGTGCTGGTGCGCGACACCATCATCGCCGACATCGGTACGGGCATCACGGCGTCCGAAGGCGCCGAGGTGATCGAGGGCAACGGCCAGATCCTGCTGCCCGGCTTCGTCGACCTGCACACGCACCTGCGTGAACCCGGCCGCGAAGACACCGAGACCATCGAAACCGGTTCCGCCGCAGCCGCATTGGGTGGCTACACCGCGGTATTCGCGATGGCCAACACCAGTCCGGTCGCCGACTCGGTGGTCATCACCGACCACGTGTGGCGTCGCGGCCAGGAGGTCGGCCTCGTCGACGTGTTCCCGGTCGGTGCCGTCACCGTGGGCCTGCAGGGCAAGCAGCTCGCCGAGATGGGCACCATGGCCGCCGGGGTCGGGCAGGTCAGGATGTTCTCCGACGACGGCTACTGCGTCGACGACCCGTTGATCATGCGCCGCGCCCTCGAATACGCGAACTCGCTCGGCGTTCTCATCGCCCAGCACGCCGAGGAGCCGCGCCTGACCAAGGGCGCCATCGCGCACGAGGGCCCCAATGCCGCGCGCCTGGGACTGCACGGCTGGCCCCGCGCCGCCGAGGAGTCGATCGTCGCCCGCGACGCGCTGCTCGCTCGCGATGCGAACGCCCGCGTGCACATCTGCCACGCGTCCACCGCGGGCACCGTCGAGCTGGTGAAATGGGCGAAGTCCCAAGGCATCTCGATCACCGCCGAGGTCACCCCGCACCACCTGCTGCTAGACGACTCGCGTCTGGAGACCTACGACGCGGTCAACAAGGTGAATCCGCCGCTGCGCGAATCCGCCGACGTGGCCGCCCTGCGCCAGGCACTGGCCGACGGCATCATCGACTGCGTCGCCACCGACCACGCCCCGCACGCCGAACAGGACAAGTGCTGCGAATTCGCGGCCGCCCGCCCCGGCATGCTCGGCCTCGAGACGGCGTTGTCGATCATCGTGCAGACGATGGTGGCTCCCGGCCTGCTCGACTGGCGCGGCGTCGCGAAGGTGATGAGCGAGAAGCCCGCCGCGATCGTCGGACTCGACGACCATGGCCGCCCGATCGCGGTCGGCGAGCCCGCCAACCTCACGCTGATCGACCCCGACGCCGAGTGGACGGTGCGCGGCGCCGAACTGGCGAGCATCTCGAACAACACACCGTTCGAGGACATGACGTTCCCGGCCGAGGTCACAGCCACCGTGCTGCGCGGCCGGGTAACTGCCCGCGAGGGCAAGGCGGTCGGGATCTAGGGAGGCCAGGACGTGGAAAGAACGCTGTGGGTAGTCGGGCTGCTGGCATTTTTCTTTGTGTGCCTATGGCTGATGTACCGGGCATGGCAGAAGAAGGCCACGCGACAGCAGGCACGCATCGGTGAACTGCCGACGGTGCCGGCCGAACTGGGCGCACAACTACTGGAACCGACCACCGGCATGTACCTGGGCAGCACCATCGCGCCCAGCTGGCAGGACCGGATCGCGGTCGGTGACCTGGGATTCCGGGCGACCGCCGAACTGACGCGGTTCGAACGCGGAATTCTGCTCGAACGCGACGGTGCCACGGTGATCTGGATTCCGCAGGAATCGGTGACAGCCGTGCGTACCGAGCGCGGACACGCGGGCAAAGTGATGACAGAGAATGGTGTGCTGGTAATTCGCTGGACACTGCCGACGGGAACCGAGATCGATACCGGTTTCCGCGGTGACGACAAGACGGTGTACCCGGCATGGACGGCCGGGACAGCGGATTCCACCAGGGTGACGACGGGAGACGATGAATGAGTGCAGTAAAGGCAGCCTTGGTGCTCGAGGACGGCCGCGTATTCCGCGGAACCGCCTTCGGCGCCGAGGGTCAGACACTCGGTGAGGCCGTGTTCTGCACGGCGATGACCGGGTACCAGGAAACCCTGACCGACCCCAGCTACGCCCGCCAGATCGTGGTGGCCACGGCCCCGCAGATCGGCAACACCGGCTGGAACGACGAGGACGACGAGTCCGCCAAGATCTGGGTCGCCGGTTACGCCGTGCGCGACCCCTCGCGAGTCTCCTCCAACTGGCGCGCCACCGGCACGCTGACCGACGAACTCGACCGCCAGGACGTGGTCGGCATCGCGGGCATCGACACCCGCGCGGTGGTCCGCCACCTGCGCAGCCGCGGTTCGATGAAGGCAGGCATCTTCTCCGGTGCCGCGCTGGCCAACGACGAGGAGCTCCTCGCGCGGGTCAACGGCCAGGCCTCGATGCTGGGCGCCGACCTCGCCGAAGAGGTGAGCACCGACGCGATGTACACGATCGAACCGGTCGGTGACCACAAGTTCACCGTCGTCGCGGTCGACCTGGGCATCAAGACCAACACCCCGCGCATGTTCGCCGAGCGCGGCGTGCGCACCCACGTGGTGCCGTCGAACACCTCCCTCGACGACATCCTCGCGCTGAACCCCAACGGTGTGTTCCTGTCGAACGGCCCCGGCGACCCGGCCACCCAGGTCGGCGCGATCGCACTCACCCAGGGTGTCCTGGAACGCGGGATCCCGCTGTTCGGCATCTGCTTCGGCAACCAGATCCTGGGCCGGGCACTGGGTCGCAGCACCTACAAGATGAAGTTCGGCCACCGCGGCATCAACATCCCGGTGATCGAAGAGGGGACAGGCCGCGTCTCCATCACGGCCCAGAACCACGGCTTCGCCCTCGAAGGCGAGCGCGGCGAGGTGTTCGACACCCCGTTCGGCAAGGCCGAGGTCTCCCACATCTGCGCCAATGACGGCACCGTCGAAGGGGTCCGGCTGATCGACGGCCGCGCCTTCTCGGTGCAGTACCACCCCGAGGCCGCCGCAGGCCCGCACGACGCCGCATACCTGTTCGACCGTTTCGCCGGTCTCATGGAAGGAGCCTGATGCCTCGCCGCGAGGATCTGAAGCACATCCTGGTGATCGGCTCTGGCCCGATCGTGATCGGCCAGGCGTGCGAATTCGACTACTCAGGCACCCAGGCTTGCCGGGTGCTGCGGTCCGAAGGACTGCGCGTTTCGCTGGTGAACTCCAACCCGGCGACCATCATGACCGACCCGGAATTCGCCGACGCCACCTACGTCGAGCCGATCACCCCGGAGTTCGTCGAGAAGGTCATCGAGAAGGAACGCCCCGATGCCATCCTGGCCACCCTCGGTGGGCAGACCGCGCTCAACACCGCCGTCGCCCTGCACGAGAACGGTGTACTGCAGAAGTACAACGTGGAGCTGATCGGCGCCGACTTCGACGCCATCCAGCGCGGTGAGGACCGGCAGAAGTTCAAGGACATCGTCGCCAAGGTCGGCGGTGAGAGTGCCCGCAGCAACGTCTGTTACACCATGGACGAGGTGCGCGCGACCGTCGCCGAACTCGGCTACCCGGTGGTCGTTCGGCCCTCCTTCACCATGGGCGGCCTCGGCTCGGGCATGGCCTACAACGAGGCCGACCTCGACCGCATCGCCGGTGGTGGCCTGGCCGCATCGCCGACCGCGAACGTCCTGATCGAGGAGTCCATCCTCGGTTGGAAGGAGTTCGAACTCGAGCTCATGCGCGACCGCAACGACAATGTGGTCATCGTCTGCTCGATCGAGAACGTCGACCCGATGGGTGTGCACACCGGTGACTCGGTCACCGTCGCCCCCGCGATGACCCTCACCGACCGCGAATACCAGAAGATGCGCGATCTCGGCATCGCGATCCTGCGCGAGGTCGGCGTCGACACCGGCGGCTGCAACATCCAGTTCGCGGTGGACCCGGCCGACGGTCGCCTGATCGTCATCGAGATGAACCCCCGCGTCTCGCGCTCCTCGGCGCTGGCGTCGAAGGCCACCGGGTTCCCGATCGCCAAGATCGCCGCCAAGCTGGCCATCGGCTACACCCTCGACGAGATCGTCAACGACATCACCGGCGAGACCCCGGCGAGCTTCGAGCCGACGCTGGACTACGTCGTCGTGAAGGCGCCGCGGTTCGCATTCGAGAAGTTCCCCGGCGCCGATGCCACGCTGACCACCACCATGAAGTCGGTGGGCGAGGCGATGTCGATGGGCCGCAACTTCTCCGAGGCTCTCGGCAAGGTGCTGCGCTCGCTCGAGACCAAAGCCACGAGCTTCTGGACCACCGACGACGGCCAATGGGCGGCGACGGATCCGAGCGATCCGGCCTCGGTGCGCGAGGCCATCGAAGCCATCCTCGCCGACCTGCGCGTGCCGACCGAAGGCCGCATCTACCAGGTCGAGCGGGCGCTGCGCTTCGGCGCGAGCGTCGCAGAGGTCGCGCTGGCCTCCGGCGTGGACCCGTGGTTCGTGGCCGAGGTGCTCGCCCTGGTCGAGCTGCGTCAGGAGGTTCTCGACGCGCCCGTGCTCGACGAGGATCTGCTGCGTCGTGCCAAGCACTACGGCCTGTCCGACCGTCAGCTCGCCGCGCTGCGGCCCGAGCTGGCCGGTGAGTCGGGTGTGCGGTCGCTGCGTCACCGTCTCGCGGTGCGCCCGGTCTACAAGACCGTCGACACCTGCGCCGCGGAGTTCGAGGCCAAGACGCCGTACCACTACAGCACCTACGAGCTCGATCCCGGCGCGGAGTCCGAGGTCGCGCCGCAGCGTGAGCGTGAGAAGGTCATCATCCTGGGTTCGGGCCCGAACCGCATCGGTCAGGGCATCGAGTTCGACTACTCGTGTGTGCACGCGGCACAGACCCTGTCGGCCGCCGGGTACGAGACCGTCATGGTCAACTGCAACCCCGAGACCGTCTCCACCGACTACGACACCGCCGATCGCCTCTACTTCGAGCCGCTCACCTTCGAGGACGTCCTCGAGGTGTACCACTCCGAAGCCGAGTCGGGCACCGTCGCCGGAGTGATCGTGCAGCTCGGCGGGCAGACCCCGCTGAGTCTGGCGCAGCGGCTCACCGACGCCGGCGTGCCGGTGGTCGGTACCTCCGCGGCCGCGATCGACCTGGCCGAGGACCGTGGCGAATTCGGTGACGTGCTCGTCGCCGCCGGACTGCCCGCGCCCAAGTACGGCACCGCCACGAACGTGGCGCAGGCGAAGAAGATCGCCAACGAGATCGGTTATCCCGTCCTGGTCCGCCCGTCCTACGTGCTGGGCGGGCGCGGCATGGAGATCGTCTACGACGAGACCTCGCTCGAGGGCTACATCTCCCGCGCGACCGAGCTCAGCCCCGATCACCCGGTGCTGGTCGACCGCTTCCTGGAAGACGCCATCGAGATCGACGTCGACGCACTGTGCGACGGCGACGAGGTCTACCTCGGCGGCGTGATGGAGCACATCGAGGAAGCCGGTATCCACTCCGGTGACTCCGCCTGCGCGCTGCCCCCGATCACGTTGGGCCGCAGCGACATCGAGGCCGTGCGCCGCTCCACCATCGCGCTGGCCAAGGGCATCGGCGTCAAGGGTCTGCTCAATGTGCAGTACGCCCTCAAGGACGACGTGCTCTACGTCCTGGAAGCCAATCCCCGGGCGAGCCGGACGGTTCCGTTCGTCTCGAAGGCCACCGCCGTGCCGCTGGCCAAGGCCTGCGCGCGCGTCATGCTCGGCGCCACCATCGCCGACCTGCGCGCCGAAGGCATGCTGCCGCCCGAGGGCGACGGCGGCCACGTGCCGCTCGACGCGCCGGTCGCGGTGAAGGAAGCCGTGCTGCCCTTCCACCGGTTCCGTCGCGCCGACGGCTCCGGCGTGGACTCGCTGCTCTCCCCGGAGATGAAGTCCACCGGCGAGGTCATGGGCATCGACGCCGACTTCGGTACCGCGTTCGCCAAGAGCCAGGCCGCCGCCTACGGCTCGCTGCCGACCGAGGGCACCGTGTTCGTCTCGATCGCCAACCGCGACAAGCGCGCCATGGTGTTCCCGATCAAGCGCCTGCACGACCTGGGCTTCCGGATCCTCGCCACCGAGGGCACCGCGGAAACCCTGCGCCGCAACGGCATTCCGTGCGAGCAGGTGCGCAAGCACTCCGACCCGGAAGCCACCGATCCGGCCACCGGCATGCCGGAAGCCTCGATCGTGGAGCAGATCCGCGACGGCGAGATCGACATCGTGTTCAACACCCCCTACGGCAACTCGGGTCCCCGCGTGGACGGCTACGAGATCCGCACCGCCGCGGTGGGCGCGAACATCCCGTGCATCACCACCGTTCAGGGCGCGGCGGCGGCGGTGCAGGGCATCGAGGCCGGCATCAACGGTGGTATCGGGGTGCGCTCGCTGCAGGAACTGCACTCGAAACTGCGTGGCTGACATGACATTCGGTCACCGGTTGCAGCAGGCCATGCGGCAGTTCGGACCCGTGTGCGTCGGCATCGACCCCCACCCCGCCTTGCTGCGGGCGTGGGGGCTCACCGAAGACGTCGACGGGCTCGAGGCTTTCGCCGAGATCTGTGTCGAGGCCTTCGACGGTCGGGTCGCGCTGGTGAAGCCGCAGGTCGCGTTCTTCGAGACCTACGGTTCCGGTGGCATCGCGGTGCTCGAGCGCACCATCTCGGTGCTGCGGGCCTCGGGCACCCTGGTGCTGGCCGATGCCAAGCGTGGCGACATCGGCTCCACGATGGACGCTTATGCGAACGCCTGGCTCGGCGACGGACCCCTGGGTTCGGACGCGGTGACGGTGTCGCCGTATCTCGGTTTCGGGTCCCTCGACCCGGCGCTGAGCCTGGCGCAGGCCAATCACCGTGGCGTGTTCGTGCTCGCGGCGACCTCGAATCCCGAAGGGGCGCAACTGCAACGGATCACCGCCGCGGACGGTCGCACGATCGCGCAGACGATGGTCGACGAGGCCGCGGCCCGCAACGCCGGGTCCGGTTTCGGTTTCGGCTCCGTCGGTGTGGTTGTCGGTGCGACGCTTACCGAGGCACCCGACCTGTCGGCCCTCAACGGCCCGATTCTGATGCCCGGTGTGGGCGCGCAAGGCGGGGGAGCGGACTCCATCCGCGCCCTGGTCTCGGAGGCGAACCTGGCTGCTGTCGTGCCCAACGTGTCCCGCGAGGTTCTCAACGCGGGCCCGTCGGTGACGGCGCTGTGTGACAAGACGGCTCAGCTGCAAGAGGAGTTCGCCTTCCTGCAGGGCTGACGTGACGAGAGGGGCCGGGGCAGCTACGCGCTGCCCCGGCCTCGTCGTTCGGTCACCCCCGGTGTCGGGAGAGACAGTACGTGCCGTGGGCATCGTGGGTGGAATTCGGGGCGGGCGAGTCGTTTGTCGCGCACCGACATTGTTGAACCTGTCCGTGGCGGACGGCGTTCAAGCGAGGCAGTAGGTCGCCGTGACCGTGGCGAACATCGACAGCGCGTCCGACGAGGCCGCGGAGCCGACCACCATCGTCAGCGACCGGCCGTCGGCCGACCGGAACGCGTAGGTGACGTAGCCGAGCAGTTCGCCGCCGTGTCCCCACAGGTCGCCACCACACGGTGGTTCGAAACGCTGCAGGCCGAGCCCGTAGTGGAAACCCATGCCCATCGGTACCGTCTCACGCATCCGGTCCAGCGAGTCGGGGCTCATCAGACGCCCACCGAGCAGTGCCGCGAAGAAGGCGTCGAGATCGGCTGTGGTGGAGATCATTTCGCCTGCGGCCCAGTCCAGTGAGGGGTTCATCTCGGTCACGTCCACCCGGCCGGCACCGTCGATGTCACGGTGTGCGGTGAGGGCGGGCGCGGGGACGCGGCGGTCGTCGCCGGGCACGGTGGTGGCGGTCAACCTCAATGGTGTGAGAACACGGTCGCGGATCTCGTCGCCATAGCGGTGCCCGGTCACGTGCTCGATCAGCAGGCCGAGGGCGATGTAGTTGGTGTTCGAGTACCGGAAGCGGGCGCCCGGTGCGAAATAAGGGTCGTGGCGCACCGCGGTGGCGAGCAGATCACGCGGTGCGTGAGCACGGAACCGGTCATCGCCGCGCCAGCGGTTCGTCGACATGCCCGGCTCTTTCATGTAGTCGTAGAGCCCGCTGGTGTGATTCATCAACTGCCGCACCGTGATCCGCTCTCCGCCGGGAATCGGCTCTGGCAGCTGCGTGGCGATCGAACCGTCCAGCGTGACCCTGCCCTCATCGACGAGTTGCAGCACGACGGTGGCGACGAAGGTCTTGGTGATGCTGCCGATCCGGAACCTGCTGTGCGGTCCCGGCGTGCTCGCCTGCCCCGCCGCGCTGCCTTCGTACTGCCATTCGCGCTGCCGCTCGCCGTCGGAGACTCGTAACACCACATCGGTGTCGTTCCAGCGCGCGGCGGCCTCGACCGTATCCCCGACAACCCGCCACCGTGCCGTCACGAGGACCAGAGCGGCCATCAGCGTGGCCACCAGCACGGTGCCCACAACGACCGCAGAGGCCCGAAACAGTTTCTGTCGCATACCTTTCGACGCTAGGGACGCGTCCGGCCCGCAGCGATGGTGTACGCCCCGCGAGAGGGGTGCGGAAAACCCCACCCCCGAGCTGAGGTCGCACCTTGTAGACCGGGTGGTTGACGCTACTGATCGCGGGGTCCCGGCTACCTAGCGTCGAAAGCATGGATACGACAGGGAATTCGACCGAACTGACCGGCATCGCGGGGTGGGCGGTACAGCTGATGGAACAGCTCGGTGGCTTCGGCGCCGGCCTCGCGATCGCACTCGAGAACCTCTTCCCCCCACTGCCCAGCGAGGTGATCCTGCCCCTGGCCGGCTTCACCGCCAGTCGCGGCCGGTTCGGCCTGGCCGAGGTCCTGCTGTGGACCACCCTGGGCTCGGTGGTCGGCGCGCTCGCCCTCTACGCCCTCGGCGCCGCCCTCGGCCGCGACCGCCTGCGCCGCATCGTCGACCGGCTACCCCTGGTGAGACTGTCCGACCTGGACCGCACCGAGGACTGGTTCGCTCGCCACGGCGACAAGGCGGTCTTCTTCGGCCGGATGATCCCGATCTTCCGCAGCCTGATCTCCATCCCCGCCGGCGTCGAACGCATGCCACTCACCCGCTTCACGGTCCTGACCACGGCGGGCAGTCTGCTGTGGAACGCGGTCTTCGTCCTCGCGGGCTACTTCCTCGGTGAGAACTGGCACGTCGTCGAGACCTATGCCGGTGTGCTGCAGAAGCTGGTGATCGCCGCTGTTCTCGTGGCAGCGACGGTATTCCTCGCCCGCCGCCTGCGTCAGCGGCTGACACGGGAGAATGTCGGACGATGAGAACTACGCACACGCGACTGCCGCCGGTGCACGCGTGCCATCGCGTGCTGGTCACGCAGAATCTCTCGCCGCGGGCGGGCGCCGCCGCTGTGCGTGCCGCACGCCCTCGGCGAACACGATGGACAGCCGCACCTGCGATATCTGCGGCCGATCGATGAAGGGCTTCGCGGGCGATGTGGCTGTGGCACGGAAGAATCGGGTGGTGAGCCCGGCCTCGGTGCGATCGTCACGCTCGGCCGCCGCGATCGTCGGCTATCTGCTCGGCGTGGTCACCGTGCCGCTCGACCTGCTCGGTGTGCTCGCCGCGCCGATTTCGGCGGGCTTCACCGACCGGATCGCCCGCGTCGAACAGCAGCGCCTCATCCGGTTGCTCGGTGTGCGGTCGAGCGGTGTGCCCCGCGGGCCGCGGGCTGCGGGGTATCTGGCGGTCCGCGCGCTCGTCGGGGTGCTCGGTGCGCTGGTGCTGGCCCTGTCGGGGTTGGGGGTCGTCGTCGCGGTGGCCGTGGTCTACGGCGCGTCCACCGGAGCCGCGGTGCCGATCATCGACGCGACCGAACCCGGTCAGGTCACCTGGACGACAGTCGCCGTGCTGGCACTTCCCGGAGCGGTGCTCTGTTTCCTCGCCGTGCAGGGGTTGCTCGGGGTGGTGCGCGCCGAAGCCTGGTGCCTGCGCCGGAGTACGCGCCCAGGGCAGGACGAGCTGGCCCAGCGGGTCGCCCAGCTCACCACCACCCGCGCCGAGGTGGTCGAAGTGATCGATGACGAACGCCGCCGCATCGAACGCGACCTGCACGACGGTGTCCAGCAGCGGGTGGTCGCCCTGTCGATTCTGCTCGGCCGGATGGACCGGACGATCGATGAGAGCGCCCGCGGCGAATTACAGCAGCGTGCGATCTCCGAGACCGGGCACATCCTCGACGAACTGCGCGAAGTCTCCTGGCGGATCTACCCGGCCATGCTCGCCCGCGACGGTCTGCGCGCGGCCCTCGAGGCCCTCGCCGACCGCACACCGATTCCGACTCGGCTGACCGTCGATCTCGACGAACGCCCACCGCGCCCCGCCGAATCGGCCTGCTATTTCACCGCCAGCGAGGCGATCACCAACGCCATCAAGCACTCCGGGGCCACCACCATCGAGGTCGATGTCGAGCGCGACGGCCGGATACTGCGCCTGCGTGTGCGCGACGACGGAAAAGGCGGCGCCGACCCTTCCGGTCACGGCCTGACCGGCATCGCCACCCGCGTCACCGCATCGGACGGCACCATGACGGTGGACAGCCCGTCTGGTGGCCCGACGATCATCACTGTGGAGGTTCCGTGCGCATAACCCTGGCCGAGGATTCAGCGCTACTGCGCGAGAGCCTGGCTCAGCTCCTCACCGCCGAGGGCCACGAGATCGTCGACTCCGTCGGTACCGCCGTCGAACTGCTGGCCGCCGTGCGGATTCGTCCACCGGACTTGGTCATCGCTGACGTCCGGATGCCACCCGACCACGTCGACGAGGGGATCAGAGCGGCCCTGGAAATCCGCCACGATCAGCCGGGCATCGCCATCCTGGTGCTGTCGCAGTACGTCGAGCGCAGACACGCGGCGGAGTTCCTCACCGGCACCGGCGGCATCGGCTACCTGCTCAAGGACCGGGTCGCCGCGATCGGGGCGTTCCTCGATGCCGTCGACCGGGTGGGCGCGGGTGGTACCGCCTTCGACCCGGAAGTGGTCCGCCAGCTCCTTCTGCACAATCGCGCCGACTCGCCACTGCACCGACTCACCGAGCGCGAACGCGAGGTGCTCGAACTCATGGCGCAAGGTCTGAGCAACGCGGCGATCTGCGGGCAGCTCCACGTCACCCGCAGCGCCGTCGAAAAACACATCAACGCGATCTTCACCAAGCTGGACCTCCCGGTCGGCGAGGCACACAACCGGCGGGTTCTCGCCATCCTGCAGCACCTGCGGGCGGGCGCGGCGCAGGGGTGAGGGCTCAGGCCACGACCCGCTCGTTCCTGGCTCGCCACCAGCCGTACGCACCGATGCCGAGCGGTGCCAGCACCGTCAGGAACCCCGACAGCGGCATGAACGCCAGGCCGGACACCGTGACCGCGCCGAGCGCGAGCAGCACCGCGCCCGGCACGTACCCCAACGCGCGCTCCAGCGCGATCATCGCGATGCCGAAACCGATGCTGACCACGCCGAACTCGGTGAACCAGAAGGTGAGCTCGACATCGTGATCGGCGGCGAAGAACAACGCGATGCCGAGGCCGGTATGGGCGGTGCCGATGAAGGTGAGCAGCGCACCGGCAAGCGGGAATCTAGTTCTTGAATTCATATTCATAAACTGTGCCACTAGGCTGATCCGGTGGCAAGACCCCGCCTTTTCACCGACGATCAGGTGCTCGACGCGGCTCGCGACCTGCTCGCCGACCCGGCGATCACCCGCCCCGCCATCACGGCGATCGGCACTGCGGCAGGCGTGCACTCGGGGTCGATCTATGTGCGTTTCGCCTCACGTGACGAACTGCTCGCCCGCCTGTGGTTGCGGTCGATCCGCCGGTTCCACGAGGGCTTCATCACGGCACTGACCGGCCCCGCGCCGCTGCTGTCCGCCGCCACGTTCCTGCCGCGCTATTGCCGCGCGCACCCCACCGAGGCGCGGGCGATGAAGATGTTCCATCGCGACGAACTCCTCGAGGTGGGCGCCGAGGATCTGCGGTCCGCGATCGCCGGCGTCAACGACGGGATGAACGCCGCCCTGCGGACTGCCGTTGTGACCGAATTCGGGATCGCCGACGACCGATCGCTGGCCATCGCGGGCGCCGCCGTGAAGGCGATTCCGTACGGACTTGTCCGCGATTACGTCGCCCGCGCCACCCCGATTCCGGACTGGATCGACGAGGTCGTGGCGACCGCGTCGGGTGCGGTTCTCGACGAGTTTCGCGCCCGATCTTGACGACACGCTGTGCGAAATCGTGCGACACGCGGGCTTTTTCAGGAAACCCGCTGGTCGCGCGCCACCGGGTTTGCCAGGGCGGCACCAGGCCCTCACGCTACCTGGTGGCTATCATCGCCCATATCGGGATAACCGCAGGTGGGGATGCATTTCAGTGATTCGGCTGTACGATCGAGACGGTGGAATCAGCCGTCACCGCATCGGGTCCGCGCGCGCCATACGGCATTCGTAATCCTGCCCTGACCTGGGGGTCGGGTTCGCAATCGGCGCGCACCGTGGGTACGGTCGCACAGACCGTCCGGGTAACCGGCGGTAGATCTGGCAATGAACGATGAGACGGAGGAACCCGTGGCCCTTCCCCAGCTGACTGATGAGCAGCGCGCCGCTGCTCTGGAGAAGGCGGCTGCCGCTCGCCGCGCTCGGGCAGAGCTCAAGGAGCGCCTGAAGCGCGGTGGAACGAACCTGAAGCAGGTCCTCACCGATGCCGAGTCCGATGAGATTCTCGGCAAGATGAAGGTTTCTGCGCTGCTCGAGGCTCTGCCGAAGGTGGGCAAGGTCAAGGCGGCGGAGATCATGACCGAGCTGGAGATCGCGCCTACGCGTCGTCTCCGTGGTCTCGGTGCCCGGCAGCGCGCCGCGCTGCTCACCCGCTTCGACTTCGACGCCTAAAGTCTGGTGGACAAAAACACGCGGAAGGGCCGGCTGGTAGTACTGGTCGGCCCCTCGGCTGTGGGTAAATCCACGGTCGTGCGGTGCGTGCGGGAACGCCTGCCCGAATTGGTCTTCAGTGTGTCGGCCACGACGCGGGACCCACGTCCCGGCGAGGTCGACGGTCTCGATTACCGCTTCGTTTCCCGAGTCGAGTTCGACGCCATGATCGCGGCGGACGAATTGCTCGAATGGGCAGACATCCATGGGGGGTTGCAGCGATCGGGCACCCCCGCCGCCCCGGTGCGCGAAGCGCTGGCGAGCGGACTTTCAGTACTGATCGAAGTCGACCTGGCCGGTGCACGGTCGGTCCGGCAGGCGATGCCGGAAGCGCTGCTGGTGTTTCTCGCGCCGCCGAGCTGGGAAGAACTGGTCTCGCGGCTGCGTTCGCGCGGCACCGAGACGCCCGAGGTGATCGAGCGCAGGCTCGAGACGGCCCGGGTCGAATTGGCGGCCTGTGACGAGTTCGACACGGTCATCGTGAACAGCGAGGTAACGACCGCTTGTGAGCAGTTGGTATCGTTGTTCGTTAGCACAAATTCGAGTTCTTGACCCACTAACCCGCAGGAGTCACCCCTAGTGAGCACGGACATCACCGCAGTACCCGCGTACGACACTCCGATCGGCCTCACCAACCCCCCGATCGACGAGCTGCTCGACCGCACGTCCTCCAAGTACGCCCTGGTGATCTACGCGGCCAAGCGCGCCCGTCAGATCAACGATTACTACAACCAGCTCGGTGACGGCATCCTCGAGTACGTCGGCCCGCTCGTCGAGCCGGGTCTGCAGGAGAAGCCGCTGTCGGTCGCCATGCGCGAAATCCACTCCGACCTGCTCGAACACACCGAGGGCGAGTGACAATCTCTAGTCCGGAGGCGTAGAAGACCATGCGGATCGTCGTCGGGGTCGGCGGGGGCATCGCCGCCTACAAGGCGTGTGCCCTCGTTCGCCGTTTCACCGAGACCGGACACCAGGTGCGGGTTATTCCCACCGAGTCGGCTCTGCAGTTCGTCGGTAAGGCGACTTTCGAGGCGCTGTCCGGTCAGCCGGTGCACACCACGGTGTTCGCCGACGTGCCCGAGGTGCCGCATGTCCGGATCGGCCAGGAGGCCGATCTCGTGGTCATCGCCCCCGCCACCGCGGATCTGATGGCGCGCGCCGCACAGGGGCGCGCCGACGATCTGCTCACCGCCACCTTGCTGACGGCCCGATGTCCGGTGCTGTTCGCGCCCGCGATGCACACCGAGATGTGGGAGCATCCGGCGACGGTGGCCAATGTCGCGACCTTGCGCGCGCACGGCGCCAACGTGATGTCACCCGCCTCGGGTCGGCTCACCGGCACCGATACGGGTCCGGGACGGCTGCCCGAACCGGAGGAGATCTTCGGTCTGGCCTCGCTGCTGCTCGAACGTGCCGACGCGCTGCCTCGCGACCTGACCGGTCGCCGCGTGGTGATCACCGCCGGTGGTACGAGGGAACCCCTCGACCCGGTGCGCTTCCTCGGCAACCGCAGCTCCGGCAAGCAGGGCTACGCCCTGGCCAGGGTCGCCGCCCAGCGTGGCGCCCAGGTGACACTGATCGCGGGCAACACGATCGAGCTCGCACCGCCCGCCGCGGTCGAACTGGTCCACATCACCACCGCCGACCAGCTCAAGACCGCGGTCGACAAGCACGCGCTCGGCGCCGATGCGGTGATCATGGCGGCCGCGGTCGCCGATTTCCGTCCGACACACGTGGCGGCCGCGAAGATCAAGAAGGGCGCCGACGAACCCGACGTGATCCCGCTGACCAAGAACGAGGACATCCTCGCCGGCTTGGTCGACGCCCGCACCGAGGGACGGCTCGCCGGTACCGCGATCGTCGGTTTCGCCGCCGAGACCGGTGACGACAACGGCGACGTGCTCACCCACGCGCGCGCGAAACTGGCGCGCAAGGGCTGCGATCTGCTCGTGGTCAACGCGGTCGGCGAGGGCAAGGCGTTCGAGGTCGACACCAACGACGGCTGGTTGCTCGGCGCCGACGGCACCGAACAGGCCCTCGATCACGGGTCGAAGGCGCTGCTGGCCAGCCGGGTGCTCGACGCGCTGATCCCGTTGCTGCCCTGACCGGGGAGTTCGCGTCGATTTCGCGCCAAAAGAGTTGCGCGGCAACGTGGGTCGCGCAGTCTACCGTCCGCGCGGGTGTTCGCGGTGTGGCTTGATACTTACCCGCCACCATGTCGGTGGTTTGGAATAGTCTTGATGAGAAGGGTTGCGCGGTAGCACCGAGAAGTTACCGTCACAAGCCGAACGAGTTACCCGTTGAGGGAGAGGGAATAACTGTGCGTACGACAGGTAGTCGGCTATTCACCAGTGAGTCCGTGACCGAAGGTCATCCGGACAAGATCTGTGACGCGATCAGCGATTCCATCCTCGACGCATTGCTCGCGGAGGACCCGAGCAGCCGGGTCGCGGTGGAAACCATGGTCACCACCGGGCAGGTCCATGTCGCGGGCGAGGTCACCACCTCTGCCTACGCCGACATCCCGCGGATCGTGCGCGAGAAGGTCCTCGAGATCGGATACGACTCCTCCGCAAAGGGATTCGACGGCAACTCCTGCGGTGTCAACATCGCGATCGGTGCCCAGTCGCCCGATATCGCCCAGGGTGTCGACACCTCGCACGAGGCGCGCGTCGGCGGCTCCGACGATGCGATCGAGCGCCAGGGCGCCGGCGACCAGGGCCTGATGTTCGGCTACGCCACCATCGACACGCCCGAGCTGATGCCGCTGCCGATCGCGCTCGCGCACCGGCTCTCGCGCAAGCTCACCGAGGTCCGCAAGTCGGGCGTGCTGCCCTACCTGCGTCCCGACGGCAAGACCCAGGTCACCATCGAATACGACGGTGACCGGCCGGTCCGCCTGGACACGGTCGTCATCTCGACCCAGCACGCCGCCGATATCGACCTGGACAACCTGCTTGCCCCCGATATCCGCGAAAAGGTCGTCGACGCTGTCATCGGCGATCTGAACCTGCCCAGCCTCGACACCTCCGATATCCGTCTGCTGGTCAACCCCACCGGCAAGTTCGTCCTCGGTGGGCCGATGGGCGACGCCGGCCTGACCGGCCGCAAGATCATCGTCGACACCTACGGCGGCATGGCCCGCCACGGTGGCGGCGCGTTCTCCGGCAAGGATCCGTCGAAGGTCGACCGCTCGGCCGCCTACGCGATGCGCTGGGTCGCCAAGAACGTGGTGGCCGCGGGTCTGGCGGATCGCGTCGAGGTGCAGGTCGCGTACGCGATCGGCAAGTCGGCCCCCGTCGGTCTGTTCGTCGAGACCTTCGGCACCGAGAAGATCGACCCGACCAAGATCTCCGTCGCCATCTCCGAGGTCTTCGACCTGCGTCCGGGCGCGATCATCCGCGACCTGGACCTGCTGCGCCCGATCTACGCGCCGACCGCGGCCTACGGACACTTCGGCCGCACCGATGTCGACCTGCCCTGGGAGCACACGGACCGCGCCGACAAGCTGCGCGCGGCCGTCGGCCTGTAGTAGTCACGGACCGCGTGACAGCGGACGATTCATCGACAGCAGCGGGACACCCCATCGCGAGGGTGCTCCCGCTGTTGTCGCCTGCCCACCTGGACCGGGACTTCGATTACCTCGTCCCCGCTGAACTGGACGAGATCGCGCAGCCGGGCGTGCGCGTGCGCGTTCGGTTCGCCGGTCGCCTCGTCGACGGTTACCTCCTGGAGCGTCTCCCGCGCAGCGACCACAACGGCAAGATGCTGCCGCTGGAACGAGTCGTCTCCGCGGAACGTGTCCTCACCCCGGAAATTCTGCGACTGGCCACTGCTGTCGCCGCCCGTTACGCCGGGACTCGCGCGGATGTCCTTCGCCTGGCGATACCCCCGCGTCATGCCCGCACCGAAACCGGCGGTGCGAAGAAGGCCGATGTCGTGAAGAAGCCGGCGGGTTCGGCGACGCAGATTGTCGATACTACCGATGATTCGACGTTCGAGCCGGCAGGGTCACCCGCCGTCGATGAGCAAGGCACGGGCGACTCGGCGCCGGAAGGGGTTGAGGGTGAGCATGTTTCGCGCTCGACTGCGGTGGCCGACTCGACTGGTGAGGGTGCCTCGACTGGTGTGAACAGCTCCACCGGCGCGGACGGCTCGGCCTCGGCGGGTTCTGGCGACGTCGGCGATTCGACCACGGAGGTCGGCGGGGCAGCAGCGGGCGGGTCGGATTCGCCGTCCCCGGGGGTCGAGGTCGATCGCATGCCCAGTGTCGAGGTCGACGCGTCAGCGTGGGGTCGGTACGCGCACGGCATGGGCTTCGTCGGCGCACTGGCGCAGGGTAGGGGGGTGCGGGCGGCGTGGCAGGCCTTGCCGGGGGAGGACTGGGCGGCGCGGCTGGCGGAGCTGGCGGCGACCGTGGTGGCGGCCGGGCGCAGCGCGGTGTTGATGGTGCCGGATCAGCGGGACCTCGATCGATTGCTCGCCGAATGTGTTGCGCTGGTGGGGGATCAGGCTGTCGGGTTGTCTGCCGGGTTGGGGCCTGCGGCGCGGTATCGGCGGTGGTTGGCGGTATTGCGGGGGCAGGCTCGGATCGTGGTGGGAACTCGGGCGGCGGTGTTCGCGCCCGCACGGGATCTCGGGTTGATCGCGATGTGGGACGACGGCGACGACACCTACGCCGAGCCGCGGTCGCCGTATCCGCATGCTCGTGAGGTGGCGATGTTGCGGGCGCACGAGACGGGGGCCGCGTTCGTCGCCGCCGGGTTCGCGCGGACGGCCGAGATCCAGGCGGTCGTCGAATCCGGTTGGGCACGTGACCTTCTCGCGGAACGTCACGTGTTGCGAGAGGTGACGCCCAGGATCAGCGCGCCGGGCGACAGTGATTTCGCGCTGGAGCGGGATGCGCTGGCGCGGTCGGTGCGGATGCCCGGTGTGGCGTTCGCCGCGGCGCGGTCCGCGATCAAGGAGAACGTGGCGGTGCTGGTTCAGGTGCCGCGGCGCGGGTATGTCCCGTCGCTGGCCTGCGCGAAGTGCCGGACGCCCGCACGGTGCCGGCACTGCAACGGTCCGTTGGCGTTGCCGCACGCCACCCATGGTGAAGCGGCCAGTCCGCAGTGCAAGTGGTGTGGGATCACCGAGGCCGCGTTTCGCTGTCAGGCGTGTGGTGCGCGAGCGCTGCGCGCGACGGTGATCGGGGCGGCTCGGACCGCCGAGGAACTCGGGCGTGCGTTCTCGGGGGTGCCGATTCGGACCTCGGGAGGCGGGGAGGTACTCGACACTGTCGAACCCGGCGCCCAGGTGGTCGTCGCGACGGTGGGCGCCGAGCCTCTCGTTCCCGGCGGCTACGGGGTGGCGCTGTTGCTGGACGGATGGGCCCTGCTCGGCCGCGCGGACCTGCGCGCGGGCGAGGACACCCTGCGCCGCTGGATGGGTGCCGCCGCCCTGGTCCGCCCGCGCGGCCAGGTGATCGTGATGGCCGAGCCCTCCCTGCCGACCGTGCAGGCGCTGGTCCGCTGGGACCCGGTCAACCACGCCGCGGCCGAACTCGACGCCAGGGCCGAAGTCGGGTTTCCGCCCGCGATCCGGCTGGCGGCCGTCGACGGGACGACCGATTCGATCGCCGAACTACTCGAAGCCGCCGCTCTTCCTGACGGCACCGAGATCCTCGGCCCCGTCCCGTTGCCACCCACTGCGCGTAAACCGTTCTCGGGCACTGACTCTCCGGCCGAAGTCGAGCGGATGTTGTTGCGTGTCGCCCGGTCCGACGGTGCTCCGCTCGCCCGCGCGTTGACCGCCGCGCAGGCGGTGCGGAGCACGCATCGGTCCGATGCGCCGCTGCGGGTGCAGATAGACCCGGTCGATATCGGGTGATCGGCCTGCTCGGCGGTGGCCGATCCGGTCAGGTATGCGCGCGGCTGAGGGAGGCTCTCCGTCTCCGTGCGCGTCAGGCGTACATCTCCCGATGGCGTTGTGCCCACTGGGTGTACGAGGTGGCTGGGCGGCCGAGAACACGGTCGATGTCGTGGCTGACCTGCTGTTCTTCGGGGGTCGGGGTGCCGAGGATGGTCAGGGTGTGGTCGGCAACCGGTTCGGGCATGAAGCGGAGCATGTTCTGTTTGGCCTGTTCCGGGGTGAGTTCTACGAAGGCGATCGGGGTACCGACCGCTGCGGCCAGTGCCGCGGCCTGGTCACGCGGGGTGATGACGGCTGGGCCGGTCAGGGTGTAGGCGTGGGCGTGGTGGCCCGCTTCGAGCAGCGTCGCGGCAGCCACGGCGGCGATGTCGGCGGGGTCGACGGCGGGCAGGCCGACGTCGCCGAAGGGCGCGGGGACGATGCGTTGGGTGCGAATCGGTTCGATCCAGGCGAAGGTGTTGGAGAAGAACGCACCCGGACGCAGCGCGGTCCACTCGAGGCCGGATTCGGCCAACGCCTGTTCGAACGCGATGGTTCTGGCGTAGCCGTCGGAGTGCTGGCGGGTCACCGCACCCTGTGACGATACGAAGACGACCCGGCGCACGCCCGCGTCGGCGGCGGTTTTCAGCACAAGGGCCGGTTCGGGGCCGGTCATCAGTTGCTCGCCGGTGACGAGCAGGAACAGTGCCTCGGCACCCTCGAGCGCGGGGGAGAGGCTGTCGAGATCGCCCAGGTCGGCGACCGCGTGCTCGACACCCGCGGGCAGGGAGACGGGGCGAGTGCCTCGGGAGACGGCCCTGACCCGCTCGCCCGCGTCGGCGAGGAGACCGACCAGGGTGCTGCCGATATTGCCGGTTGCTCCGGTGACGACAATCATGCGAATCCTTAGTTAGTTGGCTGACTGACTTGCTGGACAGAACGTATCCCATCGGCAGCCCACTGTCTATAGTTAGTTGTATGACTAAATCGGACGCGCAGGTCAGCCCACAGATCGGGAAGCGGGAACGCCTGGTTCAGGCGGCGATGCGCGTTTTCTACCAGCAGGGCATCGAGAAGACGACGATCGCGGATATCGCACGCGAGGCCGACGTGCCGGTCGGCAATGTCTACTACTACTTCAAGACCAAGGATCAGTTCATCGCCGCGGTCATCGAGCTGCACGCGCAGGTGCTGGCGGGCGCGGTCACCGAGCTCGCGGAGCTGCCGGGCCCTGCCGAGAAACTGAAGGCGATGGTGCGCAGCTGGGTCGACCAGCGGGAGATGGCGGCGAGGTTCGGTTGCCCGACCGGTTCACTCGCCGCCGAACTGGACAAGCGCGAGGATGCCTTCGGTGGGGAACCGGCACGGGTGATCGGGCTACTCGTGGAGTGGGCACGCGAGCAGTTCGCCGAGCTGGGCCGCGCCGATGCCGACGAACTCGCGATCGCGTTCGTCGCCGCGTACCAGGGAATCTCGTTGCTCACCAACACCTTCCGCGACCCGGACCTGATGGTCACCGAGGGGGCGCGCCTGCAGCGATGGATCGACGAGCTGGCCCGGAAGTAGGGGCGCGTTCTGCCGAGCACTTCGATGGGCTCGGCAGAACGCCTGGTCAGGTGGCTTGGATCAGGATGCGACGGCTACCGACGCGCTGATGGCGGTCATCAGCTCGTCGATGTTGTCGTGCAGGGCGCGGGTGGCGATCGGGTCGAGCATGGCCGCCAGACTCGGCATGCCGAGATCGAAATCGGCGTCGAAGCTCACCACGGCGTCGGCGCCGTCGGCGGCCACCTCCCAGCGGCCCTCGAAGGCGACCAGATCGCCGGCGACCTGGACGAACGAGTAGGTGCGGGCCGCGGTGTCGAACAGGTCGCGTTCGGTCCAGCGCAGCGAGCCGTCACGGAAACGGACCTCCCAGTCGCTGGTGGCGGCGCCACCGTCGGCATCCCAGGTCACCTCGACCTGCTGCACACCGTCGGCGATGTGGGGGTAGCTGTCGAGATCCTTGAGCTGAGCGAAAACCGTGTCGGCGTCGATGTTCTCGATGCGTCGGCTGAGCGAAACAGTAGGCATGGCAGAACTCCTGTGATCAGACGTGAGCGAGTAGTGCGGTGAGTGCGTTGTCGAGTGCGACCAGGACGGTGCGCTCCTGGTCGTCGGTGAGCACGGCGGGCGGGGTGAGCCGCACGACCGCGCTCGCGCCGAGTGAGTGATTGACGATCACCCCGTGCGCGAGCAGGTCGGTGACCAGCTCGGCGGCCAGATCGGGTCGGGTGAACTCGATGCCGATGAGCAGACCGCGACCGCGTACCTCGCGGACGGTGCGGCCCACATACTGCGCGCACAGGTCACCGACCGTGGCGAGCATCCGCTCACCCAGTTCCGCCGCGCGTGCGGCGGTGTCACCGGCGACGAGCGCACCGACCGTGGCGATCACCGCCGCCGAGGCCAGCGGTGACCCGCCGAAGGTCGACGAGTGCAGGGTCGGGTCATCGGCGAAGGGCCGAAACGCGGTCGCGGTGGCGAGCACCGCCGACACCGGAACCACTCCGCCGGACAGTGCCTTGCCC
Organism: Nocardia sp. NPDC059195; assembly: GCF_042754695.1. Classification (NCBI taxonomy): domain Bacteria; kingdom Bacillati; phylum Actinomycetota; class Actinomycetes; order Mycobacteriales; family Nocardiaceae; genus Nocardia; species Nocardia sp. NPDC059195. The sequence continues at coordinate 142,326 of NZ_JBHZBG010000002.1, read as the reverse complement.
ACCAACAGCACATCGGGGCAATCGATCTCAGGCTGATGTGCCCACATCGTGCCGGTGCGGCCGAGGCCGGTCTGGATCTCGTCCACGATCAGGAACGCGTCGTTGGCCCGGCACAACCGCTGCACGGCGGCGAGATAACCCGGCGGCGGGATCACGACGCCACCCTCACCCTGGATCGGCTCCAGAATGACCGCACCGCGCCCCTCGGCCGCGACGAGCTCGGCCTCGAGTGCCGAGATGTCGCCGTAGGGAATCGCGGTGGCGGACAGCAACGGCTGAAAACGCTGCTGGTACTCCGGCTTCGGCGTCACCGCCAGCGCGCCGGTGGTCTTGCCGTGGTACCCACCGAGCATGGTGATCAGCCGGTCCTTGCCGTGTGCCCGGGCGATCTTGAGCCCGAGCTCGGTGGCCTCGGCGCCGGAATTGAGGAACGCGACGGACTCGAGCGCCTCCGGCGCGATCGAGACCAGCGCCCGTGCGGCCTCGGCGACCTTGGGCTCCAGCAACAGCCGGGTCGCGAGAGGATGCGTGCGCACCTGCTCGACCACCGCGGCCACCACCGGTTCGGGGCAGTGCCCGAGCAGGAACACCGCGTACCCGCCACAATCGATGAAGGAACGGCCGTCGGCGGTCTCGACGATCGCGCCGTGCGAGGCCACTTCGACTGGTGCGCTGACGAATTCGGCCAGGGCCGCGCGCCCACGACCCAGATGCGCCCGATACAGTTCGACGATCTCGGCGCGTTCGATGGTCATGCTGTCTCCATTCGGCATGCTCGGGCTCCCTCCGTGGTTACGCAGGCTGCCGCCTTCGGGCGCTGACCGCTCATGCCGCTACCGTCTCGGGTAGCCAGTACGCGCGCACGGTGCGGGTCAGCAGATCGCGCGCGGTGTCCAGGCTCGGCTGGATGCCGACGAACGGGCCGGTGCCGAGGCTGGATTCGAACGGCGCGTCGGTGAACAGCGATGCCATGGCGAGCAGATTGTCGAACTTCTTGCGTGCCTTGGCATCGAGCACATCGCCGAGCATCGGCAGGATCAACCGCTGCACCGCCTCGATCTGGAAGTAGCGCGGGCTGTCGAGCTCGGTGCCCTCGGCGCGGTAGAGCTCACGGCACAGCTCGACGATCGCGCCGGTCTCGATGGCGTGCTCACCGGCGGTGAGCCAGTACTCCGAGCCGTCGGTATCGGCGGTGGCGAGGCGGGCCAGTGCCGACGCGACGACATCCTGGGCGAGGAAGTCGACCTGGGCGGTGTCGCTGAACGGCACGAACGGCAGCGCGCCCTTCACATAGGCGCCGAGGAAGGTGTGCAGGCCCTGGTGGCGAATGATCTGCCCGGTCGCCGAATCGCCCATGAGCAGCGACGGACGGGCGATCACATAGGGCACGCCCGACCCGCGCACCGCCGCTTCGCCGTCGATCTTGGACCGCAGGTACATGTCGCGACCGTCGGCACATCCGGTGCCCGTGACGACCAGCGCCGACTCGGCGCGGGCGACGAACGACGAACTGGTGTGCACCAGATCGGCGCCGGCGACCTCGCAGAACCGCAACACATTGCGCGTGCCGTTCACGTTGATCGAGCGGATGGTCTCTTCGTCGCGGTTGAAGTCGACCATGGCCGCCACGTGGATCACCCGGTCGACCTCGTCGGCGATGCGCTGGTAGTCGTCGCCGAGACCGAGATCGGGCTGACGGATATCGCCGCTGAGCCAGGTGACACCGGGACGCGCGGCCCCGGTCTTGCTGTGGCCGACAGCGTAGATGCGATGGCCGGGCAGTAGTTCGACCAGTGCGCCGCCGATAACGCCGGACGCGCCGGTGATCAGGAAAGTGGACTCACGGTTGATGCTCATGTTCCCTCCACTCCGGGGGCGGGGATCGAACGAATTCGTCGCGCACCCGGTAGTAGTTCGGTGGACCCGAGAAGCGGATGTGTTACGCCGTTGTGACCTCCGCGAAATCCAAAGTAGCCCAATGAATTTCGATTTCCGGTGACGTCCAGGTGAACTCGGAGAGGCGATCGGGCCATTTCCCGGTGCGATCGCGAAACATGTGATCAGCGCCGTCGGAAGCTGTAAAAGCCCACGTCAACGGCGCCCGGCACGAAACTCGCCGGGCGTCGTCGACGCGGGTGAAATCCGGTCAGGCCGTGACGATTTCACGCTCCGGTCGGATTTCGGTCACCTTCGGCAGCGACTCTCCCTCGATGTCGACATGGGGCAGCAACCGCTCCAGCGGCCCCGGCAACCACCACGCCCAGCGGCCGAGCAGTGCCATCACCGCGGGGATCAGGGTCATCCGCACGACCAGTGCGTCGAACAACACGCCAACGCCCATGGCGAAGCCGATCGGACCGATCATGATGTTGTGGCTGAACAGGAATCCGGCGAAGACCGCGATCATGATCACCGCCGCCGCCGCGACCACGCGCACACTGTGGGCGTAACCGGTGCGTACCGCGGTGAGCGCTGAACCGTCCCCGGTGACGTAGGCCTCGCGCATCCGCGACACCAGGAACACCTGGTAGTCCATCGCCAGCCCGAACAGCACGCCGATCAGCAGAATCGGCAGGAACGCCAGGATCGGTGCCGGGTGGTGCACATTGAGGACCGAGCCCAGCCACCCCCACTGATAGACCGCCGTGGTCGCGCCGAGCGCCGCGGCCAGGGAGAGCAGGAAGCCCAGCGCCGCGGTGAGCGGAACCAGCAGTGAACGGAACGCCAGCATCAGCAGCGTCAGGGCCAGGCCGACGACGACGATCAAGAACGGTGCCAACGCGGCGGAGAGCTTGCGCGCCACGTCGATCGCGATCACCGTCTCGCCGGTCAGATGGAGGGTCGCACCGTGTTCGGCCCGCAGGTCGGCCCCGCCGCGCCGGATCGACTTCACCAGGGTGGCAGTGTCTTCCGAGCTGGGCTCGGTGGTCGGGACGACCACGAACTGAGCGGTGTCCGCGCCCGCGTTGACCTCGGGTGGCAACGTCATCGCGACGCCGGGCAGCGCGGTGATCTGCTCGATCGCGGCCTGGGTCTGTGCTTGGATGCGGCTCGGTTCACCCTGCACCACCGCCACGAGTGGCCCGTTCAGTCCTGGTGTGTAGGCCTCGGCGAGCAGATCGTAGGACTGCCGCGCGACGGTATCGGTCGGTTCCTGGCCCGCGTTGGGCAGGCCGAGGCGCAGGCCGAGGGCAGGCAGTGCGACGACCGCGAGCACGCCGATTCCCGCCAACAGGGTGAGGATCGGTCGCTTGGTCACGGTGTCGCCCCAGCGGTTGGGCCGCTGTGACGCCTCGATCGAGGCCAAGCCTCGCCCGCGCGGAGTCAATCGCTCGCCGGCGAAGCCGAGAAGCGCGGGCAGCAGCGTAATCGCCAGCAGCACAACGACTCCGACGCTGGCTGCCGCTGCCAGGCCCATGCCGGTGAGGAACGGTATTCGGGCGATCGCCAAGCCACACAGGGCGATCAGCACGGTGGCACCGGCGAAAACGACCGCGCTGCCTGCCGTTCCGATGGACCGCGCCGCCGATTCGCGCACCGGCATCGCCTCGGCCAGTTGCTGACGATGCCGCGACACGATGAACAGCGTGTAGTCGATACCGACCGCCAAACCGAGCATCAGCGACAGCGCCAACGTGGCCGACGACGCGTCGAACAGCGTGGAGGCCGCGACCACGCCACCGGTGCCGATGCCCACTCCGACCAGCGCGAGTAGCAACGGCAACCCCGCGGCGAGGAGTGAACCGAAGGTGATGACCAGCACGGCCATCGCGATCGCCACACCGACCGCCTCGGACGGTCCGACGAACGAGGCCTCGGTGTAGAACGGCCCGCCGGTGAGCATCGGCCGCAGCCCCTGCGCGCTCAACCGGTTGCGGACCGTCTCCACGGACTGCTTCGCGGTCGGGTTCACCGGGGTGGCGAAGGAGATGTCGACGAAGGTGACGTCGCCCTTCTCGGACACCGCGAACACGGCCGGGGTGACGCCGTCGATGCCAGGTGTGCCGCTCAGTGTCGCGAGTTCGGCATCGATCTGGGTCAGCGGCAGCGGTTTGCCGTCGGGAGCCCGCACGACGAGCCGGGCGGGCGCTTCGCCCTGCGTGGTCGGTGCGCCCTTGCCGAAGCTGTCCTTCAGCACGATCTGGGCGCGGTCGGATTCGGTGCCGGGAATGTCGAACCGATCGGAAACCCTGGCGCCCAAGGTGATTCCGACGAGTGCGACGGCAGTGGCGATGAGTGACCACACGGCGACCACCCACCACGGATTGCGAAAACAGAGATCGCCGAGGCGATAGAGAGCCCGCGCCATGGTTACCCCTCCAGGGTATTTAACCTACAACTGGCTGATTACCTACACGTGTAGGATAAGCCCGGTCGCCCGGCGGACGTCAACGTGTCGCGCGACACAGGGACCCATGGATGTGAAGGTGGAGATGTGATTCGAACGCAGCCGGCCGGGCGCAAGCCGACCTCCGACGATCCGCGGGTCCTGCGCAGCCGGAGTCTGCTCCAGGACGCGATCCTCGGGCTCGGGCTCGAAGGCCCGGTCGACGGCATCGCCATCTCCGACATCACCGGCCGGGCGGGCGTGAGTCGCAGCACGTTCTACGACCACTACACCGACAAGGAGACGTTGCTCGCCGACGCGATCGAACGGCACGCGCTCGACGCGGGTATTTCGCTGCGCGAGGGCGGGTTCGACGACGGTCTACCCGACCAGCCGCCGCAATTCCTGGTCGGCTACGTCCAGCATATCGCCGACCACGCCCAGCTCTACCGGAATGTGCTGGGCGCGCACGGGTCAGCCGCAGTACACGCGCGACTGACCCGGCGGATCGCGACCATCCTGGCCGACGGCATCCGACTGCTCGGCGAGCACGCGCCGGTGGTCTCGGGCGTGCCGATCGAGGTCGACGCGGCGGCGCTGGCGGGCGCGATGCTCGCGGTGCTCACCCACTGGCTCGAGAATTTGCCCGAGACGCCGCCGCCGGTTGTCGCGGAATGGATCTGGGAGATTCTCACCCGGGAATGAGGTGTGCTCCGGTGTCGAGCAGGGTGTGGACTTCGGTGGCGGCGCGTTCGCCCGAGGTGAGCGCGCCGTCCATGTAGCCGTTCCATACTGTCGCGGATTCCGCTCCTGCCCAATGGATTCGGCCGATCGGGACGCGCACGGTGTCGTGGTAGGCGGTCCAGGCGCCGGGTGGCAGATAGCCGCCGTAGCAGCCCCTCGACCACTCCTCCTGGCTCCAGTCCTTCTCCACGAACTGTTCGGGTTCGGCGGCCGCGGGCCCGAAGTGGCGGGCGAAACACGCGAGCACCTCGGCCTTGCGTTCGGCGGCGGGGAGTTGCCCGAGCCGCCGGGCATGGCCCGCCTCGAGGAAGCCGAGCAGTACGCCCTTGCTGCCGTCGGGCGGTGAGTTGTCATAACAGAGTTTCACCGGGCCGACGTCGCTGGTCGCCTGGCCGTTGAGCCCGTCGCGGCGCCAGAACGGCTCGGCGTACACGGCCATGCATTTCACGACCGAGCCCTGAATGTAGCGCTGCGTCAACTGGTCTCGGTGCCCCGGCAGTGGCGGGTCGTAGCTGATCCGGTTGGTCAGGGTCGGTGGGATGGCCACGATCACCGCGCTCGCGCGGACCGTGCGACGGTCGGCGACCACGGTGACGTCGTAGTCGGTGGTCTCGATGCGCCGCACCGGCGCGGAGAGTTCGACCACGTCGCCGAGATCCTCGGCCATCCGCTGCGCGATGCGCTGCGAGCCGCCGACGATGCGCCACTGCTGGGCCCCGTCGACGGTGGAGATCAGCCGGTCGATGCCGCCGCCGGAGTGCAGGTAGAACAGGAAGTGCAGCAGCGAGATGTCGGCCGGTTCGGCCGCGAATACCGCCTGGCAGACCAGCGCGCACACCTCGCGCGCGCCCTTCGTGCGGACATTGCGGCGCAACCAGCTGTCGAAAGTCTGTGCGTCCCATACGGATGCGCGCCGGGCGGTCCAGGGCGCGTCGAGCGGCACCGTCCTGGCCATTCGGTCCAGGCGCACCTGGGCTTGGGCGACATCGGCCAGCACCACCGGGCGCAGGGGTGGGATCGTGCCGCGATAGCGCTTGGTGCGGCCGCCGAATTCGACCTGGGCCAGGCCCTCGTTGTAGGTGGCGTGCCTGCTCAGTCCGAGTTCATCGATCAGGGCGAGCACGCGATCCTGCGTCGGGCCGACCCACTGGCCGCCGACCTCCACGACATTGCCGTCACCGATGGATTCGTTGAGCGTGCGCCCACCGACCCGGTCGCGGGCCTCGAGCACCAGGACGCGATGGCCCTTGGCGGTGAGCTCTCGCGCGGCGACCAGCCCGGCGAGTCCGGCCCCCACCACGACAACGTCATAAACATCGGTACCCGTCACGTCGACCCTCCGGTGAACTTCGACTGAACGCTTGTCCAGTTCAAGCCTAGGCCGCGGGCTGTTTCGCCGGGGTGAAATGCGAAAGGAGTCGGCGCGTCGGGCGTCGTGTCGCCTCGGGGCGTTCGGCGATATCTGCCGCGGTGCGGGCCGAAGGGCAGGGCTGGGTCCGACGCGAATTCAGATCACTCCTTGCATTCGATGCATTGCCGATATATCGTCGATATTGTCAAGAACAACGAGAGAGCCTGAGGAGGCTGTCATGCAGAACCAAGAACAACGAGAATTCGGACACTTCCGGCGCGGTCGCGGACCGGGCCCCCGGGAATTCGGTCCCGACCGCCAGCAGTTCCGCCACGGCGGACGTCATGGCCACGGCCCCGAGTTCGGACCCGGCTTCGGCCCAGGTTTCGGACCGGGCTTCGGTCCCGGCTTCGGCCGGGGACGCGGCCGCGGCGGCCGTGGCAGGCGCGGTGACGTGCGGGCCGCCGTGCTGCTGCTGCTCGTCGAGCGCCCCATGCACGGCTACGAACTGATCCAGCAGATCCGCGAGCGCAGCGACGATGTCTGGCGCCCCAGCCCGGGGTCCATCTACCCGGCGTTGGCCCAGCTCGAGGACGAGGGCCTGGTGCTCATCGAGAAGGTGGCCGGTCGCAAGACCGCGCAGCTCACCGATGAGGGCAAGGCCTATGTCGAGACACATCGCGAGGATCTCGGTGACCCGTGGGCCGAGGTCAAGCAGGATGTCGGCGCCCAGGCGCTCGACCTGCGCGGCCTGGTCGGACAGGTGATGGGCGCGGTCGGTCAGGTAGCCCAGGTCGGCACGGCGCAGCAGGCGGCGAAGGCGGCCGAGGTGCTCGCCGAGACCCGTCGGGCGCTGTATCGAATCCTCGCCGAGGACGATGTCACCCTCCCCGAGGACGATGGCACCGTCGAGGGTGACGCAACCCCCGAGAAGTGAGGGCGCCGTGAACCCCCTGCCCGGCGTGCGGTTGTCGGACCGATGGAGTAAATGTTTGGGATATGGAACAACCGGGAACGTTGTGGGGTTGGGGAACATCACGATTTCGCGGCGCGGTGTCGGTCACGGCACTCGCCTGCGCGGCGGTGATCGGTGTGTCTTTCGCGCCGATCACCGCCGCTGAACCGACGGGCTATCGGCCCGCGGTCATTCCGATGGAGGCGGGTCCGGCGCAATCCGATCATCTGGATGCCGCCCATTACATCAATGCCCATCCGAACTCGGTTCCGGTGGGCCTCAACAACTTCGGGTGTACCCCGAGCGCCGAGCATCCGCGCCCGATCGTGTTGGTGCACGGCACCGACTCGAGCGCGTACTCCGACTGGGCGGGCATCGGACCGCAGTTGGTGTCGGCCGGCTACTGCGTCTTCGCGCTGAACTACGGCGGGGCGCCGGGCGCCGACACCTACGGCACCGAGGACATGCGGATCAGTTTCGCCCAGCTCGCCCAGTTCGTCGACGATGTCCTCGTCGCGACCAAGGCGACCAAGGTCGATCTGGTCGGGTTCTCACAGGGGGCGAACGTCAGCCGGTTCTACGTCAACAAACTCGGGGGCGCGCCGAAGGTCGGGACCTGGGTCGGCCTGGCCTCGCCCAGTTACGGCGGGGTCATGTACGGACTGGTTCCGGTTGGGCAGGCCATTCCCGGAATGATGGATGTCTTCGCGAAGGTCACCTCGACGGCTGCGGTCCAGCAGGCTCAGGGCGAACCACTCATGGTCGAGCTCAACGCGGGGGGCGACACCGTGCCCGGTGTCCGTTACGTCACCGTCGGCAGCCGGGTCGACGAGATGATCCAGCCGTTCTCCAACATCGCGCTGCACGGTGCGGGCGCGGAGAACCTCGTCCTGCAGGACCTGTGCGCCGACGACCTGACCGGCCACTTCCACCTGGTCTACGACCCCTTCGTGCAGCAGTTGCTCCAGCGCATCCTCGACCCCGTCCGGGCACCCGCCCCGGTCTGCACACCGGTCCCGCTCGGGACCGGCATCCCCGAGGTGATCATCGCGGGCAACTCCTGACGGCCGGGCTGGACGGAAGCACCTCTGGGGGTCACTAGACTGGGACAACCGCAATTCGTCCTCCCCGGGAGCCGCCGTGACCATTCAGCCCGTTCGCCTGTTCGGCGACCCGATCCTGCGTTCGCGTGCCGACGCGGTCACCGAGTTCGGTCCCGACCTCGCCACGTTGGTCGCCGACCTCACCGAGACCATGCACGACGACGGTGGGGTCGGGATGGCCGCGCCGCAGATCGGGGTCGGGCTGCGGGTGTTCGTCTACGACACCGGCGACGCCGCGGGTCATGTGGTGAATCCGGAATGGTCGGCCATCGGGGCCGACGAACAGGTCGGTCCCGAGGGGTGCCTGTCGATTCCCGGCGTGCGTTACGACGTGCGCCGGGCATCGCGCGTTCGGGTCACCGGGGTCGACATCACCGGTGCGCCGGTGGACTTCGAGGCCGACGGGCTGCTCGCGCGCTGCGTACAGCACGAACACGATCACCTCGACGGCGTGCTTTTCATCAACCGGCTCGAACCGGCCGACCGCAAAGACGCGATGCGCACCATCCGCGCATCCGACTGGTTCCGCGGCGGGGTCACCGTGCGCGAATCCAGTGGTGTCGGCGGTGGTCGCTGATGCGCCTCGTTTTCGCGGGCACGCCCGAACCCGCGGTGCCGTCGCTGCGCCGGTTGATCGAGAGCGAGGGCCACGAGGTCGTCGCGGTGGTCACCCGGCCCGACGCGGTCGCCGGCCGTGGCCGCAAGATCATGCGCTCGCCCGTGGGACAGCTCGCCGATGCACACGGCATTCCGGTGTACACACCGCGCAAGCCGTCGGAGCCTGAATTCGTCGCCGCGCTCACCGAGCTCGCGCCGGACTGTTGCCCGGTCGTCGCCTACGGCGCGCTGCTGCCGCAGCAGGTGCTCGACATCCCCGCGCACGGCTGGATCAATCTGCACTTCTCGCTGCTGCCCGCCTGGCGTGGGGCGGCTCCCGTGCAGGCGGCCATCGACGCGGGCGATGACATGACCGGCGCGTCGACCTTCCTGATCGAAGCGGGTCTGGACACCGGCCCGGTGTACGGGGTGATGACCGAGAAGATCGGGCTCACCGACACCGCGGGTGAGCTGCTTGCCCGGCTGGCCGAGGCGGGCGCGGTGTTGCTCGAGAAGACCCTGGACGGGGTGGAAGACGGGTCGCTGCAAGCTATTGCGCAACCCCACGACGGTGTGTCCTACGCGCCGAAGGTGACCGTGGAGGCGGGGCGGATCGGTTTCGACGGACCCGCACTTGCCATCCATCGCCACATCCGCGCCGTCACTCCGGCGCCCGGCGCGTGGACCGAGGTGAACGGGCTGCGCCTCAAACTCGGCCCGGTGGAAATGGTGGAGGAAACCTTGCCCGAACGCGAGATCGAGGTGCGCAAATCCGGCGTCTTCGTCGGAACATCGACCACAGCGGTCCGTCTGGGGCAGGTCCAACCGCCCGGCAAGAAGATGATGAACGCCCTCGACTGGGCCCGCGGCGCCCGCCTCACCCCCGGCACGGTGATCGGATGAGCGAGCGTAGCGAGTGGCAGCTGAATACCGCTGCCATGGCGGTCATGCCGGAGCCGAGCGGCAGCGGGGTGCGGGCATGAGCGCCTCGGACCGCAGGCGTCGCCGCGAAGCCGACGCCGCCAAGGGCGTCTCGTCCCGCGACGACCGCAAGCCCACCGGAAAAGCGGGCGAGCCGCGCGGCAGCAGCCCCCGTGACGACCGCAAGATCACCGGCAAGAACGTCGACGGCGGTTGGGCCGCCCGCGCCGCGAAGGGCACCACCACCCCGCGCGCGGACGGCGACCGCTGGACAGGCCGCGACGACCGCGGCGGCGCCGATCGACCGCGTCGCGACGACCGCGAGAGCGGCCGATCCGGCGCACCCCGCCGTGCGGACGACCGTCCCGGTTTCGCGCGCGGCGCGCAGGGTCGTGACGCGAGCAATCAACGCGGCGACGCTCCGCGCCCCGGCGCGCCCCGCCGCGAGGACGACCGTCCCGGTTTCGGCCGCGGCGCGAGCGAGCGTGCGCAGGGTCGTGACGCGGGCAATCGACGTGACGAGGCTCCGCGCTCCGGTACACCTCGCCGTGAGGACGACCGTCCCGGTTTCGGCCGCGGCGCGAGCGAGCGTGCGCAGGGTCGTGACGCTGCTGACCAGCGCGGTGATCGTGGTGCCGCGGGACGCTCCGGCTCGGCACGTTCCGGCGAGGGACGATCCGACCGTGGCGGATCCCGTCCCGATCGTGGTGCGCGCGAAGGAGATTCGCGTGGTCGTGGCGCGGGCGGCCGAGATGCTGGTGGGACGGGCAAGGCCGCCCCTGCGCGTCGTCCCGAGCGCCCCGATCCCAGCGTGCCCAGTCCGCGCAAGCGGCGCGGGGAGCCCGTGGATCCGGCGCGCGAGGTCGCCCTCGATGTGTTGCGTGCGGTGCGTGAGCGCGCCGCCTATGCCAACCTCGCGCTGCCGAAGCTGTTGCGCGAGCGCAAGATCAGTGGGCGCGACGCCGCGTTCGCGACCGAGCTCACCTATGGCGCGAGTCGTTCGCAGGGGCAGCTCGACGCGGTGATCTCGGCGTGCGCGGGCCGCCCGGTCGACGAGATCGACGGGCCCATCCTCGATATCCTGCGCCTCGGCGTCTACCAGCTGCTGCGGACCCGTACCGGCGCGCACGCCGCCGTCGACACCTCCGTCGACCTGGCCAGTGCCGAATTCGGCCAGGGCCGTGCCGGTTTCGTCAATGCCGTGCTGCGCCGGGCGGGAGAGAAGACCGCGCAGGAGTGGATCACCGAGTTGGCCCCGGCCGACCCGGTCGGCAAGCTCGCCTTCGAACACGCGCACCCGAAGTGGATCGCCCAATCGTTCGCCGACGCGCTCGGCGCACAGGCAGGCGAGCTCGACGCACTGCTGGCAGCCGACGACGAGCGCCCGGTCGTGCACCTGGTCGCGCGGCCCGGCGAGATCACCTCCGAAGAGCTGGCGCTGGTCACCGGCGGCGAGGAAGGCCGCTGGTCGCCCTACGCGGTGTACCTCGACGGCGGCGACCCCGGCCAGCTCGAACCGGTCCGCGACGGCATTGCCGCCGTGCAGGACGAGGGCAGCCAGCTGGTCGCGCTGGCCCTCACCCGCGCGCCACTGGAAGGCGAGGACAAGGGACGCTGGCTCGATCTTTGCGCAGGTCCCGGCGGTAAGGCGGCTTTGCTCGGCGCCCTCGCGGCGATCGACCTGTTCACCGTCGACGCCGTCGAACCGGCCGAGCACCGCGCCGAACTGGTCCGCAAATCCACCCGGAACCTGCCCGTCACCGTGCACGTCGCCGACGGGCGCGACAGTGGTCTGACCCCCGGCTACGACCGCGTTCTGGTCGACGCCCCGTGCACCGGCCTCGGTGCCCTGCGTCGGCGTCCCGAGGCGCGCTGGCGTCGTACCCCGGCCGACGTGGCCGAACTGGTCACCTTGCAGCGTGAACTCCTCACCGCCGCATGGGATCTGGTGCGTCCGGGTGGTGTCGTCGTGTATTCGACCTGCTCACCGCACCTCGCGGAAACAGTCTCGGTGGTCGCCGATTTCGTTCGTCGCACCGGCGCCGAGGAACTCGACAGCCGCGAGTTCCTGCCCGGCGTCACCGATCTCGGCGACGGCCCGTCCGCGCAGCTGTGGCCGCACCGACACGGCACCGACGCGATGTTCCTGGCGACTTTGCGCAAGAAGTAGAGGCGACGATACGACGGCGCCGTTCCCCACACGGGGGACGGCGCCGTTCCATTTGTCCAAGCGGGAAGCGATCGCCGCGGAGGAGAATCGGCGTATGACGATGACGTGGGAGCAGGTGGTCGTGATGGCGACGGCACTGCCGGAGGTAGCGGAAGGCACCTGGTGGCGCAGCCCTGGCCTGAATGTCGGCGGAAAGAGCTTCGCCCGATTACGTGACGAAGCCGAAGGCGGCCTTGTTCTGCTCTGTGAGCCCGCGGAAAAGGAGGCACTGCTGGCCTCCGGCGACCCGGCTTTCTACACCACCCCGCACTACGACGGGCACCCGTACATCCTCATCGACCTGGACGCGGTCGACCCGCAACAGCTCGCCGAGCTGCTCGACAGTGCCTGGTGGCTGCGCGCACCCGCGAAGCTGCGCCGGGCCAGGCAGGGCGCGTAGGACACCGTTGTCCCGTCCCGCGAGTCAGTCCCGTTCGGACAATTCACGCAGGCGCGCAAGGGTTTTCGCGAGAATTCGCGATACGTGCATCTGCGAGATCCCCAGCTGCGAAGCGATCTGGGTCTGCGTCATCGACTCGAAGAATCGCATGGTCAGAATGCGGCGCTCACGTTCGGGCAGGCCCGCCAGCAGTGGCCGCACCGCGATGTACTCCTCGACCCGGTCGAACTGCGATTCCTCCTCGCCGAGAGTGTCGAGCAGCGATGCGTCGCTGTCGCGCCCGATCGAGGCGGCGTCGATCGACGTCGGCTGATAGGCATTGCCCGCGATGACGGCTTGGGTGACCTCGTCGGGGTCGACATCGAGTTCGGCGGCGATCTCCTTGGCGGTGGGGGAGCGCCCCAATCGCTGCGACAGCTGATCCACCGCCGCGCCGATGCGCAGATGCGTTTCCTTGACGCGCCGCGGAACCCGCATCGCCCAGGTGTTGTCACGGAAGTATCGCCGGACCTCACCCATGATCGTCGGCACCGCGAAGGACAGGAAATTCGAGCCGCGGCTCAGATCGAACCGATCCACCGCGTGCACCAGACCGACCCGCGCCACCTGCGACAGATCGTCGAACGGCTCACCGCGCCCGCTGAACTTGCGCGCGATGTGGTCGGCCAGCGGTATGCAGCGGTTGATCAGCGCGTCGCGCGCCACCGCGTGCGCGACGCTGCCCGGCTCGGTCGCCGCGAGGCGCTCGAACAGGGCGCTGACATCGTCGTACCCGGACACCGGTTCGGGTGTTTCGGTCTCCTCCTCGAGAGTTTCCTGCTCGGGGGCTTCCTTCTCCGGTTCAGCGGTCTTGTCCGAATCCGCGGTAGGGGAGTCGGTTTTGCCGGGTTCGCTGAGATCGTGTCGGTCGGGCTTGTTGTCTTCGCCGTGCACTACGCCTTCCCCCGGACCCGTCGGAATCGGACCGTCGTCGGAAACCCGGACACGCCCGCGTCGAAATCCTGCTGCTCGGCAGTCACCTCGTCGCACAGTGTGCGCAGCACATGCCACCCGAAGCTGCGCTGGTCCGGCATGCCCTGCGCCGCCGCGACACCGTCGACGGCCACCTGCAATTCGGTGTCACCGACCAGGAATTCGCAGGTGAGCAGCGAATCCGGGGCGGCGATCGCGATGAGCGTCGAGCACACTTCGTCCACGGCGAGGCGCACATCGGCTACCTCGTCGAGGGTGAAATCGCTGAGTAGTACCAGTGTTTCGGCCAGTCCGCGCACGATTGGCAGCTGCGTCAGCTGTGCTGCCACACGAATCTCCACCGGGGCGCCGAAGGGCCCTTGTTCCGCCGAAAAATTGGTCACCCTGAGAAGGCTACCCATATCCCGGCAGGCCAATCACCATTGCCGTCGCTACACTGGCGCGCTGTGTCCACTCCGACGTTCTCCCGTCCGTCCCAGCCGATGATCGCCCCGTCAATCCTGTCCGCGGACTTCGCGAACCTGGCCGCCGAGGCCGCGGCTGTCGAAGGATGCGACTGGCTCCACGTCGACGTCATGGACGGCCACTTCGTGCCGAACCTCACACTGGGTCTGCCGATCGTGCAGAGCCTGCTCAAGGCCACCGACATCCCGTTCGATTGCCATCTGATGATCGACGATCCGGGCCGCTGGGCCCCGAGCTATGCCGAGGCGGGTGCCTACAACGTCACCATCCACGCCGAGGCGGCCGACGATCCGATCGCGGTGGCGCGCGATATCCGCGCCGCGGGTGGCCGGGCCGGGCTGTCGGTGAAGCCGAACACTCCGATCGAGCCGTACCTGGAAATCCTGCGCGAATTCGACACCCTGCTGGTGATGAGCGTGGAACCGGGTTTCGGCGGGCAGTCGTTCATTCCCAGCGTGCTGGAGAAGGCGCGGATCGTGCGCAACCTGGTCGACTCGGGTGAGCTGCACCTGGTCGTCGAAATCGATGGCGGCATCAACGATGACACCATCGAGCAGGCCGCCGCGGCAGGCATCGATTGTTTCGTTGCCGGGTCGGCCGTCTACAACACCGCCGATCCCGGTGCCGCCGTGCAGAAGCTGCGCAACCTGGCCGCGTCGGTCTGGCTGCCCTAGCTACAGGGAGCGGAGTTTGCGGGTGCCGAGCGCCCGCGCCGCGTCGATGACTGCCTGCACCGGCGGCCGATGGTCGCCGGATACGGGTTCCTGCACCCAGGTGCGATAGCCGGTGCGCTCGTCGTCGGGGGAGGGCAGCACGATCTGGCTACCCGCGCAGGCGACGGTCGCGTAGAGGCGGAACAGTTCGGCCGAGGCGGTCGCGGTGAGGGAATCGGGTCGGCACGGGCCGGTGAGGAACGTCCAACGCCGGGCGCGGGGGTGATCGACGACCGGGCCCGCGATGGCGGCCTCGCGCAATCGGGCCTGCACTCGCTCGCCCAGGTCGCCGGGCATGGTCACCGCGCCGTAGTGCGCGCCGATCTGGAGCAGAATGCGGCGGGAGTCGAAATCGATCTTGGCAGGCAGATGCAACTCTCGCCGATAACGCACGCAGCGCATTTCCAGCGTCGAATCGATCAATGTGCTCACGCGACACCCCCACATATAGCGAACCCGTTGTAACCCACAGTGTTGTCTTCCTGGAGTGGTGGACTATCCCTGGGGCGAACTCCCGGTAGCCGCAGTGCTCCGGGCGATGATGTCGGGAGAACCCGCAGTTCCAGGCCCCGGCATCTGGTTGAACAGCAGGAATCGTTGACGTAACAATATTGCGTCAATGGCGCGGCGGGCGCAAGCATTCCACTCACCGTGTTTCCAGTTCGTAATGGCGGGTAATACCAGGTTAAGACTGCCGGATGAATGCAGGGGGCCGGTTCGTCGAAAATTGGATTGAACGACAACCGCCGGGCTGATTAACGGCGGTGTTTCGTCATGTCGATACACCTTTGCCGTCGAATCGATGCCGCGACGATCGCTTTCGGTGACCCAGTGCTGCCTGTGGTCGGGTTCGGCCCCCGCCCCGGGCTCACCGGCCGCGCTACTAGGCTGTGCGACGAGCTGGGCGGCCGCGCGGGAATAGCGGCCACCCACCTGCTGTTGGGCCCAACGGGTACGAATGACGCGACAAGGGAGTCAGGCATGTTCACAGGGATCGTCGAAGAGCTCGGCGAGATCGTGGCCACCGAAGCGCTGACCGACGCCGCCCGGTTGACGATCCGCGGCAAGCTGGTGACTTCCGATGCCGGACACGGCGATTCGATCGCTGTCAACGGCGTCTGCCTCACCGTCGTCGACGTCGTCGACGGCGACAGCTTCACCGTCGATGTCATGGATGAGACGTTGCAGCGTTCGAGCATCGGCGGCCTGGTCGCCGGTTCGCCGGTCAACCTCGAACGCGCGGCCGCACTGAACAGCCGCCTCGGCGGGCACCTCGTGCAGGGTCACGTCGACGGCACCGGCACCGTCCTGCGCCGCAGCCCGTCGGAGAACTGGGAGGTCGTGCGCATCTCGCTGCCGGATGCCATCGCACGCTATGTAGTGGAGAAGGGCTCGATCACCGTCGACGGTGTCTCCCTCACCGTCTCGGCTCTCGGAATCGAGGACGAGCCGAGCGCGGACGGAACCCGTGATTGGTTCGAGGTCTCCCTGATCCCGACCACCCTCGCCCTGACCGTCCTCGGCACCGCCCCGGTGGGCGCCACCGTCAACCTCGAGGTAGACGTCATCGCGAAGTACGTAGAACGCCTCGCCCAGCGAGGCTGAAACCGATCGGTGGCGGGCCTCACAGAACACCAGAGGACCACGCCGTAATGTAGGAAGTCATTGCCATCCCACGGAGGGTTTCTCGGCCGCCTCGATCTGGACTGACCAGAGGGTGTGACGAAGGAGCACCCGCCGGGAGGGAAGATCGAGGCCTCAGGGCCGAGAACCCAGCGGCCCCGGCCGCCGAAAATACGGAGCTAGCAGACGTGACCAGGTTGGACAGCATCGAGCGCGCGGTCGCCGATATCGCGGCCGGCAAGGCTGTTGTCGTCATCGACGACGAGGACCGGGAGAACGAAGGCGATCTCATCTTCGCGGCCGAGAAGGCCACCCCGGAGCTGGTCGCGTTCATGATCCGCTACACCTCCGGCTACATCTGCGTGCCGCTCACCGCCGACGACTGCGACCGACTCGGTCTCCCGCCGGCGTACGCGATGAACCAGGACAAGCACGGCACCGCCTACACCGTCTCGGTGGACGCGCGCGAGGGCATCACCACCGGCATCTCCGGCGCCGACCGGGCCGTCACCATGCGCTTGCTGGCCAGTGCCCAGGCCAAGGCCGACGAATTCACCCGCCCCGGCCACGTGGTGCCGCTGCGCGCCAAGGACGGCGGCGTGCTGCGCAGGCCCGGCCACACCGAGGCCGCGGTCGACCTGGCCCGGATGGCCGGACTGCGTCCCGCGGGCGTGATCTGCGAGATCGTCAGCCAGAAGGACGACGGGCACATGGCGCGCACCGACGAGCTGCGCGTGTTCGCCGACGAGCACAACCTGGCGATGATCTCGATCGCCGACATGATCGCCTGGCGGCGCAAGCACGAGAAGCATGTCGTGCGGGTGGCCGAGGCCCGTATTCCGACCGCGCACGGCGACTTCAAGGCCGTGGGCTACCAGAGCATCTTCGACGACGCCGAGCATGTCGCCCTGGTGCGCGGCGACATCGGCGACGGCGAGGACGTGCTGGTGCGCGTGCACTCGGAATGCCTGACCGGCGATGTCTTCGGCTCGCTGCGCTGCGATTGCGGCCCGCAGCTGGACGCGGCGCTCGAGATGGTCGATCAGGAGGGTCGCGGCGTAGTCCTCTACATGCGTGGACACGAGGGCCGTGGCATCGGCCTGATGCACAAGCTGCAGGCCTACCAGTTGCAGGACACCGGCCGCGACACCGTCGACGCCAACCTGGATCTCGGTCTGCCCGCCGACGCCCGTGATTACGGCACCGGCGCGCAGATCCTGGTCGATCTCGGTATCCGCTCGATGCGCTTGCTCACCAACAATCCGGCCAAGCGGGTCGGCCTCGACGGCTACGGCCTCGCGATCACCGAGCGTGTCCCGATGCCGTTGCGCGCCAATGCCGAGAATTTGCACTACTTGCGCACCAAGCGGGATCGGATGGGCCACGTCCTGGTCGGCCTCGACGATCTCGACCTGGGCGAAACCGCGCAGTGATCACTACTTCCGAAAGGCGGCAACGATGAGCGGCACGGGTGTTCCGACCTTCGCCTTGGCACAGGCCAAAGACGTCAAACTCGGCATCGTCGCCTCGCGCTGGCACACCGAGATCTGCGACACCCTCGTGGCCAATGCCGAACGGGTGGCCAAGGAAGCCGGCGTCGAACACGTGACCGTGGTGCGCTGCGCCGGCGCGATGGAGCTGCCGGTCGTCGCGCAGGAGCTGGCGCGCACCCACGATGCCGTGGTGGCGCTCGGTGTCGTGATCCGTGGTGGCACACCGCATTTCGAGTACGTCTGTGATGCGGTGACGGCCGGGCTGACCCGGGTGTCGCTGGATGCGGCGACACCCGTCACCAACGGTGTGCTCACCACGAACGACGAGGAGCAGGCGCGCGATCGGGCCGGGCTGCCCGGTTCGGCGGAGGACAAGGGCGAGCAGGCATGTGCCGCCGCCCTCGACGCCGCGCTCACCCTGCGCGCGCTGCGATCGGTGTGACCGTGCCGGTGGTGCGGACATGGCGTCGCAGTGCTCCCGAGCCCGACACGGGTTGGGAGTTCGAGGTGCGGCCGCGCCGGGCGATCCGCACCGCCATCGTGGTCGCCGTCGTCATCGTGGTCGCCTTCACCGCAGGTGGGTTGCTGCTGCGAACCGGGTCGACCGGGGTGAACTTCCGGGTCGCCGATCAGGTCGCGATGATCCTGATCGGGGTGGTCGGTGCGGGTGCGGTGCTGATGCTGACCCGACCACGCGTGCGCGCGGGTAGCCAGGGTGTCGGGGTACGCAACATCCTGGGCGAGCAGGTGTACCCGTGGGCGTACATCCGCGGTGTGTCCTTCCCCGACCGCAAGTCGTGGGCCCGCCTCGAACTGGCCGATGACGACTACGTCCCGATGCTCGCAATCCGTTCCAACGACAAGACCCACGCCGCCGACGCCATCGAGCGCGTCCGCGAACTCGGCGCCCGCTACGCCCCGCAGGACTGAACGTCGCTGACCGTTGGCACTTGGAGCCGACTGATTGCCTGCACCGCAACCGCCTGTGCGCCACCCGGTGGTGACGCACAGGCAGGCGCGTCAGCGGGTGTCGCCGAGGACCGCTCCCTCGCGGCGCGGATCCGCACCGCCGATCCAGCCGTCCTTGCCGTTGTTTTGCAGGGCGCTGAGCCCACTGGACTGCGGCGCAACAGAGACCTGATGACCCATCGCCCGCAGCTTCTCGACCAGCGGATCATGGTCGCCGTTGTCGGTGGCATCGATGTCGGGGTGCTCGCCGCCTACCCCGGTGACCGGGGTGTTGCCTGCGCCGAACGACACCCCGGAGACCGCCTGTTGCGGGTCGAGTCCCCAATCCAGCACGTTGACAAGCGTTTTCACGACGAACTGGATGATCACCGAACCGCCGGGTGAACCCGTGACGAGCTTCAGTTCGCCCCGGTCGCCCTTGTCGTCGCGCTCGAACACCAGGGTCGGGGCCATCGAACTGCGCGGGCGCTTATTGGGCTGGAGGCGGTTGGCCACCGGGGTGCCGTCGGGGTCGAGCGGGTCGGCGGCGAAGTCGGTGAGCTGATTGTTGAGCACGAACCCATCGACGAGATGGAACGAACCGAACGCCGATTCGACCGTGGTGGTCATCGCGGCGGCATTGCCGTACTTGTCGACGACCGAGATGTGGCTGGTGCCGTGCTCGGGCGGCTGCGGGCCGTTGCCGAGCGGGACCGGTCCGAGATTGCCGGGCTTGGCGGTACCCATGCTGCGCTGGGGGTCGATCAGCGTCGACCGCTCCTTCAGGTACTGCGGGTGGACCAGCGAGAGGGCCGAATTGCCCGGCAGTGGAACGAAATCCGGGTCGGCGACGTACTTGTTGCGGTCGGCGTAGGCCAGCCGCTCGGCCTCGGCGATCAGGTGCACGGCCTGCGCGTCGGGGCGCCCGCCGTTGGCATCGATCTCCTGGGGGCGCAACGCGGGGATGTCGAAGTTGGCGAGGATGCCCAGCGTCGCGGCGACGGTGCTGCCACCCGAGGACGGTGCGGGCATGCCGCACAGTTCGTACTTGCGATACCCGGTGCACAGCGCCGTGCGCTTCTTTGCCTCGTAATCGGCCAGGTCGGTGGTGGTCAGCGCACTGGGGGTGCGTCCACCTGCCGTGCTGCCGGCCGCTTCGACGATGTCCTCGGCGATAGCACCGTTGTAGAAGGCTTTCGCGCCGTCGGTCGCGATCGTCGAGAGCGTTTTCGCCAGCGCCGGATTGGTGAGGACGGTCCCGGACTTCTTGGGCGAACCGTCGGGTTCGAGGAAGTAGCCGCGTGCGGCTTCGTCGACGGCCAGGTCCTTCGCGGATTCGGCGATCTGCCCGGCCAGCCGCGGACTGATCTCGAAACCGCTGTCGGACAGGCTGATCGCGGGGTCGAACAGTTCCTTCCAGGCGCTCATCCCGTGCTCGGAATGCGCGAGTTCGAGCATCCGCAGCACTCCGGGAACGCCGATCGAGCGGCCGCTGGCCCGGGTGTTCGGCGCGGGTTCGGTGCGGTCGGTGTCGCTGACCCAGCGCAGATAGTTCTCGGTCGCCGCGGCGGGCGCGGTCTCGCGGCCGTCGTAGGTGTCGACCGTGCGCGACTTCGCGTCGTAGTGCACCAGGAACGCGCCACCGCCGATTCCGGACGCCTGCGGTTCGACCAACCCGAGCACCGCTTGCGCGGTGACCAGCGCGTCGGTCGCGGTGCCACCCGCCCGCAGCACCCGGCACGCGGCCTCGGTGGCGATCGGATTGGCGGTCGACACCGCGTAGGTGCTGGTGCGCACCGCCGTCATATCCGCGCGATACCCCGACGCGATCTCAGGATTGGTGCTGAGATTCTGCGTGGTCGGCGCACCCCCGCCGGTCGCGGGCGCCGCGGACACCGCAGTCCCGTTGGGCGTGCTCGTGCACTCCGCTGCCGTCTTCTCGTCTGTCGAACAACCGGCCAGTACCCCCACCGCGAGCACTGCGGCCGTCGTGGCCCCGATCCACGTCCGTCGCCTTGGCGTCATGTAGGCAGCGTAACTCGCCGGTCCGACACGATTCGATCTTTTTCGGCCCGGCCCGCATGCCATCGACCTGCTCGACGATGTCGACACCCGGATGACGTGTACGCGAATCTTGGGTTCCCCGTCCGATTTCCGCGAGGTGCGCGGTCGCCGTCTGGCTACCCTGGCTGACATGGATATCGATGCGGTGTTATTCGACTACTCGGGTACGGTCTTCCGTTTGGAGGACGACCGGACCTGGGCCGACGAACTCGTCGGCGACGACGGAACGCCGTTCGACATCGCGGCGAAAGCCGAAGTACTGCGTCGGATGACAGCCCCGGTCGAGCAGTTCATGACCTTCGACGCGGCAGGCCAACATGCCTGGGACAACCGCGATCTCGACCCCGCCCTGCACCGTCACGCCTACCTCGAGGTGCTGCGCGGCTCCGGCGTCCCCGACACCCAGGCAACGCGCCTCTACGAACGCCTCATCGACCCACTCACCTGGACGCCGTACCCCGACACTGGCACGGTCCTGAAATCCCTTGCTGCCCAGGGAATCCTGGTCGGCATCGTCAGCAATATCGCCTTCGACATCCGCCCCGCCTTCGCGAAGCACGGCTGGACGGATCTGATCGGTTCGATGACCCTGTCCTATGAAGTAGGCGCCATCAAACCGAGCGCCCAGATCTTCCGCGACGCGACCGATCGCCTCGGCGTCGACCCTGAACGCGTGCTCATGATCGGCGACAGCACCGAAGCCGACGGCGGCGCCACCACCCTCGGCGCCCGCTTCGCCCTCGTCGACGCGGTCCCCACCGTCGATCGCCCTCGCGCCCTCATCGACGCACTCGCCGAACACGGCATCCGGGCAGCCGACTGACCGGCTGCCCACCGTCGGCGCGCCCGCTCGAGCCAGCCGATACGCGGGTCAGCGCTCGCGGGTGAACCAGGTACGGGCCGAGGGGCGAAGCAGGAGACCGGCGACGGCCCCGTTGGCAACAACGCCGACCACGCCGGGCGGCAGTCCGGTGAGAATGCCCGTCGACGACACCAGCAGCGCCAGCACCGCGATCCCGATCGCCACCTTGCGCACCAGGTCACTGCCCTGCCGGAACAGCAGCACCAACGGGACCAGCGCGAAGGACGGCAGATATCCGGCGAGCAGCGCGCCGAGCGAGCCACCGAGCGCCACCGTGATCGCGATCAGCACCACACCCACAGCGGCAGCGACCGCCGCGATCAGCCGTGCTCCGCGCACAGTGCCGGGCATGACCCCGAACGGGGTCACCTCGTCGTCGTACCGGTCATCAACAGTTCGCGGCAGGGCGGCAGCGTTGCTCATCGTCGTCCTTTCGGGCACATCATCCGAACACTCACGCTACACAGGCGGGTATTCGGCCGGTCCCGGCGCGCCGCCGCAGTCCGTCGACCGGCGGACTATCGACGGCGCCTCGGTCCGTGTGACCGCCTCGGGGGGTGCGGACATGTCGGAGGTGGGCGAAACCTCCGGCCGTGCGGACCTGTCGGGGCCCCTCGCTAGGCTTGACAGGTGGCAGATCCCGCGACGTACCGGCCGGCGCCGGGCACGATCCCCGTCGAACCCGGTGTGTACAAGTTCCGGGACGTGCACGGGCGGGTCATCTATGTCGGCAAGGCCAAGAGCCTGCGGAGTCGGCTGAATTCCTACTTCGCGGATGTGTACTCGCTGCATCCGCGCACCAAGCAGATGGTGACCACGGCGGCCGCTGTCGAGTGGACGGTGGTGTCCACCGAGGTGGAGGCGCTGCAGCTCGAGTACAACTGGATCAAGGAATTCGATCCGCGGTTCAATGTGCGTTACCGCGACGACAAGACCTACCCGGTGCTCGCGGTGACCCTCAACGAGGAGTACCCGCGGCTGTTCGTCTATCGCGGTGCCCGCAAGAAGGGCGTGCGCTACTTCGGCCCGTACGCCCACGCCTGGGCGATTCGGGAAACCCTCGACCTGCTGCTGCGGGTGTTCCCGGCGCGCACCTGCTCCAACGGAGTCTTCAAGCGGCACAGCCAGATCGGGCGCCCCTGCCTGCTCGGCTACATCGACAAGTGTTCCGCGCCGTGCGTGGGCCGGGTCGACGCCGACGAACACCGCCAGATCGTCGAGGACTTCTGCGACTTCCTCTCCGGCAAGACCGACAAGATGGTGCGCGCACTCGAACGCCGCATGCACGAGGCCGCCGAAGACCTCGACTTCGAGAACGCCGCCCGTTTGCGCGACGATGTGCAGGCGCTGCGCCGCGCACTCGAGAAGCAGGCCGTGGTGCTCGGCACCGGCACCGATGCCGATGTGATCGCCTTCGCCACCGACGAACTCGAAGCCGCGGTCCAGATCTTCCATGTCCGCGACGGACGCGTGCGCGGCCAGCGCGGCTGGGTCGTCGACAAAGCAGGCGACGCGCTCGACGTCGCGGAATCGGGAACCGAACTCGCCGCGCTGGTCGAACAGTTCCTCACGCAGTTCTACGGCGAACAGGCTTCCGTGGCAGACCAGAACGGCGACGCGGCCATCGTCGTCCCGCGTGAGGTACTGGTGCCCGAGCTGCCCGCCGACGCCGTGGAGATCGGCGAGTGGCTCAGCGAGATGCGCGGCTCCGCGGTCTCGCTGCGCATCCCGCAGCGCGGTGACAAGAAGGCGCTTGCCGAGATGGTGCAGCGCAACGCCGCTGAGGCACTGGCCCAGCACAAGCTCCGCCGCGCCGGTGATCTCACCTCGAGATCGCAAGCGCTGCAAGATATTCAAGACGCTCTCGAACTCGACAGTGCCCCACTGCGGATCGAATGTGTCGACATCAGCCACGTGCAGGGCACCGACGTGGTCGCCTCGCTGGTGGTTTTCGAAGACGGCCTGGCCCGCAAGTCCGACTACCGCCACTACGCGATCAAGGAAGCCGCGGGCGACGGCCGCTCCGACGACGTCGGCAGCATCGCGGAGGTAACCCGCCGCCGGTTCGCCCGGCTTGCCCGCGACCGCGAACAACCTGTCGAGATCGAACCCGACGAGGTCGACGAACCAGCCTCACGCCCCGGCATCGACCCCACCACCGGCCGACCGCGCCGCTTCGCCTACCCGCCCAACCTCTACGTCGTCGACGGCGGTGCACCCCAGGTCGCCGCTGCCGCCGAGGTCCTGGATGACCTCGGCATCACCGATGTCGCGGTGATCGGCCTGGCCAAACGCCTCGAAGAGGTCTGGGTGCCCGGCGAGGCCGACCCGGTGATCATGCCGCGCAACAGTGAGGCACTTTTCCTGCTGCAACGGGTGCGCGACGAGGCCCATCGCTTCGCCATCACCTTCCATCGCAGCAAACGCTCCCGCCGGATGACAGCATCGGCGCTGGACTCGGTGCCGGGCCTCGGCGAGACGAGGCGGACCGCCTTGGTCACCCACTTCGGCTCGGTCGCCAGGATCAAGGACGCGACTGTCGAAGAAATCACCTCGGTGCCCGGAATCGGGGTCTCGACGGCAAAAGCAGTGCTCGCCGCACTCAACAGCCCGTAACCGCACGGCCGGGATCGCAGCACGCAACATTGCGTGTGCCGTACGTTGTGTGTCTGCGCCCGATACCCGAACCGGTGCGGGATGATCGAAAGGCACCCAGAAACGGATCCGGTAGGACATGACACGCGTCGAATCGAATAACAAGGCGGGGGCGGCACCCGAGCAATCCGGGACGGTCACCGACACACAGCAACCAGTCGAAGTGGTTATCGTGACCGGCTTGT
This sequence comes from Nocardia sp. NPDC059195, assembly GCF_042754695.1. Taxonomy (NCBI): domain Bacteria; kingdom Bacillati; phylum Actinomycetota; class Actinomycetes; order Mycobacteriales; family Nocardiaceae; genus Nocardia; species Nocardia sp. NPDC059195. The sequence goes on along the minus strand of NZ_JBHZBG010000002.1, from coordinate 117,739 downwards.
CCGGCGCGGGCCGCGGCACTGCCGCGCGCGTGCTGGAGGATCTCGGCTGGTACGTGACCGACAACCTACCGCCCGAACTGATCGGGCGGATGATCGAACTAGGCGCCGCGGCCGATCCACCGATCCGGCGGCTCGCGCTGGTCATGGACGTGCGCAGCCGATTCTTCACCGGCGAGCTGTCCGGTGTCACCGAGCAGTTGCGCGGCGCGGGCATCCGCACCAGGGTGCTGTTTCTCGAGGCGTCCGACGATGTGCTGATCCGGCGCTTCGGCTTCGCCCGGCGTCGTCATCCGCTGCAGAGCGACAGCCCCGACGGGACGCTCTCGGCCGGTCTGACCGCCGAACGCGCCAGGCTCGCCCCGGTCAAGGGCGCCGCCGACCTCGTGATCGACACCACCGAGCTGTCGATCCACCAGCTGCACCGCAAGCTGGAGGAGGCATACGGCGCGGGCGCGCCAGCCGCACTGCAACTGACCGTGCAATCGTTCGGCTTCAAGTACGGTGTTCCCCTCGACGCCGACATGGTGTTGGACGTGCGATTCCTGCCCAACCCGCATTGGATTCCGGAATTGCGGGAACACACCGGACAGGAGTCGGTGGTCAGCGATTACGTGCTGTCCAGGCCGGGTGCGCGGGACTACCTGCAGACCGGCAAACACCTGGTCGACCTGACGACGACCGGATACCGCCAAGAGGGGAAGCGATACATGACCGTGGCAGTGGGGTGCACCGGCGGCAAACATCGCAGCGTCGCTATCGCCGAGGCACTGGGTGAGCGCATCGGTGCCGATACCGGGCACGTGGCGGTGGACGTCGTTCGCGTCGTGCACCGGGATCTGGGGCGCGAATGAGTCGAACCGAAGCCGACCCAGCCGTCGTCGCGCTGGGCGGCGGACATGGGCTGTACGCGACATTGACGGCGGTACGCAGGCTGACCAGGCGGATCACCGCGGTGGTCACTGTCGCCGACGACGGCGGATCCTCCGGGCGGCTACGCGCCGAGCTGGGCATGCTCCCGCCGGGCGATCTGCGGATGGCCCTGGCAGCGCTGTCCGACGACGCCGACGGTGTGTGGACCACGACGGTGCAGCACCGCTTCGGCGGCACCGGCGCCCTTGCCGGGCACTCGGTGGGCAATCTGATCCTGGCCGGGCTCACCGACATCCTCGGTGATCCGGTGGCCGCGCTCGACGAGGTGGGCAGACTGCTGCGGATCACCGGCCGGGTGCTGCCGATGTCGCCGATTCCGCTCGATATCGAGGCCGAAGTGTCGGGCCTGGAATCGGATCCGCGGATCGGCCGGTGCGTGCGTGGTCAGGTTGCGGTGGCGACCACGCCGGGTAAGGTCCGGCGGGTGCGGCTGATTCCGTCCGATCCGCCTGCCAGCCCCGAGGCGACCGCCGCTATCGACGACGCGGATGTTGTTGTGCTGGGACCTGGTTCGTGGTTCACCAGCGTCATTCCGCATGTCCTGGTGCCGCAGTTGCACGCGGCACTGGTACGCACCGGGGCACGTAAAGTATTGGTTCTGAATCTGGCCGCGGAGCCGGGCGAGACCGCCGGCTTTTCCGCGGAGCGACATCTGCATGTATTGTCCCAGCACGCACCGGATTTCGCGGTCGACGACGTGCTCGTCGACTCGGCGTCGGTGCCCGAGGGGCGGCAACGGGAACATGTGGCAAGAGCCGCCGAACAGTTGCGTGCACGGGTAACGTTCTGCGATGTCGCCGAGCCGGGAACGGATCGGCATCATCCTGGAAAACTCGCCGCCGCACTGGATCAGCTGATCCAGTCGCCGCGGCCGCAACTGGCAGGGCTTCGAGTCGAGGGACGGCACAGTGTGGCAGATGTGCGTTCCGGGTCGGTGGGAAAGGAGCGCGTCTCGTGGCGATGACAGCCGAAGTGAAGGACGAGCTGAGCAGGCTCGTGGTATCGCAGGTCAGCTCGCGCAAAGCGGAACTGTCGGCGTTGCTGCGGTTTGCGGGCGGTCTGCACATCGTGGGGGGCAGGGTGATCGTGGAAGCCGAGGTGGACATGGGGTCCATCGCCCGGCGACTGCGTAGAGAGATTTTCGAGCTGTACGGATACGGCTCCGACGTCCATGTGCTCGGCGCGGGTGGACTACGCAAGACCTCCCGCTACGTCGTGCGGGTGTCGAAGGAAGGCGAGGCGCTGGCGCGCCAGACCGGATTGCTCGACGTGCGCGGACGCCCCGTTCGCGGGCTGCCCGCGCAGGTGGTCGGCGGCAGCATCGGTGACGCCGAAGCGGCGTGGCGTGGCGCGTTTCTCGCGCACGGTTCGCTCACCGAGCCAGGTCGTTCCTCGGCGCTCGAGGTGAGCTGCCCAGGTCCGGAGGCGGCACTGGCTCTGGTCGGTGCGGCGCGCAGGCTCGGCATCACCGCGAAGGCGCGGGAGGTGCGCGGCACAGATCGTGTCGTGGTGCGTGACGGTGAGGCGATCGGCGCCCTGCTCACCCGGATGGGCGCGCAGGACACCAGGCTCACCTGGGAAGAACGGCGGATGCGCCGTGAGGTGCGGGCCACCGCCAACCGGCTCGCCAACTTCGACGACGCGAACCTGCGTCGTTCGGCGCGCGCGGCCGTCGCGGCGGCAGCTCGGGTGGAGCGGGCGCTCGAGATCCTCGCCGACGATGTTCCCGAGCATCTCGCCGCGGCGGGCAGGCTGCGGGTGCAGCACCGGCAGGCCTCGCTCGAGGAACTCGGTCAGCTGGCCGAGCCGCCGATGACCAAAGACGCTGTCGCGGGCCGGATCCGGCGCTTGCTGTCGATGGCCGACCGCCGCGCCAAGGACCTCGGTATCCCCGATACCGAGTCCGCGGTGACCGCGGAACTCCTCGACGACGCGTAGTCGGAGAACCGCGACAGACTCCTCGCGCCGAAAGGTGTGGCGAATCCGACGATTAGGGCAGAGCGGTCATGAATGACCGCTCTGCCCTTTATTCTGGTGGCTCCTGGAGGTGTGGGGCCCGGGGGTGCAATAAACCGCAGGTGGCTGTCGGTGGGGTGGTGGTGGCCACTACTGTGGTTGTGGTCGGAATGAATCCGCTTGAAAGCTGAGGAGCGATAACGTGACAGTCCGGGTAGGTATCAACGGCTTCGGTCGTATCGGACGTAATTTCTTCCGTGCGGTGGAGGCGCTGAAGGCCGTCGGCGAAACCGATATCGAGATCGTCGCGGTCAACGACCTCACCGACATCAACACCCTCGCTACCCTGCTGAAGTACGACTCGATCCTGGGTCGTCTGCCGCAGGACGTCTCCGTCGAGGGCGACACCATCGTGGTCGGCGAGCAGCGCATCAAGGCGCTCGCGATCAAGGAAGGCCCCTCCGCACTGCCGTGGGCAGACCTGGGTGTCGACGTCGTCGTCGAGTCGACCGGCATCTTCACCGCCGCCGAGAAGGCCAAGGGCCACCTGTCCGCCGGTGCCAAGAAGGTCATCATCTCCGCGCCTGCCACCGGCGACGACATCACCATCGTGATGGGCGTCAACGACGACAAGTACGACGGCAGCCAGAACATCATCTCCAACGCCTCGTGCACCACCAACTGCCTCGGTCCGATCGCCAAGGTGCTCAACGACTCGTTCGGCATCGTGAACGGTCTGATGACCACCATTCACGCCTACACCCAGGACCAGAACCTGCAGGACGCGCCGCACAAGGATCTGCGTCGCGCCCGCGCCGCGGCCCTGAACATCGTCCCCACCGGCACCGGTGCCGCCAAGGCCATCGGCCTGGTGCTGCCCGAGCTGCAGGGCAAGCTCGACGGCTACGCGCTGCGCGTTCCGGTCCCGACGGGCTCGGTCACCGACCTCACCGCGACCCTGGCGAAGCCGGCCACCATCGAGGAGATCAACGCCGCGATGAAGGCCGCCGCCGAGGGCCCGATGAAGGGCATTCTCAAGTACAACGAGGACCCGATCGTGTCGAGCGACATCGTCACCGACCCGCACTCGTCGATCTACGACGCGCCGCTGACCAAGGTCATCGACAACCAGGTCAAGGTCGTCTCCTGGTACGACAACGAGTGGGGCTACTCGAACCGGCTGGCCAACCTGGTCGATCTCGTCGGCAAGTCGCTCTGACCATGACAGTTCAGACGCTTCGAGATCTCCTGTCCGAGGGTGTCGAGGGTCGCGGCGTGCTCGTGCGCTCCGACCTGAACGTTCCCCTCGACGACAACGGTCAGATCACCGACCCCGGCCGGATCATCGCCTCGGTGCCGACCATTCAGGCACTGGTCGACGCGGGCGCCAAGGTGGTCGTGATGGCTCACCTCGGCCGCCCCAAGGGCGAGCCCGACGCCAAGTTCTCCCTCGCCCCCGTGGCGGCGAAGCTCGCCGAGCTGCTGGGCCGCAATGTCCAGCTGGCCGGTGACGTGGTGGGCTACGACGCGCTCTCGCGCTCGGAAGGCCTCACCGACGGCGACGTGCTGCTGCTCGAGAACGTGCGCTTCGACCCGCGCGAAACCAGCAAAGACGAGTCCGATCGGGCCAAGCTGGCCGCGGCGTTCGTCGAGCTGGTCGGCGACGACGGTGCGTTCGTCTCCGACGGTTTCGGCGTGGTGCACCGCAAGCAGGCGTCGGTCTACGACGTCGCGCAGGTGCTCCCGCATTACGCGGGCACGCTGGTCGCGGCCGAGGTCGAGGTGCTACAGAAGCTCACTCAGGACCCGGCCCGCCCGTACGCGGTGGTGCTCGGTGGCTCCAAGGTCTCGGACAAGCTCGCGGTGATCGAGGCGCTGGCACCGAAGGTCGACACCTTGGTGATCGGCGGCGGCATGTGCTTCACCTTCCTTGCCGCGCAAGGACTTCCGGTCGGTGGCTCGCTGCTGCAGGCCGAGATGATCGACACCTGCAAGTCGTTGCTCGAGCGCTTCGGCGACGTGCTGCACCTGCCCGTCGACATCGTGGTGGCCGACAAGTTCGCGGCCGACGCGGAGTCGAAGACCGTGGCCTCGACCGAGATCCCCGACGGCTGGATGGGGCTGGACATCGGCCCCGAGTCCGTCTCGCGGTTCGCCGCGCTGCTGACCGAGGCCAAGACGGTGTTCTGGAACGGCCCGATGGGCGTGTTCGAGTTCGACGCGTTCGCCGCGGGCACCCGTGGTGTCGCCGAGGCCATCGTGACCGCCACCTCCAAGGGTGCGTTCACGGTCGTCGGCGGCGGTGACTCGGCGGCTGCCGTGCGCAGCCTCGGCCTGCCCGACGACGGCTTCTCGCACATCTCCACCGGTGGTGGCGCTTCTCTGGAATACCTGGAAGGCAAAGAGCTGCCCGGTATTTCGGTGCTGGAGGGCTGAGCGATGGCAACACGTACACCGCTCATCGCGGGCAACTGGAAGATGAACCTCAACCACCTCGAGGCCATTTCGCTGGTGCAGAAGGTGGCGTTCGCGCTGCCCGAGAAGTACTTCGCGAAGGTCGACGTGACGGTGATCCCGCCGTTCACCGATCTGCGCAGTGTGCAGTCGATCGTCGACGGCGACAAGCTGCTGATCACCTACGGTGCGCAGGATGTCTCGGCGCACGACTCCGGTGCATACACCGGCGAGATCAGCGCGCCGATGCTGGCGAAGCTCGGCTGCACCTTCGTGGTGGTCGGGCACTCGGAACGTCGTCAGTACCACCACGAGGACGACGCGACCGTGCTGGCCAAGGCCAAGCAGGCGCTGAAGTACGAGATCACCCCGATCGTCTGCATCGGCGAGGGTCTCGGCGTCCGCGAGGCGGGAACGCACGTCGAGTACAACCTCGAGCAGCTGCGTGGTTCGCTCAAAGGCCTGACGGCGGAACAGATTTCGCAGGTCGTCATCGCCTACGAGCCGGTCTGGGCCATCGGCACCGGCAAGGTCGCCTCGGCGGCCGACGCACAGGAAGTGTGCGGCGCGATCCGTGGCGAGCTGGAGAAGCTGGCATCCCCGGAGATCGCCGCCGGTGTGCGCGTGCTCTACGGCGGCTCGGTGAACGCCAAGAATATCGGCGAGCTGATCCGTCAGCCCGATATCGACGGCGCGCTGGTCGGCGGTGCGTCGCTCAAGGGTGACGAGTTCGCCACCCTGTCGGCGATCGCCGCGGGCGGGCCGCTGCCCTGATCGGGTACTGAACGCCGAAGGGCCGGAAACCACGTGGTTTCCGGCCCTTCGCTTTTTCGTGGTGCTACCGCGCGTGCAGGATGAGGCCGTAGCCGTTGTCATTGCGCAGGGTGAGGGTGTCGGCGTCGATGGTGGCGGTGGTTCGGCCGTCGAGCGCGCGCAGTACGTTCTGCTCGACTTCCATCACCTCCGGCGGGCACATCATCTTGGTGGTGGCGACGGCGAAGGTCACCGCGTCGCCGGGACCGACGCCCGCGGTGCCGGTGATCCGGTTGCAGCCCGCGGTGCCGCTGACGGTGCCACCCTCACCGATGGTCAGATTCGGGCTCACCTGGTCGAGCGTGGCCGAGCGGATCTGCGCGTCCGGGGTGAGCATGGTGGTGACCACCCACGCGGTGCCGGTCAGCGGCTTGTCGGGGCTCACGATCTTCTTGTCGGTGAGATGGATGGTGACGGACTGGCCCGTGAGCGTCAGCCGATCACCGTCGAGGCGCCAGGTGGGGTCGGATTCCAGGAAGTTGTTCTGCCAGGCGTCGACGCCTTCGCGTTCGCCCGGGCACGCCATCAGGGTGCTGGCCAGCGGTGAGGTGTGCAGGACGTGGTTGCTCAGGTCGACGGTGCCGCCCGCGGCGTTGCAGCCGGAGTTCGCCGAGATCCGGCCGTCGCTGAAGGTGAGCGTCATCGGGCCGCCGCCCGGGATCTTGTCGCCAACGACCTCGGTGGAGATGTAGGTGTGGCCCATCGGCGTGGCGGTGTCGTCCGCCGGTTCCTTGTCGGGTGATCCGCAACCGGCCACCGCCGTGCCGACCAGTGCGAGCAGGACGGCCAGAGGACGAGGTGATATCCGCATGGAGCCGATGGTACGGACCGCCCCGCACCCTGCTGGCCGATGTCCGGGGCGGGTCGCGATCCGGTAGGAACTACTTCGCCCATGCAGCTGCCGTCGACGAGCTGGCCGTCGAGGCGCCGGTCGACCAATCGCAGTTCTATCGTCTTGAACCACAAGGTATCCAGCGGGTTGCGAGGATCTTTCGCGACGGTCGTGCCGACGGTGGGCCGCTGTCTCGGCCGGGGAGCGCATACCGGGGGATGACGGTCGCCAGGGATATGCTCGACCGGTGGGTACTGTGGCGGCGGAGCGAATCTCGACCTGGGCGCCGTTGCGTTCACCGGTGTTCCGGGCGCTGTGGATCGCCCAGCTCGTGTCGAATCTCGGCACGTGGATGCAGACGGTCGGCGCGCAGTGGATCCTCGTGGATCAGCCGAACGCGGCGGCGCTGGTGTCGTTCGTGCAGACCGCGCTCGCGCTGCCGGTGATGTTGCTGTCGATCCCGTCCGGCGTGCTGGCCGACCTGGTCGACCGGCGCAGGCTGCTGATCGGCGCGCAGACGGGCATGGCGCTCGCCTCGCTCACCCTCACCGTTTTCACCGCCACCGGCCACACCACACCCGCGGTCCTGCTCAGCCTGCTGTTCCTGCTGGGCTGTGGGCAGGCGCTCACCGCTCCCGCCTGGCAGGCGGTTCAGCCCGAACTGGTGTCGCGCGACCAGATCACGTCGGTGGCGGCGCTGGGCAGCATGAGCGTCAATATCGGTCGAGCCGTCGGTCCCGCGGTGGCGGGTGTGATCGTGTCGATGGCCGGGCCGACCGTGGTGTTCGGGTTCAACACGGTGTCGTTCGTCGGCATCGTCGCGGTGCTGCTGGTGTCGAAGTGGCCGACGCGAACGAGCCCGCTACCCAGCGAACGGCCCCTCGCGGCGTTGCAGGCAGGCACCCGGTTCATTCGAGCCGCGCCCGCGATCAAGCGGGTGCTGTTCCGCGCGATCCTGTTCATCGCCCCCGCCAGCGCGGTGTGGTCGCTGCTGCCGGTGATCGCGCACGATCGACTCGGACTGTCGTCATCGGGCTATGGTCTGCTGCTCGGTGCGCTCGGGCTCGGCGCGGTCTGTGGTGCGCTCGGATTGTCGCGGCTGCGGGTCCTGTTCACCCCCACCCAGCGACTCGCGTTCGCCGCGGTCCTGTTCGGGCTCGGCGCCGTCGCGACCGCGCTGGTCCACCACGTGGTGCTGGTACTCGTGCTGCTGGTGGGGGCAGGGTTGGCGTGGTTGCTGGCGATGTCGACGCTGAACTCGACCATGCAGTTGCTCCTGCCTGCCTGGGTCCGCGCCCGCGGTCTGTCGGTGTACATGCTGGTGTTCATGGGCGGACAGGCGATGGGTTCCCTGCTCTGGGGTCTGGTCGCCGGTGCCTACGGTGCCGTGACGGCGCTGCTGATCGCGGCGGTGATGCTGGCGTGCTGTGCCGTGAGCACCCTGTGGTGGCCGATCCGGCACAACGTCGAGGAGATCGACCTCTCACCGGCGGCGTACTGGCCCGAACCGCAACTCGTGGTCGAGCCCGAGCCCGAGGACGGCCCCGTCCTGGTGATGCGCGGCTACGACGTGCCACCGCACGACGTTGCCGCCTTCACCGAATCGATGGCGATGGTCGGGCGATCCCGGCAGCGCACGGGCGCGATGGAATGGCGGCTCTACCGCGATGTCGGCACCGTCGACCGCTTCGTCGAAGCCTTCGTCGTCCGGTCCTGGGCCGAGCACATGCACCAGCACCAGGTGCGCTTGACCGCCCGTGACCAGGAGATCGAACAGACCGTCGCCCAGTACTCCGCAGGCCCCCACACCGTCTCACATCTGGTCGCCGTCGAGCCTGGTTAGACCAGTCGGTCCTCCACCACCTAGGATGAACCTCATGTCGCTGTTCCTCGATATCCTCCTTGTGATCACCAGCTTGCTGTTGGTGCTGCTGGTGCTGTTGCACCGCGCCAAGGGTGGCGGCTTGTCCAGCCTCTTCGGTGGCGGCGTGCAGTCGAGCCTGTCCGGCTCCACCGTCGTCGAGAAGAACCTCGACCGCATCACCATCTTCGTCGGCATCGTCTGGTTCATCGCGATCCTCGGCATCGGCCTCGAGATCAAATTCGCCTGAGTTCGCCGCTTCCCTCACCTGGGGCGGCCTGCGTGTCTGGTACCGGTAGCGGACCCAGCTGAGATCAGCGCAGAAGACGACCGGCGGCTTCTTCGATATCCGACTCGCTCAGCAAGACAGTGTCGGCGGCGGGACCGAGTGGAACGAAACTGTCCGCACTCGTGACTCGGGCGAGCGCACCGCGATAGCCCGCATCGATCAGCGCCGCATACACCGACTCGGAAACCCCACCGCTGCAACGCGTTTCATCGGCGACCAAGACCCGGCCGGTGGCTTCGGAATGCTGGAGCAGATCGGCGGTCGGTAGGGGATTGAGCCAGCGGAGGTCGAGTACTCGCGTGTGGATCCCTTGGGCGGCAAGGCGGTTCGCGGCGCGCAGGCTCATCGGGACGCCGTTGCCGAAAGTGACGACGGTGACGTCGGTGCCGTCGCCGTAGATGCGCGCGGTGCCGATCGGGATGTGGTCGGTGGTGGGGGAGGCCAGCCAGGATTCGTCGCCTGGATGTAGATCTCTTGTGTGGTACAGCGCTATCGGTTCGACGAACACGCACACTCGGCCATCGACACGGGCCGCTGACACGCAGGTGCGTAGCATCGCGGCCGCGTCGTCGGCGCGCGCCGGTACCGCGACGACGACTCCGGGGATATCGCGCAGCGCCGCCAGCGAATCGTCGTTGTGGAAGTGGCCGCCGAAACCCTTTTGGTAGGCGAGGCCGGCGATGCGCAGGACCATCGGGTTGCGGTACCGGCCGTTCGAGAAGAACTGCAGTGTGGCCGCTTCGCCGCGAATCTGATCGGCCGCGTTGTGGACGTAGGCCAGGTATTGGACCTCGGGGATCGGGATGAATCCGGCTAGTCCGGTGCCGAGCGCGGTGCCGAGGATGGACTGTTCGTCGAGGAGAGTGTCGAAGACGCGTCGTGCGCCGAAGCGTTTTCTGAGGCCCTTCGTGACGCCGTAGACGCCGCCCTTGCGGCCGACATCCTCACCGAATACCAGCACATCAGGGTCTCGGGCGAGCAGTTCGCCGAGCGTGTGATTGATGGCCTGCGCCAGTGTCATCCGGGGAGTGTGATCCGCCATCTTCGATGGCTCAGGCGGTCGGGGCGCGGACTCGCGACGCAGTTCGTCGGCTGGCGCCTGTACCGGGGGAACTCGTGGGCCGGGCCGGGTGACGTCGTCGCGGATCGCGCGGGGGTGAGTCGGCGCGAGCGGCGCGATCACGGCCGCGGCGGAATCGAGCCGAGCCTCGTGAACCACCTCGTCGGCCGTCTCCCGCACGCGGGCACCGATCCGCGTGTACCGCTCGAGCAGGTCGTCCGCATCGGCGATTCCCGCCGACATCAAGTATCGGGCGGTGCCGAGGAGAGGGTCGCGCGCTAGATCGGCGGCGATGTCGGCCGCACCGCGGTAGGCGGACTCCACATCGGACCCGGCGTGGCCACCGAGCCGGACGGTGCGCAGGTGCAGGAAGACCGGCACCCGCCAGGTCCGTGCCAGAGACACCGCGTCTTGGGCCGCACCGAGAACGTCGGGCAGGTCGCAACCGTCGGCGGCGAGGTAGGTGAGTCCCGGCCTGGGACCGTAGGCGCGCTCGATCCAGTCCGGCGCGGTGGGCACGCTGATGCCGAGTCCGTTGTCCTCGCAGACGAACACCAGCGGCATCGGCACACCCTGATGGGCGGCATGCAGGGCGGCGTTGACCGCACCGACTGCCGTCGAATGGTTGGCCGACGCGTCGCCGAAACTGCACACCACCACCGCATCAGCGGGCCACGGACACGAAACCCCTTGCTTCGCAGCCCGATCCAACGCGAAGGCCAACCCCACCGCACGCGGCAGATGCGAAGCGATGGTCGAGGTCTGCGGAATGATCGACGCCGCCGCACTCCCGATCACCTTGTGCCGACCACCGGAGATCGGATCAGCCGCCGCCGCGACAACCCCCAGCAGCACGTCCCGAATCGGATCCGAGCCCGCAATCAGCCGGCACCGCTGCACGAAGAACGCCGCCGACCGATAGTGCAACAACGCCGGATCGTCGACGCGTGACGCGGCCGCCACCGCCGCATTGCCCTCGTGCCCCGAGGACCCGATGCTGTAGAACCCCTGCCGGGCGGCCCCCAACCGCCGCGCCGCCAGATCGAGATGCCTACTGGCGACCTGCGATTCGAACACTTCGAGCCCGAACGCGGCGTCGATGGTATCGATCGGGTCGATCCGGTCGGGCACAGCGAGACCGGCCATCGCGGCCCGAAAAGCCCCATCCAGGTCAAGCGATCCCAGCGCCACCGCAACAACTCCTCGCCCGCAGTCGAGTCGACGTCCGAACCGTCGCCCATGCCGACAAAGTTACTGTGATCCTCGACGAACGACGTGCTATTTCCGTCAGAAGCGCGCAACTGTGTGCTTGTCGGCCGCAGACGACGATCTCGTAGATGGTGCTCGCGCGTGGGGCGGTTCGAGTGGCCGGTAGTGTCCGGTGTTCATATGGGACGGGCGAAGGAGGGGCTATGACTACGCCAGGTGGACCAGGGGGTCCGTGGGGATATCCGCAGCAGTCCGGGCCGTTCGGGGCGCCGCCGCAGCAGCCGTACCCGCAGCAGCAGCACTATCCACCGCAGTACCAGCAGCCACCTGCTCAGTACGGTGCGCCCCAGCCCGATTATGCTGCGCCGCAGCAATCTCCGTCGGCGGGCGCACCGCAGGAGAGCGCGGCGGTGCAGGCCTATCTGGCGGCTGTCGCCCACCACATGAATATGGGCGGTCTCCAGGTGAGCCGGAACTGGGTGGGCCCGGTGCTGTCGCTGATCGGCGTCGGCGCGGTGATCAAGAGTTCACTGAACCCGATCGAACTGGCCGTCTGTGTAGGCCACGCGGGTGAGATCTCACCCGCCACCGTTGCCGGATTCACCAGGCAGGTAGACGAATTCGCCCGCTCGATCCGCCGGCCGAGCGCCTTCGCGGTGAAAGGCGGTGCGTGCGCGATCGCCGCACTGATATCTGATCGAGTTCACCCGGCCAGCTTCGGTGCCGTCACCAACAAAGCGATGAGTTTCGGCACCGTCGTCGTACCCGCCGTCATCGACCTCGGTAACCGCCAGATGATGATCGCCCAGAATACGCCCGTGATGGGATTCGCCATGTGGAGCACCGTGCGCGGCAAAGCCGGCATGTACCTCCCGGATCCGCGCGCGGTTTTGGGCTGACAGCCCGCAATTGGGCACCGATTTTCGGCTGTTCGCTCGAATGGTGTAGGGGCGTGGCGAGTACCGGGAGTGAGTGACGACACAGTCGGCCTTGTGCGCCTGCATGATGGGTGATGATTCCGCTGGTGGCAGGGCATTGTGGAATCGAACTCCGGTATTACTCGGTGATTGTCAACCCGCACCCAGGTTTTGACGGCGCCATATTGGTCATGTTTAGTGTGGCGCGTCCGGCACCGTGACGGTGCCGTATGTCGACATGATCAGAAGCGGGGAGTTCGAAATGGCCGGCAAGCACCGAAGAATCAAAGCAGGAGTGATCGCGAGGCGCGCGGCACCAGCATTAGGGATCCTTCCCGTCATGTTCGCTGTCGCCTGCACCAACACCGGCACCGATGTCGCGAGTTCGACATCGACCAGCCTGGCACCCAGCGACACGCAGGCGCCCAAAACCACCACGGCAACGCCGAACCCGGCGAAACCGGAACCGGGAACAGCCACCCCGCCGCTGCCCGGCGAGCGCGGCGGCGCGACACCCGTGGTCGGGCCGGGACGTACCACCACCGTGCAGCCTGGCGTCACCGCGCCGGGCGACGATCCGAACGCCGCGTTCGGGCCGCGCACCACCCCGCGTCAGCCGGGCGTCACCGTGCCGCGCGAGGCCAAGCCCGGCCCGTTCGGTGACTACGCTGTCCCGCCGGGCCACCGGACGGTGCCGAGCAATGAAAGTGCGCCGCCGGTCAACCTCGGTGCGCTGCACGCACCACAAGCGGTGGAGCCGGTTGCTCCCATCGCCCCACCGGACCGCACGCTGCGTCTGGGCGACTTCACCTCGCCGGTGCCCGACGCGGTGCCGGAAGACCTTCTCGACGGAGTGAACTCGGCTGCCGCCAACACCGAAGCCGCGATCGCCACCGGCGGAAAGTCGATCGGTATCGACCCGAGTCGCTCGGACAAGATCGCCGCGGGTGCCCTGGCGGGTGCGGCGGTGGGCGGTGTGCCGGCAGCGGTCGTGTGCGGCGTGGCGGGTGGGTTGATCACGTCTGCCACCCTCGCCCCTGCTGCCGCGGTAGCCGCTGGTACCGCTGCGGGCGCGGCAACGGCTGGTGTCATGGCTGCTCCGGCCGCGGGCGCGGCATTCGCGGCGACGGTCGCCGCCGGTTCGGCTGTCGGCGCTGTCGCCTGCGGCGTCCCAGCGGCCATTGTCGGCGGCGTCATCGGCGGCGCCGTGGGAAGCACGATCTGACGCTGCCTACATCGCTTCATCCATTTGTCTGAACGACGGTGCCCTCCAAGCCGAATCGGCTTGGAGGGCACGTCGTTCAGTGGGCCCGACCGTGTCCGGTCCGAATCTCACTGTCCCCGTTCGCGAATCGTCGCGATCATCGTTCGCCCGTCGCGGACGGTGGTGGTGATGAGCTGGGTGTAGAGCAGGTCGTCGGCTGATGTGCCGCCCGGACGACGTTCGGTCAGGTCGAGTTCGTAACTGTCCGGACCGATCTGGTTGATCTGGGCGCAGTAGGTGGTGCCGAGCGGCACGTACTTGTCGATGCCGTCCTGGATGATCGGGGCCGAACCGACGGTGTCGGCTTCGGGGGCCACATACGACCGTGCCTTCTCGCCGTTGCGGTCGGTGTAGAACGCGTACTCGAAGCCGAGGATCACCCCGGGGCCGGAGTTGTTGTCACCGTGACCGCGGCCGATGGTCAGGGTGCCGCGCTGTTCGTCGGCGCAGGCGAGTGGCCCTGCCGTCTTTCTCGTCGTGGTCGGCGGGCTGGTCGCGGCGACGACGACCGTCTCTTCCGGTTCGCTGTTCTGGCCGCGCACGACGACGTAGGTCATCGCCGCGGCCACGCCGACCGCGATCGTGGCCACCGAACCGAGCAGGATGACTCCCACCTTGCCGCGGCCCGATTTCGACGACGGATCGGTGGGCGTGGTGTTCGTCCGGCTGTCGTTGTAGAGGTCATCGAAAAGGTCGGCTTCATCCCACGAGGACTGCGACTGCTGGCGACCAGATACCTTGCCCGGCTTGAAGATCGCGGCCATCGGGTCGTCATCCCACGACGACGGAGGCTCGCGAAGTCGATCTTCCCGACTGGGCGGTGAGGGTTCGCGATTCGGTTCCTGCTGAATGGACGGCAGAGGCTCGTGATCCCGCTGACGGGGCGGTGGGGGCCGGCCATGTTGATCCCGCTGACTATGCGGCGGGGGTTCGCGATGCTGTTCGCGCTGACTCGGCGGCGGAGGTTCACGCCGATCCTGCTGAATCGGCCGTGAGGGTGCCGGGGCCGACCAGTCCGGCAGCCCATCGGCTCCGGCGGTGCGCATCGGCTCATTCCCCGCCGGGGCCCGGAACTGGGGCGGTGGCGCCGGGATCATCGGTTCCGGGGCAGGCTCCGGACCAGCGGGTCGCCACGAAGTCGGAGCCTGCTCGTGCAAACCCGCGACTGCGGCAGGATCAGGCCCGAGCGCATCCAGCGGAGGACCGAAGGGTGACCCCGAACTCTCGTCCTCCCATGAATCTGTGGAACCCACCCATCACCCTTTCCCTTCCCATGCCGGCACCTCGCACCCGGCCCAAGCGCAACTCAGCGCACGGGGCACGACACCACCGAGGCAGGCAACCCGTGGCGTTCCCGGTTCGGCGAACTCGCGTCCCCCGCCATACCGATCGCCCGACATTTTACCCGGTGCACCCCGGTGCGGGACCGGACGGGGATGGGCGGACAGGGGATTCGATCGACGGCTGTGCGATTGATCATGATCTGCCGGAAATAGGTTTGAACGACTCGAATGCGGCGTGAGTCGCCGCGCGAGCCGGTCGTCGAGAGTGACCGCATGTTTCCGAAAGCGCAGTGGTGGCCGCGGCTGTCAGGGTAGCTCTACATCGCCGGGAGACGGGTGGTGCGCGAGCGCCAGGAGGCAGATCATGCGAGGCAGAGTTCCTGTTCGGATGCGGGTGTTGGCCGCAGTGAAGCGTGGGCCGGATTGGGATTCGATCACCCCGGCAGAGGTCGTCGAGGGGCGTGGGGCGCAGGAGAAGTTGCGTCGGTCCGCTCTCGGGACGTTCATCACCGGTCGGTCGGATCGCGGTGCGCTCAGTACTGCCCACATTCTCGAACTGCCCGGTCGCATGCTGAATGTTCGGGTGCATCGGCCGGTGCACGGGGGTTCGGGGCTCCCGTTGATCGTTGCGTTTCACGGTGGTGGGTTCATCAGCGGGGTGCCCGAGCAGGACGATTGGCTGCTGAGTCACCTGGCGGCCGAGTGTCCGGCCGTGGTGGCGTCGGTGGACTATCGGCTCGCGCCGGAGCATCCGATTCCGGCGGCCGTCGAGGATGCCCGGGATGCGGTGCGGGTACTCGTCACGCGGGCGGGGGAGTGGGGTGCGGACGGGACTCGGCTCGCGCTGCTCGGTAGCAGTGCGGGGGCTTCCCTCGCGGCGTTGACCGCCTTCGAGACTCGTGAGTTGCGGACGCAGGTACTGATCAACCCCCAACTCGATTGGACCGACGGGGTATTCGAGTATCCCTCGTTCACCGAGAACGCGGACAGCCCCACCGCGACGCCCGCCAATTGCCGTGCGGTGCAACGCATCGCGCTGCCCGAAGGTTTCGACGCGCGCGCGATATCGCCGATGTTCCACGACGACCTCGCCGGTTCCGCACCCACGCTCATCCAGTCCGCGGGGCTGGATCCGCTCGAGGATCAATCGTCTGCCTACGCCGATCGTCTACGGCAGGCCGGCGCCGAGGTGACGCTGACCCGCTATCCCGAAGCGACACACGGCTTTCTGAGCATGTCGGGGCTGATCCCTGCCGCCCGACCGGCTCGCGCGGAGATTCTCGATCATCTACGCAGCCACCTGGCTGTGCGTTCGGGAGCCCGTCGATGACCACCATCGGCGAACAGGCTCCGGCAACGAGCCTGACAAGGCTGCTCCGGCCGTATCTCGGCAGTTTCAGCGCTGTGGTGATCCTTCAGGTCGTCGGCGCCGTCGCGGGGCTGACCCCCTTGCTGGCCGTAGTCGAGCTGGGTCGGACCTTGTTGTCGCCCGGCGAGGTCGATCGCGCTCACGTGTGGCTCGTCGTGCTGACCGGAGCGGCGGGCCTGCTGGTCCGATTGCTGTGTACCGCAGCCTCTTCGGCGATCGGGCACCTGCTCGACGATCGAGTCCAGCTGTCGTTCCGGCGGCAGCTGGCCGATCAGCTGGCGCGGGTGCCGATCGGCTGGTTCGCGCGGCGTCGCACCGGTGAGCTGGCGAAGATCGTGGGCGACGATGTGAGCGCCGTCCACCCGTTCATCGCCCACGCGCCCGGCGAACTGGTGTCCGCGTTCGTGGTGCCGTTGGTATCGCTGGCCTATCTGCTCACCGTCGACTGGCGGCTCACCCTCATCACCCTGATCCCGGTCGTGCTGGCCATCGCGCTCGTTCCCTTGATGATGACCCCCACCCGGCTGCGCGAACAGCGGGATTTCGATACCGCCATGGGTGGTATCGCCAGCTCGGTCGTCGAGTTCGTGCAGGGCATCGCGGTGGTGAAGGCGTTCGGTGGGTCCGAGCGTGCCCATCGCAGATTCCGCACGGCCACTGACGATTTCGCCGACATCTTCCTGCGGATGGTGCGTGGGCTGGCGGGGATCGCGGCGGGCATGCAGGTGGCGCTGTCGCCGCCGTTCGTGCTGTTGGTCGTGCTGATCGGCGGTGCGGTGCTGATCACGAACGGTGCGATGGCCCCGGCTGATCTGCTGCCGTTCCTGCTGCTCGGCATCGGCCTGACCGCACCTGTGGCGGCGCTCGGGCACGGTTTCGACGATCTCCAGGCTGCCCGGCGCGCGGCAGGCCGGATTCGCGATGTTCTCGACGAGGCGCCGCTGCCCGAGCCGACCCGGCCGAGGGCACCGCAGGGGCATCGGGTGGAGCTGCGTGGGGTGCGGTTCGGTTACGACGCCGAACACGAAGTGCTGCGCGGGATAGACCTGGTGCTCGAGCCCGGCACCGTCACGGCACTCGTCGGGCCATCGGGCAGCGGCAAATCCACCCTGGTTCAGCTGCTGCCGCGGTTCTTCGACCCGACCCACGGCACGGTCTCCCTCGGCGGAGTCGACCTGCGCGAACTCGGTAGTCGCGAGCTCTACCGGACGGTGTCGTTCGTATTCCAGGATGTGCGACTCCTGCGCGCGACGGTCGCGGACAATATCGCCCTCGCTGTCCCACACGCGGACCGTGACACCGTGATTCGCGCCGCTCGCCTGGCGAATATCCACGATCGCATCCTGGAGTTGCCGCGCGGCTACGACACGGTGGTCGGCGACGACGCGGCCTTGTCCGGTGGTGAGGCGCAACGGATCTCGCTGGCGCGGGCCCTGCTCTCCGACGCGCCGGTGCTGGTTCTGGACGAGGCGACCGCCTTCGCCGACCCACAGACCGAACAGGCGGTGCGGCAGGCCTTGGCGTCGCTCGGTCGCGACCGGACCATCCTCGTGATCGCCCATCGGCTGGAGACGATCGCCGACGCCGACACGGTCGTGATGCTCGACAACGGCACGATCGTCGAACGCGGCCGACCCGCCGATCTGCTCGACCGGCGAGGAAAGTTCGCCGATTTCTGGCACTCGCACCGAGCGGTGACCGCGGAACTACAGGGAGACCCACGATGATTCGCATGTTGTTGCGCGTGCTCGGACCCGAGTACGCAGGACCGGTCCGGCGCACCGTCGCGTTGATGACCGTGACCGCGGTCGCCGAGGGATTGTCCTATGCGCTACTGGTTCCCGTGCTGCGAGCGCTGTTCGGTGACGATCCCGCCGACGCCCGGCCCTGGCTGATCGCGCTGGGTGGTGCCGTCGCTCTCTACGCGGCACTGCGATACCGCAGCGATCTGTCCGGTTTCCGCGTCGGGACCACACTGCTGCGTGGTGTGTACTACCGACTCGGTGATCACCTCGCCCGACTGCCCATCGGCTGGTACACGGCAGGTCGGGTGGGTGAGGTGTCCGTGCTGGCCAGTCGTGGTGTCCTGCAAGCGTTGAGCGTGATCGCGCATTTGATGTCGCCGCTCATCTCCGCCGCCGTGACGCCGCTGACGATCATCGTCGTGATGTTCGCGTTCAACTGGCAGCTGGGGTTGGCAGCGGCCGCCGCCGTGCCGATCGTCGCCGCGATTCAGCTCTGGTCGGGGCGCGCGATGGCAGTCGGTGACGCGCAGCGGCACGAACGTGACCACGACACCGCGCACCGTGTCATCGAATATCTGCAGGCCCAGCCGGTTCTGCGGGCTGGAGGGCGGACCGCGCAACGGTTCGACCTGCTCGACGATTCGCTACAGGAAGTCGCGCGCCTGTCGCGCCGCCGAGCATTCACGGCCCTGCCCGGAATCCTCGGCCTCTCGCTGGCGGTGCAAGCGGTGTTCACCGTGCTACTGGCACTCGGCACGTACCTCGCCCTCGGCGGAGATATCGGTGCGGCGGAGTTTTCGGCGATCCTGATCCTCGCCGCTCGCTGCGCCGACCCGCTGCTCTCACTCGCTGATATCGGCGGCCAACTCCGCAGCGCTCGATCCGAACTGGTGCGTCTGGATGCGCTCCTGCGGACTGAGACCTTGCCGGAACCCAGCACCCCGCTCCAGCCGCAAGCCCACGACCTGACCTTCGACGCCGTCACCTTCCGGCACGGCACTCGCGCGGTGCTCGACGAAGTATCGCTGACAGTTCCCCAAGGACAACGCCTGGCTGTGGTCGGACCGTCCGGAGCGGGTAAAACCTCTCTTCTGCAACTGATCGCCCGCTTCTACGACGTCGACGCGGGCACGGTTCGCATCGGCGGCGTCGACGTGCGCTCCATCAGCAGCGAAACGCTGATGGCCCAGTTCGCCATCGTCTTCCAGGACGTCTACCTCTTCGACGGCACGATCGAAGACAACATCCGCCTCGGACGCCCCGACGCCACCGACGAACAGGTGCGAACAGCCGCGAGCGCGGCCCGCCTCGACGAGGTGATCGCCCGTCTCCCCGGCGGCTGGGCAACGAACGTCGGCGAAGGCGGCACCGCACTGTCCGGCGGTGAGCGCCAACGTGTGTCGATCGCCCGAGCCCTGCTGAAGGACGCCCCGATCGTCCTGCTCGACGAGGTGACCTCCGCCCTCGACCCCGTGAACGAGGCCGCCGTCCACGCGGGAATCGAACGCCTGATGGCAGGCCGAACCGTGGTGATGGTGGCCCACCGCCTACGCACCGTCCGCCGCGCCGACCGCATCGTCTTCCTCGACCACGCCCACATCGCGGAAGACGGCACCCACGACGAACTCCTCAGTCGGGCGGGCCGCTACGCCGGCTTCTGGGCGAGCTCCCTGACCCCGGTCACCTGACAGACGAAGCCCGGGCCCGATCATCGGGTCCGGGCTTGCTCAGCGTGCTAATCCTCGTCGAGCAGCAGACCCGTCGCCGCGGGTTCATCGATCACCCAGGTGGTCGACTCGATGCCGACCGCGCCTGCCGACGGGATGTCGTCGGGGGAGGCGCCGCCTACCGCGGCGGCTACCGCGGCGGCTTTGGCTTCGCCGCTGACCACGAGCATCACGTGGCGGGAGCGGTGGATCGCGGGCAGGGTCATCGTGACCCTGGTCGGCGGGGGTTTCGGGCAATTGTGAACGGCGACAACGTAATCCGTTGTCTCCTGCACCGCGGGGGAGTGCGGGAACAAGGAGTCGATGTGGCCTTCGGGGCCCATGCCGAGGACCGTGAGGTCGAACTCGCCGCGTTCGTCGAGTTCGGTGTGCACGAGCTGGGCGTAGGCGGCGGCGGCTTCCTCCGGGGTGCTGTAGGGGCCGTCGGAGGGGCCTATCGGGAAGACGTGGGCCGGGTTCAGCGGGACGAAGTCCAGGAGCGCCTCGCGGGCCTGGAGTTCGTTGCGGTCCTTGTCGCCGACGGGGACGAAACGCTCGTCGCCCCAGTAGACGTACAGGGTGGACCAGTCGATGTCGCCGGGGGACTGGCGGACACGTTGGAGCAGGCGGATGCCGTCGCTGCCGCCGGTGAGCGAGACCGAGGCGTTGCCGCGTTCGGCCTGGGCGGCGACGATCACGTCGACGAAGCGTTCGGCGGCCGCGTCGGCGAGCAGGTCGGCGTCGTCGTGGATCTCGATGGTGTTGGCGGGGAATTCGGCACCGAGGTCGTCGTGGCTGTCGATATGCTCACTCATAGGTCACCTTCTCGATTCCGGCGAGCGCCTCGGCGTAGATCTCGTCGGCGTCGAGCCGGCGCAGTTCTTCGGCGAGGCAATCGCGAGTTTCCCGGCGTGCCAGCGCGATCCGCTGGTCGGGTTCGCCGGTGCGGGTCAGCGTTGCCGTCCTTCCTAATTGCGGGCGTTCGATGGCGATCGAATCGGTGGCGCGCTGGATCAGGACCTTCAACTCTCCGGTCTTGCGGATCACCGGGCAGTGCAGACGCGAGGCCAGCCAGCCGGCCAGGGTGTCGAGTGCGGGTTCGGAGGCCAGGCCCGACACGGTCACCGAGGTGACCGGTTCGAACGGTGGCTCGTCGAGCGCCGCGGCCAGCAGGGCCCGCCAGTAGGTGATGCGGCTCCATGCCAGATCGGTGTCACCGGCCGCGTAGGAGAAGCGGCGCTTCTTGATCGCGACCTGGGGATCGGGGGCGTAGGTGGCGTCGGTGATGCGGCGTTTGGCCAGCTTGCCCACCGAGTCCATCGACGGGTACTCCGGCGCGCCACGCGGCCACCACGCCACCACCGGGGTGTCGGGCAGCAGGAAGGGGGTCACGACGCTGCTCTCGTGGTTCACCAGCGCGCCCTGCAGGCGCAGCACGATCACCTCGGCCGCACCGGCGTCACCACCGACGCGGATCTGGGCGTCGAGGCGGGTCTCGGCGTCGCGGTCACCGCGGGCCAACACGATCACCCGGCAGGGATGTTCGCGGCTGGCGTCGTTGGCGGCGTCGATCGCGTCCTCGGCCTCGGAGGAGTCCAAGGTGCAGACCACCAGGGTGAGCACTCTGCCCTGGGTGATCACGCCGTTGGTCTCGCGCAACTGCACCATTCGCTTACCGACATCGACGGTGTTGGTGTCGGGCATGTCGACGATCACGGACGCCGCCATTCCCGCCCGCTGCGCGCGAGCATCTCATCGGCCGAGGTGGGACCCCAGGTACCGGCCTCGTAGGGTTCGGGTTTGCCGCCCGCGGCCCAGTGTGCGAGCACGGGATCGAGGATGCGCCAGGACAATTCGACCTCCGCGTTCACCGGGAACAGTGACGGCACGCCGAGCAGCACGTCGAGGATCAGCCGTTCGTAGGCCTCGGGGGAGGACTCGGTGAACGCCTCGCCGTAGCTGAAGTCCATGTTCACGTCGCGTACTTCCATGCCCGAGCCCGGGACTTTCGAGCCGAAGCGCAAGGTGATGCCCTCGTCCGGCTGCACCCGGATGACCAGCGCGTTCTGGCCGAGTTCCTCGGTCATGGTCTGGTCGAAGGGCAGGTGCGGCGCGCGCTTGAACACCACCGCGATCTCGGTCACCCTGCGGCCCAAGCGTTTTCCGGTGCGCAGATAGAACGGCACACCCGCCCAGCGCCGGTTCTCCACATGCAGGGTGAGCGCGGCGTAGGTCTCGGTCCGCGACTGCGGATCGAAGCCTTCTTCCTGATGCAGGCCCACCACGTGCTCGCTGCCCTGCCAGCCCTCGGTGTACTGCCCGCGCGCGGTCGTCTCATCCAGCGGCGCAACGAGTTTGGTGGCCGAGAGGGCCTTGATCTTCTCGGTGGTGAGCTGCATCGGCTCGAAGGAAGTGGGCTCCTCCATCGCGGTCAGCGCGAGCAGCTGCAACAGGTGATTCTGGATGACATCCCGCGCGGCGCCGATGCCGTCGTAATAGCCTGCGCGGCCACCCAATCCGATGTCCTCGGCCATGGTGATCTGCACGCTGTCGACATAGTTGGCGTTCCAGATCGGCTCGAACAACTCGTTGGCGAAGCGCAGCGCCAGAATGTTCTGGACCGTCTCCTTGCCGAGGTAGTGGTCGATGCGAAAGACCTGCTCCTCCGGAAAGACCCGGTTGACCAGGGCATTGAGCTCCTTGGCGCTGGTCAGGTCGTGGCCGAACGGCTTCTCGATCACCACGCGCCGCCACGGGGTGTACCCGTCGGGCTCGGGTTTGGCCTGGGCCAGATGGTGTTCGGAGAGCTGATCGAGCACCACGGGGAACATATTCGGCGGAATCGACAGGTAGAACGCGTAATTGCCGCCGGTGCCCCGGGTTTCGTCGAGGTTGGCCAAGGTATCGGCGAGCGTCGCGAAGGCCGCGTCGTCGTCGAAACTGCCCTGCACGAAGCGCACACCCTCGGCCAGGTGGTCCCAGACCTCCTGGCGGAAGGGGGTGCGCGCGTGCTTCTTCACGGCCTCGAGTACCACCGAGGCGAAGTCTTCGTCGGCGTAATTGCGCCGGGCGAAGCCGACCAGGGCGAAACCAGGGGGCAACAGCCCCTGGTTCGCCAGGTCATAGATGGCCGGCATCAGCTTCTTGCGGGACAGATCTCCGGTGACACCGAAGATCACCAGGCAGCACGGGCCCGCGATGAAGGGAACACGTTTGTCGCGTTCGTCGCGCAGCGGGTTGTGCCACAGCCCCGCCGCCTGATCCGTCGATGCTGTGCCGGCCATCGTGTCAGTTGCCCTCCGCCGCGACGCCGAGCGCGCCGGTGGTGGCCTCGATCAACTCTTCCCACGCGCTCTCGAACTTGTCGACGCCTTCGCGCTCGAGCAGCGCGAACACATCGTCGAGATCGATACCGGCCGCTGCCAGATCGGCGAAGACCTGGGCGCCCTCGGCACCACGGCCGCTGAGCGTGTCGCCGAGCACCTCACCGTGATCGGCGAACGCCTGCAGCGTCTTCTCCGGCAGGGTGTTGACGGTGTTCGGGCCGACGAGTTCGGTGACGTAGAGGGTGTCGGGGTAGTCGGGGTTCTTCACCCCGGTCGACGCCCACAGCGGCCGCTGCCGGTTGCCACCCTGCGAGGCCAGGTGGTTGTAGGTGGAGGTATGCGCGCCACCGTCGAACACGTCCTGGTACTCGGCGTAGGCCAAGCGAGCGTTGGCCACACCGGCCTTGCCGCGCAGGGCAAGGGCTTCCGGGGTGCCGAGCGCCTCGAGGCGCTTGTCGATCTCGGTATCCACCCGGGAGACGAAGAACGACGCGACCGAGTGGATCTTGGCCAGGTCGTGGCCGGAGATCTTGGCGTTGCGCAGACCGTCGAGGTAGGCGCCCATCACCGCGCGGTAGCGCGGCACCGAGAAGATCAGCGTCACGTTCACGCTGATGCCCTCGCCGATCACCGAGGTGATCGCGGGCAGGCCCGCCTCGGTGGCCGGGATCTTGATGAACAGGTTCTTGCGGTCGACGATCTTCCACAGCTCGATCGCCTGGGCGACGGTCTTGTCGGCGTCGAAGGCGAATCGCGGGTCGACCTCGATCGACACACGCCCGTCCACGCCACCGGTCGATTCGAACACCGGCGCGAGCACGTCGCAGGCGGCGCGCACATCGTCGGTGGTCATCGTGCGGATCGCCGCGTCGGCGTCGGCGCCTTGGGACGCAAGGTCTTTCAGCTGCGCTTCGTAGGCGTGGCCCACACTCAGCGCGGCCTGGAAGATGCTCGGGTTGGTGGTGACACCGACGACGCTGCGGGTCGCGATCAGTTCGGCGAGATTGCCGGACTGGATGCGATCACGCGAGAGATCGTCGAGCCACACCGAGACGCCCGCGGCCGAGAGCGCGGCGAGATTCTCGTTCTGTGCCATGGTCTTACCCCTTCACCTTGTCGGTGGAACGCAGTGCCGCGCGGACGACGGCATCGGGGGTGATACCGAATTCGCGGTACAGAGTCTTGTAGTCGGCCGACGCGCCGAAGTGATCGATGGACACGATCTCGCCCGCGTCACCGACGAATCGGTACCACGGCATCGCGATACCGGCCTCGACCGCGACCCTGGCCCGCACCGACGGGGGCAGCACCTCGTCGCGGTATCCCTGATCCTGCGCGTCGAACCACTCCACACACGGCATCGAGACCACGCGGGTCGGGATGCCCTGCTCTTCCAGCGTAGTGCGCGCGGCGACCGCGAGGTGGACCTCGGAGCCGGTGCTGATGAGGATCACTTCCGGGGTGCCGGTGGATGCCTCGGCCAGCACGTAGCCGCCCTTCTTGACACCCTCGTAGCTGGTGCCCTCCAGGGTCGGCACGTCCTGGCGGGTCAGTGCCAGCGCGGACGGGCCGTCCTGATGGGGCGACTCGTGCACCGAGAAGTGCGAGGTGTGCTCGTCGGAGTCACGCTCGAGCACGGTGCGCCAGGCGTGGACGGTCTCGTTGGCGTCGGCCGGGCGCACCACGTTGAGGCCGGGGATCGCGCGCAGCGCGGCCAGGTGCTCGATCGGCTGGTGGGTGGGACCGTCCTCGCCGAGGCCGATGGAGTCGTGCGTCCACACGTAGATGGCGGGCACTCGCATCAGCGCGGCCAGGCGCACGGCCGGGCGCATGTAGTCGCTGAACACGAGGAAGGTGCCGCCGTAGGGGCGGGTCGGGCCGTGCAGTGCGATGCCGTTGAGGATCGAGCCCATCGCGTGCTCACGGATACCGAAGTGCAGGGTGCGCCCGTACGGGTTGGCCTTCCACGCGCCGGTGGAGATCGACTCGGGGCCGAAGCTCGCCTGACCGGGCATCGTGGTGTTGTTGGACTCGGCCAGGTCGGCCGAACCGCCCCACAGCTCGGGCAGCTCGTCGGCGACCGCGGCGAGGAACTTGCCCGACGCCTTGCGGGTGGCCATGCCCTTGGGATCGACCTCGAAGCTCGGCAGTGCTTCGGTCCAGCCCTTGGGCAGCGAGCGGGTCTGCAGGCGGTCGAAGAGTTCCTTGTTCGACGGGTTGGCCTCGGCCCACTGGTCGAAGCTCTGCTGCCACTTCGCCTGTGCTTCGGCGCCGCGGGCCAGTGCCTTGCGGGTGTGCTCGATGACGGCCGGGTCGACGTCGAAGGACTTCTCCGGGTCGAAGCCGAGCGCCTTCTTCACCGCGGCGACCTCGTCGGGGCCGAGCGCGGCGCCGTGCGCGCCACCGGTGTTCATCTTGTTCGGGGCGGGGAAGCCGATGATGGTGCGCAGGATGATGATCGAGGGCTTGGACGTTTCGGCCCTGGCCGCGTCGAGGGCCTTCTCGATGGCCACCACATCTTCGCCGCCTTCGACGATCTGCACCTGCCAGCCGTAGGCCTCGTAGCGCTTGGCCACGTCTTCGGTGAAGGCGATGTCGGTGTCGTCCTCGATGGAGATCTCGTTGTCGTCGTAGATCACCACGAGGTTGCCCAGCTGCTGGGTGCCCGCGATCGAGGAGGCCTCGGCGGTGACGCCCTCCTGCAGGTCGCCGTCGGAGGCGATCGTGTAGATGAAGTGGTCGAACGGGCTGGTGCCCTCGGGGGCGTCCGGATCGAACAGCCCGCGCTCACGTCGCGCGGCCATCGCCATGCCGACCGCCGAGGCCAGACCCTGACCCAGCGGGCCGGTGGTGATCTCGACGCCGTCGGTGTGGCGGAATTCGGGGTGACCCGGGGTGAGCGAGTCCCACTGGCGCAGCTGCTCGAGATCGGTCAGCTCCAGGCCGAAACCGGCCAGGTAGAGCTCGATGTAGAGGGTGAGGCTGGAATGCCCACAGGACAGCACGAACCGGTCGCGACCCACCCAGCGCGGCTCTGCCGGGTTATGGCGCATCGTGCGCTGGAAGAGGGTGTAGGCGACCGGCGCGAGGCTCATCGCGGTGCCGGGGTGCCCGTTGCCCGCCTTCTGCACGGCGTCGGCAGCGAGTACCCGGGCGGTGTCGACGGCCTTGGTGTCGATGTCCGTCCAGTCGCTGGGGTAGTTCCGCTGAGTGAGGGCGCGAATGTCGTCTGTGACTGGCACGACCGTGGTTCTCCTGACCTAGGTTTCGTCGACGGCGATAGCTTGGCAGCGGCGATGATGATCGAAGCGGGTCGCACGCGGCCGGGATGCGTACCGATGTTCACCGAATACCCTAGTGGTGCCGCTACACCGGATTGGCGCGAACCCTGGCGATGAGTCTAGTTCGGATCCCCGCGTACCGGCGGTGTGCGGTATCGACCATCGCCGCGGCGCGCGCGATGGGCGTTCACCTGCGCGTCGGTGCGGGTTCACCGCCACGTGGGCCCGCGATGAGCAGTGGCCGGGCGTAGTGACCGCGCCCACGGTGGCGGGGGTCTGGCGTGGAGCGGCAGGTGAGTGGGTCTACCATCCTCTGTAGTAGTGGCCGCGCCGCAGCCGCGCGCTGCTCGTTCCATTACCGGATGCGAAGCGAAGCGAAGCACAGCGTGCGAGGAGAAACAGTGCGGATCGGTCACGAGCCGGGTAATAGCGGTGCGCACGGAACTTCGTCGACGGCGCTGGCCGACCGCATCGCGGGCGACAGTCTCGCCGCGCGGATAGTGCGCAAGCCCCTTGCCTACATCGCGCTCACCAAGCCACGCGTCATCGAGCTGCTGCTCGTCGCGACCATTCCGACGATGCTGCTGGCGGACCGTGGCACCGTCGATATCCGGCTCATCCTGGTCACCCTGTTCGGTGGCTGGATGGGCGCGGCCAGTGCCAACACCCTCAACTGTGTCGCCGACGCCGACATCGACAAGGTGATGAAGCGGACCGCACGGCGGCCACTCGCCCGCGACGCGGTGCCCACCTCGCACGCGCTCGTATTCGGCGTCGTGCTCGGCGCGATCTCCTTCGCCTGGTTGTGGTGGCAGGCCAACCTGCTCAGCGGCGCGCTCGTCGTCGCGACGATCCTGTTCTACGTTTTCGTCTACACCAAGGGCCTCAAGCGCCGGACCTCGCAGAACGTGGTGTGGGGCGGCGCGGCCGGGTGTATGCCCGCATTGGTCGGCTGGTCCGCGGTGACCGGCGATATCGGCTGGCCCGCCCTGGTGCTGTTCGCGGTGATCTTCTTCTGGACGCCGCCGCACACCTGGGCGCTGGCCATGCGCTACAAGGAGGACTACCGCGCGGCCGGTGTGCCGATGCTGCCGGTGGTCGCTACCGAGCAGGTGGTGACCAAGCAGATCGTCATCTACACCTGGTTGACGGTGCTCGCCACGATGGCGTTGGTGCCCGCGACGGGAGCCATCTACGCGGCGGTCGCGCTGGTGGCCGGTGCCTGGTTCCTGCTGATGGCGCACCAGCTCTACGCCGGGGTGCGCCGTGGTGAGCCGGTGAAGCCGCTGAAGTTGTTCCTGCAGTCGAACAACTACCTCGCGGTGGTGTTCTGTGGTCTGGCTGTCGACTCGGTGCTCGGCTGGGACACGGTGGGCAGCCTCATCGGGCTGTAAGACATTCGCGAACAGTGGCCGGGCAGTGATTGCCCGGCCACTGTTGTTTCCGGACCAGGCCCGCAGGCCGGGCACCAGAGTGCCCGGCCTCCGCCGGCTAGGGCAGCAGGACGATCGAGCCGGTGGTCTTGCGGTCGGCCAAGTCGCGATGCGCCTGGGCCGCGTCGGTCAACGGATAGGTGGCGCCGATGCGAAGGTTCACTGTTCCTGCGGCGATCCAGTCGAAGACATCCGTTGCGCGCCAGAGGAATTCGGTGCGGTCGCGGGTGTATGCGCCCAGGGACGGGCGAGTCAGCCACAGCGAACCGGCGGGGTTGAGGCGCTGGGGGTCGAAGGGTGGGACCGGGCCGCTGGCCGCGCCGAAGAGGGCGAGGGTGCCGCGGATGCGGAGCGAGGCGAGGCTCGCTTCGAAGGTGCTGGCGCCGACGCCGTCGTAGACCGCGGCGACGCCGATGCCGTCGGTGAGGTCGCGGACTCGGGCCGCGAGGTCGTCGCCGTAGTGCAGGACGTCGGTGGCGCCTGCTTCGCGGGAGAGTTTCTCCTTGGCGTCGGTGGAGACCGTGGTGATCACCCTGGCGCCCTTCGCGACGGCCATCTGAGTGAGCAGCAGGCCGACGCCGCCCGCGCCCGCGTGGATGAGCACCGGGTCGCCGGGTTCGGGGGAGAACACCGATTCGGTCAGGTAGTGCGCGGTCATGCCCTGGAGCAGGGCGGCCGCCGCGACGGCGGGGTCGACGTCGTCGGGCACCTTCACCGCGACGGCCTCGTCGACCGCGACCATGTCGGCGTAGCTGCCGGGCGCCGACGCCCAGGCGACTCGGTCGCCGATCGAGAACTCGGTGACGTCCGAGCCGATCGCCACCACGATGCCGGTGCCCTCGGAGCCGGGAAGGTAGGGCGTCGCCTGCGGGTACTGGCCGGTGCGGAAGTAGATGTCGATGTAGTTGACACCCACACCCTGGGTCTCGACCAGCAGCTGACCCGGTCCGGCCTGCGGGTCTGCCACCTCGACGTACTGCAGGACCTCGGGACCACCGTGCTCGGAAACCTGAATCGCGCGCATGAGTTCTCTTTCTACACCTCGTGTTCCAGACCACTCGGGGCTGGACTGGAAACTACCGGCCGGTAAACTCGCCTCCATGAGTACAACCGCCGCCCCCGAGGCCGTGAAGGTGCCGGCCGAGGTCGAGAAGTCCATCGTGAAGTTCGTCGCCGAGCACGGTGGTTCGGGCACGGCCGTGCTGCAGTACATGGGCAAGCAGGGCGTGCGGATCACCCTGGTCGGTGCCGACGGCATCCTCGGCGACCGGGTAGTCGGCGATATGGCGATCGCGAAGGCGATTGTCGAGCGCGTCGACGGTCTCGCCGAGACCGACGAGTGGAACCGCGAGCTGGTCTCGGTCGTTACCCCGGCCGCGTCGCACTGGGCCAAGATGGCCGGCTGGGTCGCCCGTCAGACCAAGTTCCCCAAGGCGCGCAACTCGAAGTTGTTCGCAGGCGCCTGACGACCACTGACGAGAAAGCCCGCGAATCGCACTGCGACGCGGGCTTTTTCGTTGTCCGAGGTGTCAGGCCTCAGCGCGCGGAAGTCTGTGACAAGGCGGGCGCGTCGATCGTCTCGCGGGTACGCAGCGATGCCCACAGTGCGGCGGTCGCCGCGGTGCAGGCCGCGGCTCCACCGACGTGGATCGCGACGAGCGCGGCAGGTACGTCGGTGAAGTACTGGACGATGCCGACGAGCGCCTGCGCCAGTACCAGCCCGAGCAGCACGAACAAGCGCTTGCGGATGGCCGCCGACATACCGACGGCGTACAGGCCGAAGGCGAGCCCGATCAGCAGCGCCAGGTAGCCGATCAGCAACTGCGAGTGCAGGTGCACGAGCGTGACGATCTCGACCTCGAGTCGCTCGACCTGCCGCTCGATACTCTTGTCGCCGGCATGCGGCCCGGCCGCGGTGACCAGTGTGCCCGCGATGAGCACACCCGCGAGCGCCACGCCGGACAGCGCGGTGAGCCAGCGCAGGGGAGCGGGCACCTGGACGGTCTCGATGCCGTCGTCGGGTTCGCTGATCTTCGCGTACAGCACCACCGCGAGCCACACCATCACCATCGAGACGAGCAGGTGCACGGCCACGGTCCACCACAGCAGCCCGGTGCGCACGGTGATCCCGCCGATGATCGCCTGCACCACGGTGCCGCCGGGCATCAGCCAGGCGTAGACCAGAACTTCCTTGCGCCTGCGCGCCCGGACGACGGCCAGCACGATCAACGCGGCGCACAGCGTCACCGCGAAGGTGAGCAGCCGGTTGCCGAACTCCACGGTCTGGTGCAGGACCGGTACTTCCGAGACCCCGATCGGGGTGAAGCTGCCGGGGAAGCACTGCGGCCAGGTCGGGCAGCCGAGGCCGGAGGCGGTGACGCGAACGATCGCGCCGGTCACCGAGATTCCCGCCTGGCTGAGGATCACCGCGATGGCGATGAGCCGCTGCACCCGCAGCGAGGGGAGCGGCAGCCGGTCGACGAGGCCAACGAAGGCGCGATACAGCACGTCAGGAATGGTACCGGCCGGGAATTCGGCGCTGATACCAGGGCTACTACAGTGCGTCGTTGGTCACGTCAGCTGAAGCGGAACAGCCGGGTCGCGAGCCACCCGCACACCACGCCCCACGCCGCGAGCACCGCCACCCCGAACCAGTCGATCGATCCCGACAGGGCCGTGTCCAGCGCGTAAGCCAGCGCGCCGGACGGGATGAGCCGCGCGATCACGGTCAGCGCGGTGGGCAGGGTGTCGCCGACGAGCACCAGGCTGGCGATGCCGAGCATGATGAACCACAAGATATTGGCCAGCGCGAGCACGACCTCGGCCTTGAGCGTCCCGCCCAGCAGCAGCCCCATCGCCGCGAAGGTGGCCGTGCCGAGGGCGATCACCAGCGCGCCGAGGGCGAGTCCGCCGATGCCCGGCCGCCACCCCAGCGCGACGCCGATCGCACCCAGCAGCATCGCCT
This sequence comes from Nocardia sp. NPDC059195, assembly GCF_042754695.1. Lineage (NCBI taxonomy): Bacteria > Bacillati > Actinomycetota > Actinomycetes > Mycobacteriales > Nocardiaceae > Nocardia > Nocardia sp. NPDC059195. The sequence continues at coordinate 87,046 of NZ_JBHZBG010000002.1, read as the reverse complement.
GCAGCACCACCACGATCAGCACGGCCGCGCACTTGCCCGCGATCACGCCCCAGCGGGGCAGCGGTGTTGCGCCGAGCCGTTTGAGGGCGCCGTAGCGACGGTCGAAGCCGACGGCGATGGCCTGGCCGGTGAACGCGGTCGACATCACCGCGGTCATCATCACCATCGGCACGATCCGGTCGACCCGGTGCTCGCCGAGGTCGCCGAACGGCAGCAGGGTGAGCCCGATGAGCAGGGTGATCGGGATGAACATGGTGAGCAGCAGCTGTTCGCCGTTGCGCAGCAACAGTTTCAGCTCGAGCCCGGTCTGCGCTGTGAGCATCGCGGTACGCGTGGCGGGACGCGGGTCGGGCGTGAAGGTGCCGGGCAGGAAACGGCTGGTGGTCTCGCTCATCCGCGCAGGTCCCGTCCGGTCAGTTCGAGGAAGACGTCTTCGAGGCGACGCTGGTCGATGCGGATGTCGGTGGCCAGCACGTCCATCCTGGCGCACCAGGCGGTGACGGTGGCCAGCACCTGCGGGTTGATCTCACCCTCGACGAGATAGGTGCCCGGCGTCGTCTCGCGTGGCGAAAAGCCTTCCGGCAGAGCCGATGTGAGCAGTTTCAGGTCGAGTTTCGGCGGTGCGCAGAACCTCAGCTGGCCTGCCGCGCCGTGGGCGGTGACCTCGGCGGGGGTGCCCTGGGCGACGATCTGCCCGTGATCGATGATGACGAGCTGGTCGGCGAGCTGTTCGGCCTCGTCCATCATGTGCGTGGTGAGCACGACGCTCACGCCGTCGCGGCGCAGGGCGTCGATGAGTTCCCAGACGATCAGCCTGGCCTGGGCGTCCAGCCCGGCGGTTGGTTCGTCGAGGAACACGATCTCGGGCTTGCCGACGAGCGCGCAAGCCAAGGCGAGCCGCTGTTGCTGGCCACCGGACAGGCGACGATAGGGGGTGCGGCGATTGTCCTGCAGGCCCAGCGTCGACAGCAGCCAGTCGGGGTCGATGGGATCGGCGGAGTAGGCCGCGACCAGGTCGAGCATCTCGCCCGCGCGGGCACCGGGATAGGCGCCGCCGCCCTGGAGCATCACGCCGATGCGTGGGCGCAGCTGTTCGGAGTCGGCGATCGGGTCGAGGCCGAGGACGCGGACGGTGCCCGCGTCCGGGCGCACGAAGCCTTCGCACATCTCGACGGTGGTGGTCTTGCCCGCGCCGTTGGGACCGAGCAGAGCGAACACCTGGGCGGGCTCTACGTCGAACCGGAGACCGTCTACTGCGGTGGTCTCGCCATAGCGCTTGACCACACCGTCGACGCTCACGGCGGGTCCAGGGCGACTTGTCACGACCGCGCCTGCCTGACACTCGGCTCCGTCGCGCCAAAAGGTGCTGTGCCCTTGGTTCGCTCGCTGCGCTCCCTCACGTTGTCACACGGTAAGGCGTGGCCTCCTGTGACGGAGCCGACACCCCCGACTGTGCCCGCCAGGGCAGGGTGTGGCGGGTGAGCGCGAAGAACAGCGCGAAGCACACCACGGCCGCCAGTGCGGCGCCGACGATCTGGAAAACCTGGAACTCCGCGCCGCGCGGCATCGTCAGCATCGAGGGTATCGCCGAGAACGCGACGGCGGGGACTCTGAACGCGGGTTGAGTCGCCCACGCGGCCAGCGGCACGATCGCCCACAGCAGGTACCAGGGTTGGACCACCGGGAACAGCAGCACGATCGCCGCGAGGGAGACACCGAGCGCGCCGACCGGATGGAGTCGGCCCAGGCCGGTGGCGACGAGCATGCGGACGGTGATGAAGGCCGCCACCGCCCCCGCGATCGGGCGGGTGATCGACAGCAGTGCGGTCGTATGGTCGCCCAGGCCGAGCAGTACGCCGCCAAATCCTGTGACGATCCCGACAATGGTCGGCAGTGACATCCAACTGCGCACCGCGCCCGCGACTCCCAGGGTATGGACCCAGCCGAAGCCGAGCCCGCTGATGAATCCGATGAAAAGCGTTGTCGCCACAGCAATGACGCCCAACATCGCCGCAGACTTGACGACGGCCGTGAAGGTGCCGCCCCAACGCCTGGCCAGCGCCATCCCGACGAAGCCGAGCGCGATGATCGAGGTGAGTTTGAACGAGGACGACAGGGTGATCACTATGGCGCCACAGATCAGCAGGCCGTAGGCGCGGGCGTCGAAAGGTGGTCGATTCGTTGCCATCAGCGGGTCGGGTCTGCCTCCTTCGCCGTAGATCGCGCGCAGCGTCAACTCGACACCGGCGAGCATCAAGCCGAGCATCATCGCGTCGTTGTGCACGCCGCCGACCAGGTGGAGCAGCACCAGCGGGTTGGCCGCACCGAGCCACAACGCACTTACCGGCGCCACCCCGCACCGCACCGACAACCGCGGCAGCGCCCACACGATCAAGGCCACCCCCGCCAACGCCAGCAACCGGTGTGCCCATACGCCGGCGATGATGTTCTCTCCGGTCAGTTCCGCGATCCCGCGGCCGATCCACAGGAAAAGCGGACCGTACGGCGCGGGCGTATCACGCCAGATCGTCGGCACATTGTTGGTCAGCACATTGTCGATCCCGAGTCCGGCGACCGGCCCTTCGGAATACGGATCGATCCCGCGGGCGGCGATCTCGCTCTGCGCCAGATAGGAATAGACGTCGTTGCTGAACATCGGTGGAGCCACGGACAGCGGGATGATCCACAGCAGCAGGGTGCGATCCAGTTGCGAGCGGGTCAGCCGGTGCAACGGTGATCCCGCGAGGCCACCGATCGCGAACCGCCCCAGCAGCAACCACGCCCCGATCACCAGCGCGGTGCCGAACATGCACATCGCGAGTGACCCGGTGTGCGCTCGCGCGAAGATACCGAGCACCCGCACACCCGAGACCGGGTTCTGATGCACCGGTTGGGCGCCGATCCCGAGGGCCGCGATCGCCATGAGCACCGTGCCGGTCGCGCCCATCAGCCGGATCCGGTCCAATTGCGCGCGTTCGCGCTTGTCGAGCCCGGGGACCTCGGTCTCGTCGCGATGCAGCACCGCGACGGTGTGATCGGGCGTCGACACGTCGAGCCCGAGAGCTCGCCGCCCGAACGCCAGTGTCTTGCGCGCCGCGCCCTCCAGTACCGCCACGAAGTCAGAGCCTAGTGTGCGCGGACCCGGCAGGGTTCATTCGCGCACAGCGGGAGCGAAGGTGAAGGTGCGCCCAATGGGTGCAGGGCGACAGCGCTCGTCGGCCGGTTACGCACGGTCGCAGCGAACTACCTTGGTGCTTCGACGGGCGTCGGCGCGGTCACGGCAGGTGGTCCGACGAATACCGGCTGTGAGCGCAGCGACAGTACGGCGGCGATGATCACGGCCACGCAGATCACCGCGACCGTGCCCAATGTCGCCCAGCCGATGCGCTGGGCGGACTGCTGATCGCGGGCCGACAGCCAGCCGGGCACGAACAGGATGCCGAGCGCGCTCAACGTGCCCGCGGCCAGACCGCCGAGGTGGCCCCACAGCGAGATCCCCGGGATCGAGAAACTGATCAGCACATTCACACCGATGACCACCAACATCGGCGTCGGGCTCTGCCGCAACCGGATCAGCGTCACCGTGACAGCGCCGAACAGGCCGTATACCGCGCCGGAGGCACCGGCCGTCGCCGTCACCGAGTCCGACAGCGCCATCACCGCCGCCGACCCACCGAGCAGCGAAACCAGATAGACGCACCCATACCTGACCCGGCCGAGCACCTGCTCGAGGTCGCGACCGACGACATAGAGGGCGAACATGTTGACCAGCAGATGGATCGCGCCGTAATGCAGGAACCCCGATCCGAGCAGTCGCCACCACTCGCCGTCGGCCACCAGCAGCGGGACCAGGACGAACTCGCGGAACACCGACGATCCGCGATAGTTGTCCATCGGACTTCCGGCCTGCGCCGCGGTGATCACATAGACCAGCACATTGACCGCGATCAACCCGTAGCTCACATAGGGCACGGCCCCGCCTTGGCGTGCCCCGCTGACGGTCCGTACCGGCCGCACGTCCCGCTGCCCCTGCCGCACACAGTCGACACAGTGCTGCCCGACCGAAGCCGGGCGCAGGCATTCCGGACAGGCGGGCCGCCCGCATCGCGTACACGCGAGTCCGGTAGGCCGATCAGGATGACGGACACACGTTGGTGTGAGCGGGTTCGACACCCTGCCATCGTGCCAGACCACGGCCCCCGACCGCCTCGTTCGCCACCGCGCACCCGGACCGCCGATCGCTACGATGTGGTGCGAAGATCGCTCGCGAGCAACGCCGTGAGAGCGTGGTGACGCGCTGTCCGGCGCCGGGCGCGGCGGTGCCTGCCGCCAGGCGGTCGCGGTGGAAGACCTGTGCGATGGGTCACCTGGCTGAGCGTCGGCGATCGGCTCGAAAGGGCCGCACCTGGGGTTTTATCGGGTGAGGGGGCGTCCCGATGATCTTCATCGCAGGTCAGGGCACCCTTTGTCAGGTGACCCTTATTAGATTTAGGGAAGCAATTCCGCCACACTGGTGTTGTGAAAACCGTGGGTTTGCGGACAGACGTGGAAAGTGACGGTCGTAAGACGACCGGCACTCGGTCGTCTGCTGTCCCCGCGGCGACCGCACACGAAGGGCAGACCAGGGCGGCTATCGTCCAGTTGCTGCTGGAGCAGGGGCCGATCACCGCGACGGCGATCGGCACCGAACTCGGTCTCGCGCCCGCCGGGGTGCGCAGGCACCTCGACGCGCTCATCGACGCGGGCCAGGCTCGGGCGAACCGCTCGGCGCCGTGGCAGCAGAAAGGGCGCGGCAGGCCGGCCAAGCAGTACCAGCTCACCGCGGCGGGCCGGGGCAATCTCGGCCACGCCTACGACGATCTGGCCGGTGCGGCGATTCGCCAGCTCGGCGAGATCGGTGGCGACGCCGCGATCGCCGAATTCGCGCGCAAGCGGGTTCGCGTGATCGTCGACGGCATCGAGCCCGTCGCCGACCACACCGCACCGGTGATCGAAGCCAAGGTGGAGGAGATCGCGGAAGCGTTCGCCGAGGCCGGTTTCGCCGCCACCACCCGTCAGGTCGGCGCCGGTGTGCAGATCTGTCAGCACCACTGCCCGGTGGCCCACGTCGCCGAGGAGTTCCCGCAGCTGTGCGCCGCCGAATTGGACGCTTTCCGCGACCTGCTCGGCACCCACGTGCAGCGACTTGCGACCATCGCCAACGGCGATTGCGCCTGCACCACCCACGTACCGCTGGTCGCGGTGCCGAAGATCCCATCCGCTGCACAGCCCGCAGCGGGACGAACGAACGACTCCGGAAGGAGTGCCGAATGACGACCTCTACCGACCAGGTGCAACCGCTCACCCAGGACGAAACCATCGCCTCGCTGGGCACCTACGGTTACGGCTGGTCCGACTCCGATGTGGCAGGCGCCAGTGCGCAACGTGGCCTGTCGGAGGCCGTCGTCCGCGACATCTCGGCGAAGAAGAGCGAAGAGGAGTGGATGCTCGACGTGCGCCTCAAGGCGCTGCGCATCTTCGACCGCAAGCCCATGCCGAACTGGGGTTCGGACCTCGGCGGCATCGACTTCGACAACATCAAGTACTTCGTGCGCTCGAGCGAGAAGCAGGCCGAGAGCTGGGAAGACCTGCCCGAGGACATCAAGAACACCTACGACAAGCTGGGCATCCCGGAAGCGGAGAAGCAGCGTCTGGTGTCCGGTGTCGCGGCGCAGTACGAGTCCGAGGTCGTCTACCACTCCATCCGCGAGGACCTGGAGAAGCAGGGCGTCATCTTCCTCGACACCGATACGGCGTTGAAGGAGCACCCGGAGATCTTCCACCAGTACTTCGGTTCGGTCATCCCCGCCGGTGACAACAAGTTCTCCGCGCTCAACACCGCCGTCTGGTCGGGTGGCTCGTTCATCTACGTGCCGCCGGGCGTGCACGTCGACATCCCGCTGCAGGCCTACTTCCGGATCAACACCGAGAACATGGGCCAGTTCGAGCGGACGCTGATCATCGTCGACGAGGACGCCTACGTCCACTACGTCGAGGGTTGTACAGCCCCGATCTACAAGTCCGACTCGCTGCACTCCGCGGTCGTGGAGATCATCGTGAAGAAGGGCGGCCGCTGCCGCTACACGACCATCCAGAACTGGTCGAACAACGTGTACAACCTGGTCACCAAGCGGGCCAAGGCCGAGGCGGGCGCCACCATGGAGTGGGTCGACGGCAACATCGGCTCCAAGGTCACCATGAAGTACCCGGCGGTCTGGATGACCGGCGAGCACGCGCACGGCGAGGTCCTCTCGGTCGCGTTCGCGGGCCCCGGCCAGCACCAGGACACCGGCGCCAAGATGCTGCACCTGGCCCCGCACACCTCCTCGACCATCGTGTCGAAGTCGGTGGCGCGTGGCGGCGGTCGCGCGTCGTACCGCGGTCTGGTCCAGATCAACAAGGGCGCCAACGGGTCGAAGTCGACCGTGAAGTGTGACGCGCTGCTGGTCGACACCATCAGCCGCTCCGACACCTACCCCTACGTCGACATCCGCGAGGACGACGTGACGATGGGTCACGAGGCGACCGTCTCGAAGGTCTCCGAGGAGCAGCTGTTCTACCTGATGAGCCGCGGCCTCACCGAGGACGAGGCGATGGCGATGGTGGTGCGCGGCTTCGTGGAGCCGATCGCCAAGGAATTGCCGATGGAATACGCATTGGAACTGAACCGGCTCATCGAGCTGCAGATGGAAGGGGCCGTGGGCTGATGTCGACGCTCGAGACGCCGACCCAGAACCCTGGCGCGGGCGCCGCGGTCAACAAGGGCGAGGTCTTCACCTCGTTCGACGTCGACCAGTTCGAGATCCCGTCGGGTCGCGACGAGGCGTGGCGGTTCACCCCGCTGCGCCGCCTGCGCGGCCTGCACGACGGCACCGCCGTTGCCGATGGTGTAGCCACCGTCGAGGTGAGCGAGGTCGCCGGAGTCACCGTGGAAACGGTGGGTCGCACCGACTCTCGTCTCGGACAGGCCGGTACCCCCGCGGATCGTGTTGCCGCCCAAGCCTATTCGGGCTTCGAATCGGCGACCGTGATCACCGTCGGCCCGGAAACCGAGGTCTCGGACCCGGTCACCGTCACCATCACCGGTCCCGGTGAGGGCAAGACCGCCTACGGTCACCTGCAGGTGCGCCTGGACAACTTCGCCGTCGCCACCGTGGTCATCGACCAGCGCGGCAGCGGAACCTTCGCCGAGAACGTCGAATTCGTGCTCGGTGACAGCGCCAAGCTCACCGTCGTCGCGGTCCAGGAATGGAACGAAGACGCCGTGCACGTCACCGCGCATCACCTGAAGCTGGGCCGTGACGCGAACCTGCGCCACGTGTCGGCGACCCTCGGCGGTGACCTGGTTCGCCTGTCCGGCACCGTGCGCTACGCCGGTCCCGGTGGTGAAGCGGAGCTGTTCGGCCTGTACTTCGCCGACGCGGGCCAGCATTTCGAGCAGCGTCTGCTGGTCGATCACGCCGAGCCCAACTGCAAGTCCAATGTGCTGTACAAGGGTGCGCTGCAGGGCGATCCGGCCTCGGCCAAGGGCGACGCTCGCACTGTCTGGATCGGCGACGTGCTGATCCGCGCGGCCGCCGAGGGCACCGACACCTACGAGGCGAACCGCAACCTGGTGCTCACCGACGGCGCGCGCGCCGACTCGGTGCCGAACCTGGAGATCGAGACCGGCGAGATCGCCGGTGCCGGACACGCGAGCGCCACCGGCCGTTTCGACGACGAGCAGCTGTTCTACCTGCGCGCTCGCGGCATTCCCGAAGACGTCGCCCGCCGCCTGGTGGTGCGTGGCTTCTTCTTCGAGATCATCCAGAAGGTCACGGTCCCCGAGGTCCGGGAGCGGCTCGAGGCGGCCATCGAGGCCGAACTCGCCACTGTCGGTATCTGACTCACCTACTTCCCACGAAGGATTCGAATTCGATGACCACCTTGGAAATCAAGGACCTGCACGCCGAGATCACCACCCCCGAGGGTGAGTCCAAGCAGATCCTCAACGGCGTCAACCTGACTGTGAAGTCGGGCGAGACGCACGCCATCATGGGCCCCAACGGCTCGGGCAAGTCCACGCTGTCCTACGTGATCGCGGGCCACCCGAAGTACACCGTCACCCAGGGCACCATCACCCTCGACGGTGAGAACGTGCTCGACATGTCGGTCGACGAGCGCGCCCGCGCCGGCCTGTTCCTGGCCATGCAGTACCCGGTCGAGGTCCCCGGCGTCTCGATGTCGAACTTCCTTCGCACCGCCGCCACCGCCGTGCGCGGCGAGGCCCCCAAGCTGCGCACCTGGGTCAAGGAGGTGAAGGAGTCGATGAAGGAGCTCGATATCGACGCGGCCTTCGCCGACCGTTCGGTGAACGAGGGCTTCTCCGGTGGCGAGAAGAAGCGCCACGAGGTCCTGCAGCTGGGTCTGCTCAAGCCGAAGATCGCGATCCTCGACGAGACCGACTCCGGCCTCGACGTCGACGCGCTGCGCATCGTCTCCGAAGGCGTCAACCGCTACAAGGAGCGCGAAGAGGGCGGCGTGCTGCTGATCACGCACTACACCCGCATCCTGCGCTACATCAAGCCCGACTTCGTGCACGTGTTCGTCAACGGCAAGATCGTCGCCGAAGGTGGCTCCGAGCTGGCCGAGGAACTCGACGCGAACGGCTACGAGCGTTTTACGTCCGCGACCGCTGGAGCCTGACATGACCGCTACGGTGCCAGCCCTCGACGTGGCCCGGATCAGGGCCGACTTCCCGATCCTGCACCGCACGGTGCGGGACGGGAAACCGTTGGTGTACCTGGATTCCGGTGCCACCTCGCAGCGTCCGCTGCAGGTGCTGGACGCCGAGCGCGAGTTCTTGCTCACCCGGAACTCCGCCGTGCACCGCGGTGCGCATCAGCTGGCGGAGGAGGCGACCGACTCCTACGAGGAAGCACGCGCCGATATCGCCCGCTTCGTCGGCGCGGATCCCGGCGAGATCGTGTTCACCAAGAACGCGACCGAGTCGCTGAACCTGGTGGCCAACGCGTTCGGTGACGCCCGGTTCCCCTACAAGGTGGGCCCCGGCGACGAGATCGTCATCACCGAGCTCGAACACCACGCGAATCTCGTTCCGTGGCAGGAGCTCGCGCGTCGCACCGGTGCCACGCTCACGTGGTACGGCATCACCGACGACGGCCGCATCGACCTGGATTCGCTCGAACTGTCGCCCGCGACAAAGGTTCTCGCGTTCAGCCACCAGTCGAATGTGACCGGCGCGGTGGCTCCGGTGGACGAATTGGTCCGTCGGGCAAAGGCAGTCGGCGCGCTCGTCGTGCTCGACGCCTGCCAGTCGGTGCCGCACATGGCGGTGGACTTCCACGCACTCGGTGTCGACTTCGCCGCGTTCTCCGGCCACAAGATGCTCGGCCCGATGGGCGTGGGCGGACTGTACGGCCGACGTGCGCTCCTGGAAGAGACGCCGCCGTTCATCACCGGTGGGTCGATGATCGAGACCGTCACCATGGAGAAGACCACCTACGCGCCGCCGCCGCAGCGCTTCGAGGCGGGCACGCCGATGACCTCGCAGGTGGTCGGGCTGGCCGCCGCGGTGCGGTATCTCGAAGACCTCGGCATGGACGCCGTCGCGGCCCACGAGCACGCGCTCACCGGTGCCGCGCTCGATGGTCTGTCCGGCATCGACGGTGTGCGGATCATCGGGCCCACCGAGAACGTCGATCGCGGTGGCGCGGTGTCGTTCGTGGTCGACGGGATCCACGCCCACGACGTGGGCCAGATCCTCGACGACCAGGGTGTCGCCATCCGGGTCGGACACCACTGCGCCTGGCCGCTGCACCGCAAGTTCGGTATCGCCGCCACCGCGCGTGCCTCGTTCGCCGTCTACAACACACTCGACGAGGTCGACGCACTGGTTGCCGCCGTGCGGAAGGCCAAGAGCTTCTTCGGGGTTGCATAGAACATGCGTATGGAGCAGATGTACCAGGAAGTGATCCTGGATCACTACAAGCACCCGCACCACCGCGGGCTGCGGGAACCGTTCGGTGCGCAGGTGCATCACGTGAACCCGACCTGCGGTGACGAAGTGACGATGCGCGTGCAGATCGACGACGCCGGTGAGGTCGCCGACGTCTCCTACGACGGGCAGGGCTGCTCGATCAGCCAGGCCGCCACTTCGATCCTCACCGATCAGGTGATCGGGCTGCCGGTGCAGCAGGCGCTGAAGGTGGTCGACTCGTTCAGCGAGATGATCTCCAGCCGCGGCACCGTCGAAGGCGACGAGGACATGATCGGCGACGGCATCGCCCTCGCCGGTGTGAGCAAGTACCCGGCGCGGGTCAAGTGCGCGCTGCTCGGGTGGATGGCGTTCAAAGACGCTGTCGTGCAGATCAGTTCGGCCGAGGAAACCAAGGCACCGATGGGAAATGGGGAGTCTGCCACATGAGTGAGAGCACCGATACCGCACAGATCCCGGAAGCCGCCGAGGCAGGCACAGCCGTCGCGGCTGTCGAGGTCGAGTTGACGGCCGAACAGATCCAGCACATCGAAGACCTCGAAGAGGCGATGCGCGACGTCGTCGACCCCGAACTCGGCATCAATGTCGTCGACCTCGGCCTGGTCTACGGCCTGTCGGTCGACGAGGAGAACATCTGCACCCTCGACATGACGCTCACCTCGGCGGCCTGTCCGCTGACCGACGTGATCGAGGACCAGTCCCGCAACGCGCTGGTGCGCAGCGGTCTGGTCGAGGACCTGAAGATCAACTGGGTCTGGATGCCCCCGTGGGGCCCGGACAAGATCACCGACGACGGCCGCGAACAGCTGCGCGCCCTCGGCTTCACGGTCTAGCACCGCACATCTCGGGCCCGGATCCTGCATGGATCCGGGCCCGTTTTGTTGCAGTTATGTGTCGAGGGGTCTCGGTGTGATGTTCGACGCTCTGGTCGGCAATCGCCGGGCGATCGGTGATGATCTTGAAGGTTCTGGGCTTGCCGGAACAGCTTTCACGAGGAGATCTTTCGAATGAACTTCATGAGTAAGGCCGGCCTCGCCGTTGCGGCGCTCGGTCTTGCGGCCGGGTCGCTGCTGGGCGCCGGTTCGGCGAATGCGGCGGGCGACCAGTGGGGCGCGATGGCCATCGACAGTAACTGGACGAATCTCGGTCGGTCGATCAACTATCCGACGCGTGCCGAGGCCGAGGCCGCTGCGCTGGAAGAGTGCGCCGCGGATGGTTGCTTCGTGGAGGTCACCTGGTCGAACGGGTGCCTGTCCTTGGTGGACAACGATCAGTTCATCGCCTGGGGCAAGGGACCGACCCGCGCCGACGCGGAGCGGGAGGCCTACCTCGCGCTGACCGAGGGCACCCCGCAGAACCTGCTCGTCAACGTCGGCTCGTCGCAGCTGGCCGGCGGTCGCGTGATCAACACGCTCTGCACCGACAACGCGAGCTGATCCGCACGGTAACTGCGCAAGCCCGGACCGCACATCGGTCCGGGCTTGCGTCGTCTTCGCCTCGGGCGCTGAGCACTGTCCGGATATTGCGGTTATGTGTCGACTGTTGCCGGTGTGACGTTTCCGGGTCCGGTTGGCTATCACCGGGCGATCGGTGATGATCTTGAAGGTTCCGGACTTCCGGAACAGCTTTCACGAGGAGATCTTTCGAATGAGTTTCATGGGTAAGGCCGGTTTCGCCGTGGCGGCGTTGGGTCTTGCGGCCGGGTCGGTGTTCGGTGCCGGTTCGGCGAGTGCGCAGAGCCTGCACGCGTCGATCGCGGTGAGCAGCGACGAGTGGGTCTACGGCGTGAGTGTCGACCAGGCGAACTACGCCGATGCCGAGGCCAAGGCCATCGAGGCCTGCGGTGCGGCCGACTGCGAGGTGTTTCTCTCGTGGGCCAACGGTTGTGGGGTGCTTGTCGAGAGCAACGAGGGCATCGCGGTAGCCTCCGCGGCGACCAGGGCCGAGGCCGAGCGCCTTGCCTACGACCGGCTCTCGGAGATGACCCCGACCGCGCGTCTGGCCAACTTCGGTTCGTCCAACTTCAGTGGCGCCGAGACCGTCAAGGTGATCTGCACGGCGAACGCGCGCTGATCGTCGCGTAGCGAACGGCCCGGATCCTCACGCAGGATCCGGGCCTTTGTCGTTGTGCGCTAAGCATTTTCGGCTGCCGCGACCGTGTCGATCCAGGCGCTGATCATGTCGGCGGTGCCGGCGATGATGGCTTCGAGCTCGACGTCATCGAGTTCGACCGAACGCAACGCGGTGGCGAAGCCGGCGTTGAGTACGACAAAGGCCATGACGTCGATGTCGACATGTTTGATCGGGCCGATGAACTGGAGGATGTAGAGCTTGATGAGCATCCGCAGCCGGGGTTCGAATTCGGGGATGCCGCTGCCGTGGAACTGCAGATCGGCGACGAGGGCGCGCACGAGGGGCCCGTTCGCGACGAGGATGTCGACGGCGGAGCGGATCAGATCGACCACGGCATCGCGGGCGGATTGGCCTGAGCTAGCGGTGAGCAGCTGGCCGTAGCGCTCCTCTACCTGCAGGAACAGGCTGTCGTTGAGTTCTTTGACGATCTCGTCGCGGTCGTTGAAGTACCGGTACAGGGTGCCGATGCTCATGCCCGCTTCGGTGGCGATCCGGTTGGTCGAGGTATTGCCGATGCCGCGGCTGCCGAAAAGATGAGCGGACACCGTGAGAATGCGGGTCCTGGTCTCTTTCGCCCGGTCCTGCTTGGGGCGTTTGCGCTGCTTATCGGCTTGCGGGGGCATCTATGGACCTCGGCGGAAAGAAGAGTAGAAGGTGAGCGGTCGCTCACCCTACAGTCATGATCACGGAGAAACCGAAGTGTAGGCCATCACATCGGCCGGCATCACGCCAAGCGCGACCACTACCGGCGGTGCCGGGGTGTAGAGGAGGAGTCGACGATGACGATCCCACTGGACGAGACGGCCCTGTGGCAGCCGCTGCGCGACGTCCGGACGATGACCAGCCGATTGGTAGGCCATTTCGTCGACAATGTCGCGACTTGCCGGACGCTACCCGGCGATGCGATCGCCGGCGACGTCACCTCGGTCACCCGGATGTGTCTGGAGATCGTCGGCGGAATGCTGGACGGCCGCGACGAGGAGGTGAAACTGAACCGGCTCGCGGTGTCGGCGGCGGGCTGGGCGCGCGAAGGCGTGCCGATCGACACGATCCTGCACGCATTCCATGAGGGTTTCCGGCTCTCCTTCGACGCGGTCTGCGACGAGGTGGCCGACGCCGACCGCGCGGGCCTGATCCACGGCTTCCGCCGGGTCGTCGAGATCTCGGACCTGTTGTGTACCACCGTGACTCGTTCCTATGTCCGCGAGCACCGCGAGGCCGTCGGCGAACATCACACGGCCGTGCACACCCTCACCTCGGCGCTGCTGGCCGGACAGTCGACCGTCACCATGGCGCGCGAGGTCGGCATCACCGTCGCCGACGCGTATTCGGTGCTCGCCCTGTCGATCGGCGCGCATCCCGACGAGCGCGATCCGCGTGTGAACGGTGCGGTGGTGGCCAGGCGCAAGCTGCGCCGGGTGCAAACGTCGTTGGCGCACAGGTGCGGTGAGCTGGTGCTGTCGCTGCTGTCGGTCGACGGCGGCACCCTGCTGATCCCGGCTGATCTGCTGGTCGACGAGCAGCTCGACGCACTGGTCGAGGCGCTGGCGCGGGCCGCCCACGTCGACATCACGGCAGCTCTGGTGCCCGCCACCACCGAGGAGATCCCCGACGCGGCCCAGCGTGCCCACGAACTCCTCGACATGGTGGAGCGTCTCGAAAGCGCCCCCGGGCTCTACCGTTTCGGCGACCTGGCCTTGGAATACCAGCTCACCCGCCCCGGCCCCGGCCGCGCCCGGCTGGGCGAACTGCTCGCCCCCCTCGACAACCACCCCGAGCTCTACGAAACCCTGCGCGTGCACATCGCCAACAACATGAACCGCCAGCGCACCGCGCGCCTGCTCCACATCCACACCAACACCGTCGACTACCGCCTGCGCCGGGTAGCCCAACTCACCGGCCTCGACCCAGCCCAATCCTCGGGCCTGTGGCAACTGCGCTCCTCGATGATCGCCCGCAGCTTCCACACCGGCCCCGCCCCCCGAACCACCACCACCAGAATCCCGCGCCACCCCTACCTCGACCTGGACAGTATCCGCTCGGCCTGACCCGACAACCCGCACCTCCGGCCCCGGCACCGCACCCCCGAACAGCCGCGGTGCCGGGGCCTTCGATCGCGATTCCACAGTCCGCCAGGTGAATACCGGAGGTCGCGTCGCACAGCGGATCGAGCCTGGTTCCCATCCTCGGGGTCGGCCTTCCGAACCAGGTGGATTGCTGGGCGCCGCTACTTGTCGGAGGGTGTTGTTAGTCTGTGGCGGACGGGCGGTTCGGGAGGAATCGGGCGTTACTACCTGCGAGAACTGTTGTTGCCGGGGATGTCTCGGCGATCTGATGGGGCTCGTCGAGTGGTCGTCGTGGCGATTCCGGAAAGCTATTTCCGGGGGAGTGGGCGGCCGTTCGTGATTGGTCGGCTTCGAGGCGCGGAGTCGGTATTTCGACGGGGAGAATCTCTGATGTCTGTTGTGGGCAAATATGCCCTTGGTGTGGCTGCCATGTCCGCGGTGGCGGCATTCACCGTGGTGAACGCTGGGCCTGCTGCCGCGGGGGCCAGTGGTGTGGCCATCGCTGAGGTGCCGGGGTACACCGCTGTGTCGCGCGACGGTGGATTCCAGGCCGCGGCGGGTGATCTCTATGGGGCGCTGGCATTGTCGGCGGGTCAGGCCGTGGTGGCCTCGGCGGTGAATTACGGCAGCTGGGCGGCGGCGAGTCAGGCCGCGCTCGATGAGTGCGGTGTGCGGGACTGCCAGGTCGTCGTCGAGTTCCGCAATGCCTGCGGTGCGGTGGCGCAGGGCGCGGACTACCGCTTCGGCTGGGCGTGGGATCACTCCCTGGCCGCGGCCGAGCGCTCCGCGGTGGATGTGCTCGGCATCAGCGCGGCACCGTTTCCTGATCCGGGTTCGGCGTCGCCGCGTGCGGCGAGCGTCATCCTGGCGGCTTGCACTGCGAACATCTAGACAAATCCAGTAGTGGGGCGGGGGGGCTTTTACCCGGGCCCAACAGGGTTGAGCGGGGGCGCCCTATACATGGGCGCCAAATACCGCAGAAAAAAACACCCACCCCACCCCCGCAGATTTAAAGAACCCCCCCCCAACGTAAC
>NZ_JBHZBG010000002.1:0-71767 GCF_042754695.1 Nocardia sp. NPDC059195 | reverse complement strand
GTGGTCGCCATCCGCGCGCCTGGTTTGCCGGCCGGGGGGGGGGCGGCCCGGGGTGGGGCGCGCTACTCCGGGGCGGATACCACCCCAAAACACAAACAACCCCCTTTGGCGGCCGGGCCTCAACCCCCCCGCCCCACTACTGGATTCAGCGGCGCAGCACTTTCCTGGCGAGCCAATTGCCGAAGAACTGCACACCCTGCACACCGGCGATGATGATCAGCACCGCCACGATCGTGACCTGCCACTGGAATTGCTGATATCCGTAGACGATGGCGAAATCACCGAGCCCGCCGCCACCGACAGTGCCCGCCATCGCGGAGATATCGACAATCGAGATCACCACGAACGTGTAGCCGAGAATCAACGGCCCCAGCGCTTCCGGGATGAGCAGCGTGAGAATGATCCGCAGCGGTCCCGCGCCCACCGCACGCGCGGCCTCGATCACCCCGGGATCGACCGTCACCAGGTTCTGCTCCACGATCCGGGCGATCCCGAACGAGGCCGCGACGATCATCACGAACAGCGCCGCCTCGGAGCCGATCGTGGTGCCGACCACCTCCAGGGTGACCGGGCCGAGCGCGGCCAGCAGGATGATGAACGGAATCGGGCGCACCACATTGACGAACACATTGAGCACGACATAGATCGGCCCGTTCGCCAGCAGTCCACCCTTGCGGGTCGTGTAGAGCGCGGTGCCGAGCACCAGCCCGATCACCCCCGCGACGAGGAACGTCACGCCGACCAGATAAACGGTGGTCCCGATCGCCTCGAACAGCGTGGGCCGCAATTTCTCCCAGTTGGTCTCCATCAGCCCGCCTTCCGTTCCAGGTCGGCGACCGCCCGATCCAGCGCGGGATCGGGCCCGTGCAGCGCCAAGGTGACGCTGCCGAAAGTCTTGTCCTGCACCGTACTCACCCCGCCGTAGACGATCTCGAAACGCACGTCGGCGGCGGTAGCGGCGGCCAATGCCGCCCCGATCCCGTGGTGATCGTCGATGTCGACAGTGACCAACCGGCCGCCGTGCAGCTTCCGCAACCGATCCAGCTCCGCCGCGTCGGGCCGGTTGTGCAGCACGGTCGCCACGAACGACCGTGTCGGCGCGGCCCGCGGTGCGGCGAAAACATCGAAGGTGGCAGCCAATTCGACGATCCGCCCCTCGGCGAGCACCGCCACCCGGTCGGCAACCGCGCGGATCACATCCATCTCGTGGGTGATCACCACAATGGTCACCCCGAGCTCGGCATTGATCTTCTTCAGCAGTCGCAGCACCTCGGCCGTGGTTTCCGGATCCAGGGCGGAGGTGGCCTCGTCGGCCAGTAGCAGCGAGGGCGAGGTCGCCAGCGCCCTGGCGATCCCGACCCGCTGCTTCTGCCCGCCGGAGAGCTGATCGGGGTAGGCGCGCGCCCTGTCGGTGAGCCCGACGAATTCGAGCAACTCGGCCACGCGGGCCTTGCGCTCGGCCCGTTTCCAGCCCGCCACCTTCAGTGGATACTCGATATTGCCCGCGGCGGTGCGTGATCGGAACAGGTTGAACTGCTGGAACACCATGCCGATATCGCGGCGCAACCGGCGCACCGCCGACTCCGGCACCCCGGTGATGGGGGTGCCGGAGATCGTGACGGTGCCCGAGGTCGGTTTGTCCAGCGCGTTGATCAGCCGCACCAGCGTGGACTTGCCCGCGCCGGAATAGCCGATGACGCCGAAGATCTCACCCGGCTCGATCCGCAGGTCGATGCCGTCGAGTGCGGTGTGCCGATTGTCGCCGCTGCCGAAAACCTTGGTGACGGAACGGAATTCGACGGCGGCGGGTTGTGTGCTCACTTGGTGGTGCGGATGCCCTGCTGCACCCGGTCCAGGATCTGTTCGAGCTCGGCGCCGGGCCGGTTCACCGCGACCGCGGTGCCCTTGGTGGTCTCGGCGTGCGCGGTGGCCACCGCCGGATCTTTCCAGATCTCGACCAGCTTCAGATAGGTCGGATTCGTTGTGTCCGCAGCCCGGCTGACGATCACATTGATGTAGGGCTCGGCGGCGGGATTGTTCGGATCATCCTTGTACAGCGCCGATTTCGGGTCGACGCCCGAACGCTCGAGGAAGGTGTTGTTGATGACCGAACCGTCGACCGAAGGCAGTGACAGCGCGGTCTGGGCGGCATCCACCGGTGTCACCCGCACCTTGGATACGCTCTTGTCGATGTCGGCGGGGGTCGGCTGGGCCGAGGTGCCGGTGATCTTCAGCAACCCGGCGGCCTGCAGCACGAACAGTGCGCGCGCCTGGTTGGTCGGATCGTTGGGGATCGCGATCTCGCCACCGGCCGGGATATCGGCGAGTGTCTTGTGCTTTTTCGAGTAGAGCCCCAGCGGCACAATGTACGTCGAGCCGATCGGGGTGAGCGTGTCCGAGCTCGCCACGTTGTACTGGCCGAGGAACTGTAGATGCTGGAACAGATTGAGGTCGATCTGATTCTGCGACAGCGCCGTATTCGGCTGCTTGTAATCGGAGAAATTGGTGACCTTCAGCGTGATGCCCTGCTCCTTCGCCTTCTGTTCGAAGACCTCGAAAGCCTTGTCCTTGTCGGTGGTGCCGATCCGAACCACCGTGCCCGACGCGTCATCGGAACCGCACGCGGTCAGGGTGAGGGCCGCGGTCGCTATCAGCACTGGGATCGCCAGTGTCCGACGGAATTTCACTTGTACTCCCGAATTGCTCGCAGAAGATGAACTCGGTCATCCAAGCTGCCGTCACCACCCACCGACAACGGTTTGACTTGCCTCGAGCGAAATCCTCGCGAACAGTGGGACGCCCGTCTAACTTATGGACATCAGCGGAGCGGGTGCTCCATTGACAATCTGCCGCGGCGGACGAGGTCGCGTTTGGTGATCGGCGGCAGCGTAGCGTCGTCGTCCGGGGCGGCGGGGTTGGGCCGCACCAGCAGGGTGACGGTCGCGGCGGGCACGAACCCGCTGCTGGTCATCAGCGCGGCCGAGGAGCTGTTGCGGTCCTCGACATCGGTGACGATATGGCGGGCGCCGCGGGCGAACAACGCCTCCGAGCACACGTTCACCAGTCGCCGCGCGATTCCGTGGCCCTGCATATCGGGGGCGACCGCGATCCATTCCAGATACGCCCAGTCGTCGCGATGCTCGAACTCCATCGACCCGAGTACGAACCCGACTACCCGGTCGGAGTCCAGGGCAACCCAGCAGGCGTTGTCGGGGCTGTCGAGGTGCTCGGCGACGGCCGTGAGCGACCACGACGTGTACGGCTTGATGGTGGTATCGAAGACCTGATGGCCGAGGTCGAGGACTTGACGCAGATGTCCCAATCCCATCGGCACGACAGCGATGGCGGTGTCCATAGCCGCCAGTGTGCCCTACGCGCCCTTGCGGGTCGCGGTCTTCGATGCGGTGGATTTGCTCGTGGCGGCCTTGCGCGGTGCGGCTTTCTTGGCGGCCTTCTTCGCGGGCTTCGCCGGGGCGGCTTCCCGGCGACCGCTGGCCTCTAGACTGCGTTGCAGCGCGGCGACCAGATCCACGATTTCGGCGTCAGCCTGTTCGGCGGGCTCGGTCTCCGCGGCGGGCTCGACCTTGCCGGTGCCGCTGGCGATCGCCTCGTCGAGCAGTTTCTGCAGTTCGATCTGGTATTCGTCGGTGTACTCGGAAGGGTCGAAATCGCCCGACATCGACTCGACGAGAGTCTCGGCCATCTTCAGTTCTTGCGGGCGCGGGGCAGGCACCTCGTCGAGCGACGGGAATTCGACGGCCCGCACCTCGTCGGGCCACAGCAGCGTCTGCAGGACCAGCACGCCGTCTCGCACGCGCAACGCGGCCAGCCGGGTCTTCTGGCGCAACGTGAAATGCACCAGCGCGGTCTTGTCGATGCGTTCGAGGGTCGCCGCCAGCAATTGGTAGGCCTTCGGCGTCGCGGAATCCGGTTCGAGGTAATAGCTCTTGTCGAACAGCACCGGGTCGATCTGATCGGACGGCACGAATTCCAGCACCGGAATCTCGTGCTTCTCCGCCGCGGGCAGCTTCGAGAAATCGGCGTCGGTCAGCACCACCTGCTCGCCATCGGGTGAGGTATAGGCCTTGTCGATATCGGCGAACTGCACAGAATTGCCGCACACCTGACAGACCCGGTCATATTTGATCCGGCCCCCGTCCTTGGCGTGGACCTGGTGGAACCGAATGTCATGGTCCTCGGTCGCGGTATAAACCTTGACCGGGACATTGACCAGCCCGAAAGCGATCGAGCCCTTCCAGATCGATCTCATGCACCCCATCATGGTCGAAATGTCGCGCCGGGGCGAGCAAGCGATCCCGAATAGGTGCTGGTCCGTGATCCGGCGGAGCTTGAAATCGGTGCGTCTGGTCCAATCAACGGGTGGGTGTGGAGGTGATCGTCTGTGGGCTCGGTCCGGCGGGGCGGGCCGTTGCTCATCGTGCGCTGGCGGCGGGACGCGAGGTCACGGTGATCGATCCACATCCGGATCGGGTGTGGACACCGACCTATGCGGCGTGGGCCGATGAGTTGCCCCGGTGGCTGGATTCCGGCGTGGTGGCGGCGTCGGTTGACGCACCGATGGCGTGGGCGGTGCGCGAGCATCGGATCGATCGCGTCTATCAGGTGTTGGATACGGCGGCGTTGCAGTCGTCGCTGACGCTGGACGGCGCGACCGTGATCGCGGACCGGGCTGTCGAGGTCGACGCGCGAGTAGTGCGGACGGCGGCCGGCCGGACGTGTACCGGTCAGGTCGTCGATGCGCGGGGGTTGGCGCGATCGCCGCGTCGCGCCGAACAGACCGCGTACGGCGTGGTTGTGGCCCGTGATCAACGCGAGCAGACGCTGTTCATGGACTGGCGACCCGACAACGGTGCCGACCCGGACGACCCGCCGTCGTTTCTGTACGCGGTACCGCTCGGTGCCGACTCCGTGCTGTTCGAGGAGACCTGCCTCGCCGGTCGGCCGGCGCTCGCGCCGGAGGTGCTGCGGCGCAGACTCGAACATCGGCTGCGTGCGCGCGGGATCGCGCTCACCGGAGCCGAACCTGTTGAGCGAGTGCGGTTTCCGGTGCAGGGCGGCAAACCTGGGCACGGTCGATTCGGTGCGGCCTGCGGTCTGACGCATCCCGCCACCGGATACAGCGTCGCCGCCGCACTCGCCGCGGCGGACACCGTCGTCGCGGGTGGCACGGTGTGGACGCCACGGGCGCGGGCGGTGGCCGCGCTGCGTCGCGCGGGATTACGTGCGCTGCTGGATCTTCCGCCCCGCGAGATCCCGGTGTTCTTCGAGGTGTTCTTCGGTTTGCCTGCCTCCCTCCAGCTTTCCTATCTGTCCGGCCATGGCGACCTCGGCGGCACCCTCGCCGCGATGCGCGCACTGTTCGCCGACCTGCCGCCGCATCTGCGCCGCACTGTGGTGACCTCGGTCATCGGTGCGGCCGGCCGGTAGCCGAACAGCGCCGGCGCCTCGGCGCGAAACGGTGTGCCGGGTGCTCCTTGGCGCTCACCGCACTCGGCGCGGAGAGCCCTTGACGCCGTCTGCGGAGGTGGTGAGATCGTCGCCGTGCGGCCGTGGCCGAGACCGGTAGCTGACCGGGAAGAACAAGGGTATGCCAGAGGCCCGGCGGCGCCGCCACGAAGTTGCTACGATCGCTTCGCGAACGCGCCGACCCGCCAACAGGATCGGGCCGACGAGGCGGACGGCCGGAAGTATTTCGAGCCCCCGCGCGTCGATGTGCGTGATGCACAGTTGCGTGACGAGTTAGGGGACAATCCGGTGTTCGAATTCACCAGGCGGCGCAGTCGCTGGGTGCTCGGCGTTTTCGCGGTGCTCGCGGTGCTGCTCGGCGCACTGGGCGCCACGCTGTTCGAGCGGGTGGACGGCGGCGGATACACCGACCCCGGCAGCGAATCCAGCCACGCGCTCGAGGTGTTGCGCGAGGAGTTCGGACAGGCGCCGCCGAACCTGCTGCTGCTGGTGGAGACCGAGTCGTCGGTCGAGGACCCCGAATCCACCGCGGCGGCAACAGCATTGGTCGCCAACCTGCAGGAACGTGCCGGTGTCGCCGAGGTGATGTCGTATTGGACCTCCCACCAGCCCGCGCTGCGCAGTGTCGACGGCAAGCAGGGTCTGATCGTCGCGAGTGTGCTCGGCAGCGAACGCGAGATCGACGAACGCGTCACCGCCATCTCCGACGAGCTGACGGGTGAACAAGGATCGTTGCAGGTCAGAGCGGGCGGATTCGCCATGCTCATGCACGAGACGGTGCAGCAGAGCAAGACCGATATCGCCAAGGGCGAGGCCATCGCCTTCCCGCTCACCCTGATCGCGCTGCTGTTCGTCTTCGGCGGCCTGGTCGCCGCGAGCCTGCCGCTGCTCGTCGCGATCGGCACCGTGCTCACCACCATGGGTGCGCTGTGGTTGCTCACCCTGTTCACTCCGTTGTCGGTCACCGCGACCAACGTGGCGACGCTGCTCGGCCTCGGTCTGGCCATCGACTACAGCTTGCTGATCGTCAACCGCTATCGCGACGAGCTCGCCGACGGCCGCACCCCGGCCGGCGCGGTGGCCACCACCCTGCGCACCGCGGGCCGCACCGTCGCGTTCTCCGCGCTCACCGTCGCGGTGGCGCTGGCCGGGTTGCTGTTCTTCCCACTGCTGGCGATCCGGTCGATGGGGTACGCGGGCATCGTCGTCGCGGCGCTGGCGGCGCTGGTGTCGCTCACCGTGCTGCCCGCCGCGCTGTTGCTGATCGGTACGCGCATCGACAAGGGTCAGCTCGGCTGGTGGTTCCTGCGCGCCCCGCGTCCCGCACCGGGTGAGGGTGCCTGGCACAAGCTCGCCAGCGCCGTGATGCGCAAGCCGATCTCCATCGGACTCGCTGTCACCGCACTCCTGCTCCTGCTCGGCGCACCGTTCCTCGGCGTGAAACTCGGTTTCCCGGACGAACGAACCCTGCCGGAATCGATGAACTCCCGTCAGGTCACCGAGATCGTGGCGCGCGACTTCAGCGAGAGCGACCAGCACACCCTCGTCGCGGTGCTTCCGGACAGTGCTTACAGCGCGGCGGGACTCGACACCATCGCCCGTGCCATGTCCGACCTGGACAATGTCCGCCGCGTCGACACCGCCACCGGCAGCTACGCCCAGGGCGGGCTGTTCGTCGAACCCACGGCGGCCAACGCGCGATTCCGGGTCGAGAAGGCCGTCTACCTGTCGATCGTGCCGACCACCGGCGACAGCGATGCCCTCGCCGGTCTGGTCGAGCAGGTGCGCGCGGTGCGCACGCCGAGCGAATTGCTGGTCGGTGGTGTGGCCGCGGCCAATGCCGACTCGGTCGCCGCCATCGAGGACCAACTGCCATGGGCGCTCGGCTTCGTGGTGATCATGATGCTGATCGTGCTGTTCGCGCTCACCGGCAGCGTGGTGCTGCCGGTGCTGGCGGTGATCCTCAGCGCGCTGAGCCTGACCGCGACCTTCGGTGCGCTGGTGTGGATCTTCCAGGACGGGCACCTGTCCGGCGTGCTCGGCTTCACCGTCACCGGGGATCTGTCCGCCACGGTGCCGGTGATGTTGTTCGCCGCCGCCTTCGGGCTCGCGATGGACTACCAGGTGTTCCTGCTGTCGCGGATCCGGGAGGAATACGACCGCACCGGCAAGAACGAGACCGCGGTCGCGCTCGGCCTGGAACGGGTCGGGCGCATCGTCACCGCCGCCGCGATCCTCATCTCGCTGGTGTTCCTCGGCTTCCTGGCCTCCGACATCACCTTCATGAAGGCGTTCGGCATCGGCCTGCCGCTGGCGGTGATCGTCGACGCCACCCTGGTGCGCGGGTTCCTGCTGCCCGCCGCGATGAAGGTGCTCGGCGAGGCGAACTGGTACGCACCGGAATTCCTGCACCGCCTGCACGACCGGTGGGGCCTGGACGACAGTGGTACGGCGCGATCGCCGAAACGTGAAGTGGTGGTGCGTGATCCGCTCGCCGCCGCCAGGCCCGAGGAGATCGTCGTCGTTGATCCACTCGCGCGAGCTGAGGCGGCACGGGCCGAGGCGGCACGGGCCGAGGCGGCACGGACCGAGGACAGCGCCGGAGCGCGGGTACCGGAAAGTCTCTCGGCGTCGACGGGAAGCCGCGAGACCGCGGACTGAGCCGCCGGCCCGGTTCAGTAAAGCAAGGCCGAAGGGCGGCACCGGTTCGGTTCCGGTGCCGCCCTTCGACGTTCATTCACGGTGTCAGATGCCGCCGGTGGCGAGTAGCCCGCCGTCGACCCGCACACAATCACCGGTGATCCACGCGGCCTCGTCGGAGACCAGGAACGCGATCAGCCGGGCCACGTCCTCGGGCACGCCGAGGCGCTTCATCGGGTACACGCTCGCGGCGCGCTCCTCGTTGTCGGAGTACAGCGCGTCGGCGAACTTGGTCTTGACCACGCCCGGTGCCACCGCGTTCACGCGGATCTTGGGGCCGAGCTGCCAGGCCAGCTCCTCGGTGAGCCGGATCAGCGCCGCCTTCGACGCGCCGTAGGCCGAGATCACACCGGAGGACCGGATGCCCGCGACGCTGGCCACGTTCACCACGGCGCCGCCGTGCTCGGCCATCCACGCGCGGTAGGCCTGCTGCACATAGCCCAGCGACGCCACCACGTTCACATCGAAGATCTTGCTGACGCCACCCAGATCGGCGTCCATCAGCGGACCGTAGACGGGGTTGATGCCGGTGTTGTTGATCAGGATGTCGAGCGAGCCGTACTCGGTGACGGCTCTGGCTACGGCCTCCGCGCGTGCGTCGGCATCGCCGGCGTTGCCGGCGAAAGTGCTCACCTGGCCCTTGTGGCCGAGCGCGCGCAGCTCGGTCGCGGCGGCCTCGAGCGGTTCGGGTTTACGGGCGGTGATCAGCACGTTCGCGCCCCGGCGCATCAGTTCGGCCGCGGTCGCGAGGCCGATGCCGCGACTGGCTCCGGTGACGAGGGCGGTACGGCCAAGGAGATCGGTAGTCATGGCACGAGAGTAACCACGCTCACATCGGGCAGCGCCGGGTTCGGCTTCCGGAGACGTCGACGGTAAAATAAGTGGTTCTTGCCGAAATACCTTTCCCGCTTGTCTTACTCTGAGGAGAACTCTGTGATCACGGCGACCGACCTGGAGGTCCGGGCCGGAGTCCGCACCCTGCTCTCGGCCCCTGGGCCGGCGCTGCGGGTGCAGTCCGGCGACCGGATCGGACTGGTCGGTCGCAACGGCGCGGGCAAGACCACCACCTTGCGCATCCTCGCGGGCGAGGGTGAGCCGTACGCCGGAAAGATCACTCGCTCCACCGACATCGGCTACCTGCCGCAGGACCCGAAGGAAGGCGATCTCGATGTGATCGCCAAAGACCGGGTGCTCTCGGCGCGCGGGCTCGACGTCCTGCTGCGCGACATGGAGAAGGCCCAGGTCGAGATGGCCGAGGTCGCCGACGATGCGGCCCGCGACAAGGCGATTCGCCGGTACGGCCGCCTCGAGGACCAGTTCTCCTCGCTCGGTGGCTATGTCGCCGAAAGCGAGGCGGCACGCATCTGCAACAGCCTCGGCCTGCCCGACCGCGTCCTCGACCAGCAGTTGCGCACCCTCTCCGGTGGTCAGCGGCGCCGCATCGAGCTGGCCCGCATCCTGTTCTCCGCGTCCGACGGCTCGGGTGGGCGCTCCGACCGCATCCTGCTGCTCGACGAGCCTACGAACCACCTCGACGCCGACTCCATCACCTGGCTGCGCGGATTCCTGCAGAGCCATGACGGCGGTCTGATCGTGATCAGCCACGACGTGGAACTGCTCGGCGACGTGGTGAACAAGGTGTGGTTCCTCGACGCCGTGCGTGGTGAGCCCGACGTGTACAACATGGGCTGGAAGAAGTACCTCGACGCGCGCGCGACCGACGAGCAGCGCCGCGTCCGCGAGCGCGCCAATGCCGAGAAGAAGGCGGGCGCGCTGCGTCAGCAGGCCGCCAAGCTCGGCGCGAAGGCCACCAAAGCCGCTGCGGCACACCAGATGGTGCGTCGCGCCGAACGGTTGATCAACGAGCTCGACGACGTGCGCGTGAGCGACAAGGTCGCCCGCATCCGGTTCCCCGAGCCCGCGGCCTGCAGCAAGACGCCGCTGATGGTGAAAGACCTGACCAAGCTCTACGGATCCCTGGAAATCTTCACCGGCGTGAACTTCGCTGTCGACAAGGGCAGCCGCGTGGTGGTGCTCGGGCTCAACGGTGCCGGTAAGACGACCATGCTGAAACTGCTCGCCGGTGTCGAGACGCCGACCGCGGGTGGCGTCGAGCAGGGGCGCGGGCTCAAGGTCGGCTATTTCGCCCAGGAGCACGACACCCTCGACGATCAGGCCTCGGTGTGGGAGAACATCCGCCATGCCTCCCCGGACGCGGGGGAGCAGGAGCTGCGCAGCCTGCTCGGTGCGTTCATGTTCACCGGGCCGCAGCTCGACCAGCCGGCGGGCACGCTGTCCGGTGGTGAGAAGACGCGTCTGGCGCTGGCCGGGCTGGTGTCCTCGGCGGCCAACGTGCTGCTGCTCGACGAGCCGACCAACAACCTCGACCCGGTCTCGCGCGAGCAGGTGCTCGAGGCTCTGCGCACCTACGCGGG
This sequence comes from Nocardia sp. NPDC059195, assembly GCF_042754695.1. NCBI lineage: Bacteria > Bacillati > Actinomycetota > Actinomycetes > Mycobacteriales > Nocardiaceae > Nocardia > Nocardia sp. NPDC059195. Next base: position 61,145 of record NZ_JBHZBG010000002.1, on the reverse strand, counting down.
CGCCGTGGTGCTGGTGACGCACGATCCCGGCGCGGCCGAGGCGCTCAACCCGGAGCGGGTCATTCTGCTTCCCGACGGCACCGAGGACCACTGGTCCGCCGAATACGCGGAGCTCATCGATCTCGCCTGATCCGTCAGGGCGCGGAGGCGGTAGCGCAGCGTCACCACGCAGGACCCCGGAGTCAGGTGAAGGTCAGATCCTGCATAGGGCTGGTGTGTCGTGCGTGAAACGCGGTGTCGGGGAGGAACTCGCCGGGGCCGCGTGAGTTTGATCACTGTTTTCGTTGATCACCGAGTGCGGAGTGTCTAGCCTGGAAGGAGTGCTCGGCGACTCGGAGGAAGCCATGAGCGACAGTGTCAGACAGGCCGCTAGGTCGGCCAAGGGTAAATCGACGATCGGCAAGGCCGCGCTGGGCAAGGGCACCCGGGTCACGGGCAAGTCCCGCGACCGGTTGCAGTCCCAGTTGAAGAAGCAGTACGAGGCGGGCGCGTCTATTCGCACCCTGGCCAGGTCCACCGGCCGCTCGTACGGCTTCATCCACAATGTGCTGGTCGAGTCACATGTCGAACTGCGTGGGCGCGGCGGCGCCAATCGGCGCAAGAATCCGGCCGACTGAGCGGCGCGGCGTCGACGCCAGGCGCTACCAGCCCGCGACGGCTCCGTCGCCGCGGACCAGCAGATTCGCCAGGCTGGCGAACAGTGGCAGCCCCGTCTTGATCTCGAGGTACGCGAACTGCCCCTGCGGGTTCACCTCGAGGAAGTAGTACTCGCCGTCGCTGCCGAGGCGTAGGTCGACCACGCCGAAACTGAGCCCGAGCGCGCCCATCAGGGTCGCGAGAGACTTGCTCACCGAGGCGGGCAGCCGATCCGGCGCGAACGCGACCGAGGTGTCGAGCCGGGAATCGATGCGACCGACCCCCGCTTGGGAGTCGATGCGCACACTCCACTCGACACCGTCGACCCACACCACTCGCAGATCGCAGCTGGCCTCCACATAGTCCTGGAATGTGGTGGGCGTCGAGCGGATCGACTCGAGCCTGCTCAGCTCGGGCCTGGTGATGATCCTGGTCTCGGAGAATTCCCCACGCCCGGTGCCGGTCCGTTTGTACACCACTGGGCCACACCGGGATTCGACGAAACTGCGCGCCTCGTCCGGATCGTTGGTGATCAGTGTTTCCGGGATCGTGAAGCCCGCCCGCTGCGCGGTTTCGAGCTGCACGATCTTGCGCGTCGCGGTGCGTTCGGCGGCCGGATCGTTGACCCAGTAGGCCGGGATCGACCAGAGCATGCCCTGGAGGAACCCGTCGCATTCGGCTTGGCGGAACTCGTCGTCGGCCACGCGCATGCCGGTGGGAACCTGGCATGGGTGCGGCCTGCGCCACCACACCGCGCGCACGTCGTCGAGCCCGTGGACGTGCGAGAGCGCGCGGTTGGTGCCGGCTTTGTCCAGTCTGAAACTGCCGGTCTCGGAGGGGAAGTCGCGCAAATCGAGCCGAATCGGGTCCAGCCCGTGGTGTTCTCGCAGGGTGGACGCCAGCGCATCGGCGTGCAGGTCGTCGGTTTCGGAGACGATGAGCACGGCATCGGTAGCGCCTTCCATGACTTCTGTGCCGTTTCAGTCGAGGCTGTCGCAGTTGATGCCGTCGCGGAAGGTGAACGTCGCCCCGGTGACACCACCTCGTTCGGCGATGCGCAGTTTCGTCGCCCAGCCGCGGGTGGCGCGGGCCAGCTGCTCGTCGCCCAGCGCCTCCGACGGTTCCGGCGCGAGGGTGATCGGCCGGTCGACGAGCTCGACGCGCATGCGCCGGGTGAAATCGGCGGTGGCGCCGGGGCGGATGTCGACCCGGACCTGACGTTCACCCACGCCCGCGCGGTCTTCGGTGAGTCGCACGACGTCGTTGCGGTCGAAAGTCCAGGTACCACCGTCGACGCGCACCGAGATGTCGCGATCGGACTCGGCCACCAGCAATCCGCGCAAGGCGGGGCCCCGATCTCGGGACGACGCGGTAGCGGGGAGGTGGATGGCGTCGGTCATGGGCACTCACTCCGATCTTTCTCGTCTGCTCGCGATTTGCCAGAACCCCAAAAGGTGCTTCGGATCATAGCGTGAACGCGTGGTCCGCCGAGCGGGTTCGCAAGATTTGCGGAGCGCCGGGCAAACCGCCGAGCGGCGCGTGATCGCCTTGCGGGGAAAGAATTTCGGACAACTCGGATGCGGGAACTGTGTTCTCATGGGCAATCCGGCAGCAAACGTGGATGACAACGGCGCGGCAGGCATCCCCGGGTCTGTGCCGGAGGTTGCCTGCCGCGCGGGGTGTGGTGTCTAGAGGCCGAGCAGTTCGGGATTCTCGGCGAGCTCGCGGAAGTGTTCGGCCGGGTTGGGGACGAGTCGGCGGGCCGTGAGATCCATCGCGCCGGCCACGACGGTGATCTCCGCGGCGACGGTACCGTCGAGCTTGATGATCTGGTGGTGGAACCGGAAGACCTTCTCGCCTTCGCGCCAATCGAAGGCGCAGGTCACGGTGACCTCGTCGCCACCGCGCAGCTCACGCTTGTATTTGATGGTCGACTCGAGTACCACCGCACCGACACCGCTGGCGATGAACTTGTCCTGCGGGATTCCGGCTGCGCGCAGCAGCTCCCACCGGGCATGTTCGCCGTACTGGTGGTAAACGGCGTGATTGAGATGGCCCTGGGTGTCGAGCTCATAGCCGCGGACGAGGACCGGTACGGAGAACGTCATACGGTGTACAACCGGCTGCTCCGGTGGCGTTGTTCCCGATCGGTGTGCAATCTCGGCCACAGTGTCGGGGTGAGTGCATGACGGGTCAGCCGCGATGGGCGTTGCGCTCGGCCCACCAGGCGGGAGCGTCGACGAAGTGATTGTCGAATTCCTCTTGGGCGGCGATGAATTCGTCATGGGTCGTTTCGCCGTGGATCAGCCGGTCGAGCAGGCGGAAGTACTCGAAGCGCTGTACGCCGGGCATCAGTGCGATGAGGATGCGCGCGCCGCTGTCGGGGGTGGCGCCGAAGGCATGTGGCATCTGCCGCGGTACGACCAGTGAGCCGCCCGCGCCGATGGTGAGGATGCGGTCGCCCGCCATGACCTGGAGTTCGCCGTCGGCGACGTAGAAAAGCTCGTCGGAGCGGGTGTGGAAGTGCGGTGCGGCGCCGTCGGCACCCCGCGCCATGGTGACCTCGAGCGTGCTGACCGCGCCGTCGCTGGCATGCGCGTCGGTGAGCAGGCGCATCCGTACGTTCTCGGTGCCGAGGGTCTCGGCGTCCTCGGGCAGGCAGAGGGCGATGTCGCGGGCGTTCGTCATGTCTTTTCCATTCGCCAGTTGATAATTCGCTACCGAACTATATCTCAGCGAATAGAATCGTGTCCATGGATGAACGCGAACCGGATGTCGTCGATGCGATCACGGCGCAGTGGCGGCTGGAACGGCCCGATCTGGAGCTGGAGGCGATGGCGGTCTTCGGCAGGCTCGGCAGGCTGATGAATATCGCGATGGCGCGGATCGAAAGTGTGTTCACCGCACACGGTTTGCAGCGCGGTGAGTTCGATGTGCTTGCGGCACTGCGCCGTTCGGGTACACCCTTCGAACTCAACCCGTCAGTGCTCGCCGATACCTTGATGCTGTCGCGAGCGGGGATGACCGGCCGCATCGACCGACTCGAGGCGGCGGGCCTGGTTCGCCGCATCGCCGATCGCGAGGATCGACGCGCCGTGCGGGTGGCGCTCACCGGGGAAGGTCGGGCACTCGTCGACACGGTGGTCGTGGCGCACACCGAGAACGAGACCGCGATGCTGTCGGTGCTCGAGCCCGCGGATCGTGTGGCCCTGGACCGGATCTCGCGCGCCTTGCTCAGTGGTTGGGCGAGCTGACCAGCCGATCCCTGCCGGGGAAATGACCTCCGATGAGGATCCCACCGCGCGCAATCGGCGAAAGTTCGGCGGCCATGGAGGCGGGAATCGAACCCGCGACATCCGTCCTGTGGAGTCGGCGTTCTACCTACTGAACTACTCCATGGCCGTGTCGAGCGTAACTCAGGATTCCTTGCGCCGCACCGAGGCCTCGACGAGATCCAGTACGGCGGAAAGGTTTTCGTTGGTATGGCCCGAGGCGATCCGGGCTATCAAACCGTCGAGGACCAGGTCGAGGTAGCCGAGCAAGACGTCGGTGGGGACATCGTCGCGCAGGGCGCCTGCTGCTTTGCGGCGTTCCAGGCGGGCCAGGGTCGCGGCGGTGAGTTCGGCCGAGCGCTGGGTCCAGCCCGCGCGGAATTCGGGGTCGGTGCGGACTCGGCGGGCGATCTCGAGGCGGGTGCCGAGCCAGTTGAATTCCTCCGGGCGGGCGAGCATATCGCGCATCACCTGGACGATGCCCTGATTGGCGGCGACTTCGGCCATGCGTTCGGCGTCGTCTTTGGCCAGGGCGAAGAAGAGGGCGTCCTTGTCGCGGAAATGGTGGAAGATCGCGCCGCGAGACAGGCCGATGGCCTCTTCCAGGCGGCGCACGGTGGCGCCGTCATAGCCGTATTCGGCGAAGCAGCGTCGTGCACCGTCGAGGATCTGGCTGCGGCGGGCGGCGAGGTGGTCGTCGCTGACCTTGGGCATGATTCCTCCAACTAGCGGATACACGGACCCCCGCCCCGGCGAACCGAGACGGGGGCTGTCGCATTATTCATGGGCAAACGAATGCCCTTATGGCGCAACACCTTACGATGTCGCGCCATCGGGTCGAACAACTAGCCGCGGATCATGTTGCGCAGCACGTACTGCAGGATGCCGCCGTTGCGGTAGTAGTCGGCCTCACCGGGGGTGTCGATGCGGACGACCGCGTCGAACTCGGTGACCTTGCCGTCTTCCGCGGTGGCGGTGACCTTGACGGTCTTGGGGGTGACACCCTCGTTGAGGGCGGTGATCCCCGCGATGTCGAAGGTCTCGGTGCCGGTCAGGCCCAGCGACGCGGCGGACTGCCCGGCCGGGAACTGCAGCGGCACAACGCCCATGCCGATGAGGTTGGAGCGGTGGATGCGCTCGAACGACTCGGTGATGACGGCCTTCACGCCCAGCAGGCTGGTGCCCTTGGCAGCCCAGTCGCGCGAGGAGCCCGAGCCGTATTCCTTGCCACCGAGCACGACCAGCGGGATGCCCGCGGCCTGGTAGTTCTGCGAGGCGTCGTAGATGAACGCCTGCGGGCCACCGTCCTGGGTGAAGTCGCGGGTGTAGCCACCCGAGACGTCGTCCAGGAGCTGGTTGCGCAGCCGGATGTTGGCGAAGGTGCCACGGATCATGACCTCGTGGTTACCGCGACGCGAGCCCAGCGAGTTGTAGTCCTTGCGGGCCACACCGTTGGCGTCGAGGTACTGCGCGGCGGGGGTGCCGGGCTTGATCGGGCCTGCCGGGGAGATGTGGTCGGTGGTGACCGAGTCGCCGAGCAGTGCCAGCACGCGAGCGCCGGAGATGTCGGTGACGGGGGAGGGATCCATCGACATGCCGTCGAAGTACGGCGCCTTGCGCACGTAGGTCGACTTCTCGTCCCACGCGAAGGTGTCGCCCTCGGGGGTCGACAGTTCCTGCCAGCGCTTGTCACCGTCGAAGACGGTGGCGTAGGAGTTGCGGAACATGTCCTGGCTGATCGACGTCTTGATGGTGTCGTCGATCTCCTGGGCGGACGGCCAGATGTCCTTCAGGAAGACGTCGTTACCGTCGGTGTCCTGACCCAGCGCGTCGGTCTCGAAGTCGAAGTCCATCGTGCCCGCGAGCGCGTACGCGATGACCAGCGGCGGCGAGGCCAGGTAGTTCATCTTCACGTCGGGGGAGATGCGACCCTCGAAGTTGCGGTTGCCCGAGAGCACCGCGGTGACCGAGAGGTCGTTGTCATTGATCGCGGCCGAGATCGCCTCGGGCAGCGGACCGGTGTTACCGATGCAGGTGGTGCAGCCGTAGCCACCGACGAAGAAGCCGAGCTTCTCGAGGTAGGGCCACAGACCGGCCTTCTCGTAGTAGTCGGTGACGACCTGCGAACCCGGCGCCATGTTGGTCTTCACCCACGGCTTGGTCGCGAGACCCTTTTCCACCGCGTTGCGGGCCAGCAGGGCGGCGCCCAGCATGACCGACGGGTTGGAGGTGTTGGTGCAGGAGGTGATACCCGCGACCACGACGGCACCGTGATCGAGCACGAACTTGTTGCCGTCTTCACCGACGACCTCGATCGGCTTGGACGGACGGCCGTTGGCGCCCTTGGCGGCCGAATGGGCCGGGGTGTAGGTGTCGTCGGCGGCGTTGGCCGACACGGCAACCGAGTCCGACGCGGGGAAGGATTCCTCGCCGGCCTCGTCCAGCGCGGTGAGCTCACCTTCGCCGACGTAGTTGACGATGTCGGAGCGGAACGCGTTCTTGGAGTCGCTGAGCAGGATGCGGTCCTGCGGGCGCTTCGGGCCTGCGATGGACGGCACGACAGTGCCCAGGTCCAGCTCCAGGTACTCCGAGTACGCGGGCTCGGAGTCGGCGTCGTGCCACATGCCCTGTTCCTTGGCGTACGCCTCGACGAGCGCGAGCTGCTCGTCGCTGCGGCCGGTCAGGCGCAGGTAGTTGATGGTCTCACCGTCGATCGGGAAGATCGCCGCGGTGGAACCGAACTCGGGGCTCATGTTGCCGAGGGTGGCGCGGTTGGCGAGGGGAACCTCGGCAACGCCTGCACCGTAGAACTCGACGAACTTGCCGACGACGCCGTGCTTGCGCAGCATGTCGGTGACGGTGAGCACCACGTCGGTGGCGGTCACGCCGGGCTTGATCTCACCGGTCAGCTTGAAGCCGACGACGCGCGGGATCAGCATGGAGACCGGCTGGCCCAGCATCGCGGCCTCGGCCTCGATGCCACCAACGCCCCAGCCCAGCACGCCGAGGCCGTTGACCATGGTGGTGTGCGAGTCGGTGCCGACACAGGTGTCGGGGTAGGCCTGACCGTTGCGGGTCATGACCGTCGGCGCCAGGTACTCGATGTTGACCTGGTGGACGATGCCCATGCCCGGGGGGACGACCTTGAAGTCGTCGAAAGCGCCCTGGCCCCAGCGCAGGAACTGGTAACGCTCGCCGTTGCGCTCGTACTCGAGCTCGACGTTGCGCTCCAGCGCGTCGGCGCGACCGAAGACGTCCAAGATCACCGAGTGGTCGATGACCATGTCGGCGGGGGAGAGCGGGTTGACCTTGCTCGGATCGCCACCGAGGACGGTGACGGCCTCACGCATGGTGGCGAGGTCGACGATGCAGGGCACGCCGGTGAAGTCCTGCATGATCACGCGCGCGGGGGTGAACTGGATCTCGACGCTCGGCTGTGCCGAGGGGTCCCAGTTCGCGATCTCGCGGATGTGATCGGCGGTGATGTTGGCGCCGTCCTCGGTGCGCAGCAGGTTCTCTGCCAGCACCTTCAGGGCGTAGGGCAGCTTCTCGGTGCCGGGAACAGCCGAGAGACGGAAGATCTCGTAGGAGTTGCTTCCGACCTCGAGCGTGCCTTTGGCGCCGAAGGAATCAATCTTCGTCACGTCAGCTCCACTCATGTGTGAGGGTGTGCCGCCGGCGGGGCTGTGCCGGCGGCTCGCGTCTTCGGAGGGGGTATCCGGCGCCGTGAAGCGCCGGTTTCCTCGCCGTACGAGTCTAACAGTACGCTTGTCCTATGAAATACGCGGGGGCCATCGGTGGTGCCGTGCAGACGTAGTCGAGCGGTACGTCGCGTACTGTGCCTGACGAGCGAAGTCGGGGAAGACGCAGTGACGCTCACCTTGGCAGTGTTGGACGCCCGTCGCGACACCGGCGATCGTGGCTCGACAGACCGGATGGAACATGACCACTTTTGCGCCGATGGCGGCCGAACTGCCGCCGAACACCGTGCTGAGCAGCGTCGCGTCCGACCTCGCCGACAATCACGTCGCGACCCCCAAGGGTCAGGATCAGGAGAAACTGGCGGCGATCGTCGCGCAGGCGCGATCCGAGGGGATCCCGCTCAGCGTCGTTATCGTTCCCGGTAATCCCGGCCACGACTCGAGCCTACGTGATCTGGCAACCGAGGTCGGCGAGAGTACGCACGGCACCGTCGCGGTGTTCAGCGACGACTGGGTCGGTACCTACAGCGACAGCATCAGCCGGGTTCGGCTCGAGTGGGCCGAGGACTCGGCCAAGTACAAGGGCAACCATCCCGAACAGGCCGTGCAGGCCTTCGTCGACCGGCTCGAGCAGCCGGAGGGTGTCTCCTGGGGCGTCATCACCACGGTGCTGCTGACTCTCATGGCGCTGGTGATAGCCGGGCTGTACCTGGTCAAGGTCCGCCGCGGTCCCGATGCGGACGTGCAGGCCGTCGTCACATCGCCGCGCATCGACGCGAGTTCCACCAACTAACTGGTTTCACTCCAGTCACATTTCCAGACCATCGGTCTGTTTTTCGGGGTAGAAGACTGTCCCGTGTCAGGCAAATTCTGAGCAATCGATGAATTGTTGCCGCGCGCCACTGTGGCAGTTGTTTCCTTTGGGAACTATGTGTCGTACGGTGGCGGTGATCGCGATTGTGAATGCGGTGGTACAGGGGGCATTGGTCGACTCTTGTGGTCGGTGTTTCGGCTGATGCGCCGGTGGCGTATGTCGAGTCGAGATACTCGGAGGTGCCGTGCGCGGTACGGGCAGGCAGGACGAACCAGGTCTATTACGGATAGCGATCGGTTTGCTGGCGGTGCTGGTTGTTCTCGGCAGCGCGGGACCGGTCGCGGCGGTACCACCCCCGCCACCCAATCCGTCCGACGGCGAGATCGCCGGCGCGGGAGCCCAGGTCGACGCGCGGGTGAGCGAGATCGGCGTGCTGATCAATCGTGTCGCCGCGGCCGACCAGCAGTTGCGCGAACTCGACGACGAGCTCGCGGGCAAACGGGAAGCGGTCAACCGGGCGCTCGTCGACCTGCAGACCGCGCGCGACGCCGCCGACGCGGCCGCGGCCGCCGTCGCCGACAGCCAGACCCAACTGGCCGACGCGGGCGTGAAAGTCGGTGCGGCACGCCATGATTTCGATCAGGTCGCCACCCAGGCCTACGTGCGCCCCGCCACCAGTTCGGTCGTCACCTACCTCGCCTCCTCGACCCCGGATGCCGCGATGGACCGCGCGCAGGTGCTCGGGATGGTGTCGAGGAATCAGCGACAGGTCCTCGACGATCTGCGCCGCGCCCAGGTGGCCCAGGCCAATCAGAATTCCGCGGCCCGCCAGGCCAAGGTCGACGCCGACACCGCCGCGGCGGGCGCGGAGCAGAAGCGCGATGCCGCCCAGACCGCGGTGAACATCGCTAAATCCGAGTTCGACACCCAGGCCGTGGCCCGCGACGGCCTGCGCCGCGACCGCAGTGCCGCGCAGTCCGCCCTCGACGTCGCCCGCTCGACCGTAGCCGGGCTCCAGAGCCAGCGCGAGATCTTCCTGAACTGGGACGACCAACGGGAAGCCGAGGTGCTGGCCCTGCTGGCCGCGGCCAACGCCGCCGCCGCGCGTGCCGCCGCCGACAAAGCTGCCCGCGACCGCGCCGCCGAGCTCAACGAGGGCAGCCGCCCGCACACCGACCTCGAGTCGACCCCGGCGTCGCCGCGCAGAACCAAGCCACGCCCCTCCCAGCCGCAGGTCACCGGTTCGGCCGCGATCGAGACGGTGGTCGACCGCGCGATGTCGCAGCTCGGCGTCACCTACGCCTGGGGCGGCGGCGACGAGGACGGGCCGACCCTCGGCATCCGCGACGGCGGCACCGGCGACGCACACGGCGACTTCGACAAGGTCGGTTTCGACTGCTCGGGCCTGATGCTCTACGCCTTCGCCGGTATCGGCGTCTCGCTGCCGCACTACAGCGGCTACCAGTACAACGCGGGCACCCGGGTGAACGTCGAGGATCGCGAACGCGGGGACATGCTCTTCTGGGGCCCCGGCGGCAGCGAGCACGTGGCGATGTATCTGGGCAACGGCAAGATGATCGAAGCGCCCCAGTCCGGCGACATCGTTCGGATCTCACCGGTCCGCGAAGACGGCATCATGCCGTACGCGGTCCGCATCGTCACCGACTGAGCCGGTATTCAGCCCTGTGCGAGATGCGCGACGAGGGTGGTCGCCTGGTGGGCGTACTCGGTGGCGAAGTCGGCATTGCCGACATCCAGATCGAGCGCGCGGGCGATCTGTGGGAACACCGCCGGCGCGGCGGCCAGCCCGAACAGGGCGAGCGCGGCGTAACGCGGATCGAGGTCGGCCGCGAGTTCGCCGTCGACCTTGCGGCGACGGAAGTCGTCGAGCATCACGTGGAATCGGGCGAATTGTTCCTGCTGATCCGGAGTGCCGGCATCGTGCTCCAGGCCTTCGCGGACCAGTAGTCGCAGCAACTCGGGCTGCTCGAGCGCGGCGACCGCGTACGCCCCGACGAGCTCGGCGAGGGGCCTCTCGGGTGCGGTGACCGCCGGCTCGCCGGCCTGCCAGCGGTCGGCGACCGCCCTGTAGAGGCCCTCTTTGCCGCCGAAGTAGTACGAGATCAACTGCTTGTTGACACCGGCCCGCGCGGCAATCGCGCTCACTCGCGCGCCACGGAACCCGTGCGCGCTGAACTCGGCAATCGCCGCGTCGAGCAACTGCTGCTTACTGCGTTCGGGGTCGCGCTGGCGTTGCTCGGGGTCCGGTGATCTCCGCACCACGCCAGCCTAGCGGACTCTCACCCGGCATGGTAAATTAATCAACCAAATGGATGAATGAATCAACCCATTGGATGAAGGAGGGTCGGCAATGAAGGTCGCGATCGTGGGTGCGGGGATCGGTGGATTGGCGCTCGCGCAGGGGCTGCGCGCGGCCGGGCTCGGAGTGACGGTGTACGAGCGCGATCGCGCCTCGGAGTCTCGCCGGCAGGGATATCGGCTGCACATCAGCTCGGTGGGGGAGCGGGCGCTGGCGGTGACGCTGCCCGACGCGGTACTGCACCGGGTGATCGCGACCGCTACGCGGCCGGGTGACCTGGTCGCGGGCTTCGACGCACAACTGAACTCGCGGTTCGAGCAGGTCTTCCCGGTCTCGGTGCCCGGCGCGGTGACCTCGGTCGACCGATACGCGTTTCGGCGCGCCCTGATGACCGGGCTGGACGACGTGCTCGAATTCGGGAAGCAGTTCAGCTCGTTCCTCGAGACATCCGACGGCGTCGAGATAACTTTCGCGGACGGGACATCGGCGGCGGCCGACGTCCTGGTCGGGGCGGACGGCTGGGGTTCGCAGGTGCGTGCTCAGCTGGTGCCCGGCAATGACATCGTCGACATCGGAGTGCGTTGCGTCTACGGGAAAGTGCCGTTGACCTCGGCCGTTCGCGAGCTGGCGCCCGCTGCGTTCCTGCGCGGGTTCTGTTTCGTCAGCAATGACGCGGGAGTCGGCCTCGCTGTCGCGCCGGTGCTGTTCCGGGAGCCGCCGCCGGAGTACGGCGACTATCTGATGGCGGTACTGACCGGGACGAACGACAAGCTCGGTGTCTGCGACGATGACCTGTTCGCGAGGAGTCCCGAGCGATTGTGGGCGATGGTCGCACGGTCGGTGGCCGACTGGCATCCGGCGATTCGCGCGCTGGTCGACGCGGGGGACCCGGCGGTGGCCTTCCCGATCACCTTGCGGACCTGTCTGACCGTGCGATCGTGGTCGTCGTCTCGGGTGACGCTGCTCGGCGATGCGGTGCACCCGATGACCCCGGCCGCGGGGGCGGGCGCCAACACCGCCCTGTGGGACGCGGCCCGGCTGACCAAGGCGCTGACCTCCGGCACCGACCTCACGACCTACCAGCGGGAGGTGATCGCCAACGGTCAGACGATCGTGACCGAGTCACTGCAGAACGCCGAGCGGATGTTCGACGTATCGATCGCACGCTGACCGCGGGTGGGTAACCGCGCGTCGTCGAGGCCACTGCAATGCGTTCGCCGCACTGGTCGGACCGTGTTTTCGGGGGATCGCAAGGGGGTGTGGGTGTGCTGGCGCGTCACGCCGCCCATATGACGAAATGCTGTGTAGTCCCGGCCGGTTGCGGCGCGCTGGGCGATTCAATGGAATAGTTGGTGCCGCACGCACAGGACCAAAGCGAAAGCGGGGATGTTGGTGACTTCGACGGAAGGTGTGAGCGGGCCGAAGCTGGCGAAGGACGCCGGTACGGCTACGCCGAGCACCCTGGAGCGTGACGTCCAGACTCTCGAGAAGGCGATCTACGAGGTCAAGCGGGTTATCGTCGGTCAGGATCGGCTCGTCGAGCGTTTGCTCGTCGCCGTGCTGGCCCGCGGACACGTGTTGCTCGAAGGTGTGCCGGGCGTCGCGAAGACTCTTGCGGTGGAAACCTTCGCCAAGGTCATCGGTGGCTCGTTCTCCCGGGTGCAGTTCACCCCGGACCTGGTGCCGACCGACCTCATCGGTACCCGCATCTACCGGCAGGGCCGCGAGGAATTCGACACCGAGCTCGGCCCGGTCGTCGCGAACTTCGTGCTCGCCGACGAGATCAACCGCGCTCCGGCCAAGGTGCAGTCGGCACTGCTCGAGGTCATGGCCGAGCGCAAGCTGTCGATCGGCGGCAAGACCTACCCGATGCCCGATCCGTTCCTGGTCATGGCGACCCAGAACCCGATCGAGAGCGAAGGCGTGTACCCGCTGCCCGAGGCGCAGCGCGACCGCTTCCTGTTCAAGGTCCTCGTCGACTACCCCTCGGTCGAGGAAGAGCGCGAGATCATCTACCGGATGGGTGTGAGCGCGCCCGAGCCGAATCAGATTCTCGAGCCCGAGGACATCATCCGCCTGCAGAAGGTGGCCGCCAACGTCTTCGTGCACCACGCGCTCGTCGACTACGTGGTCCGCGTGATCACCGCGACCCGCACCCCGGCCGAATTCGGCATGGACGATGTGGCGAGCTGGATCTCCTACGGCGCTTCCCCGCGTGCGAGCCTCGGTATCATCGCCGCGGCGCGCTCGGTCGCGCTGATCCGTGGCCGTGACTACGTGGTGCCGCAGGACGTCGTCGAGGTGATCCCGGACGTGCTGCGGCACCGTCTGGTGCTCTCGTATGACGCGATGGCCGACGAGGTTTCGCCCGAGGACGTGATCAAGCGGGTGCTGCAGACCGTCGGTCTGCCACAGGTCGCCCCGCAGGCCGTCAACGGTCAGGCCGCACCGCAGCCGGTACCGCAGCCGCCCGCCCAGCAACAGCCTGTTCCCCAGCCGGTGAACGGGCAGCAGTCCCAGCCCGCCGGCAACGTCGCATCCAAGTGAGTGCGCCGGAACCCGTTGTCCGCGTGCCCATGTCGTCTCACGCTCCGCCGTCGTTCCGTGCCGGTGAACTGACCGACCCGAAGCTGGCCGCCGCGCTCAAGACTCTCGAGTTGACCGTGCGGCGCCGTCTCGACGGTGTGCTGCACGGTGATCACCAGGGTCTGATCCCCGGTCCGGGTTCGGAACCGGGGGAGGCGCGGCTGTACCAGCCGGGCGACGATGTGCGACAGATGGATTGGTCGGTCACCGCCCGCACCACCCATCCGCACGTGCGGCAGATGATCGCCGACCGCGAGCTCGAGACCTGGCTCGTCGTCGACCTGTCGTCCAGCCTGGACTTCGGCACCGGCCGGGTGCACAAGCGCGACCTCGCGATCGCGGCGGCCGCGGCCATCACCCACCTCACCTCCGGCGGCGGCAACCGGATCGGCGCCGTCGTCGCGACCGGTCAGGATCTGGTGCGCATTCCCGCCCGCAGCGGGCGCATGCACGCCCAGACCCTGCTGCGCGGCATCGCGACCACCCCGCACGCCCGCGACGGTGTGCGCGGCGACCTCAAAGCCGGGATCGAATCGCTGCGCCGTCCGCAACGCAAACGCGGTCTGGCCGTGGTGATCAGCGATTTCCTCGGTGATGTCGACTGGCAGCGTTCCCTGCGCGCGATCTCCGCCCGCCACGACCTGCTCGCGGTGGAGGTGCTCGACCCGCTCGACGTCGCCCTGCCCGACGGCGGCGACGTGGTGCTGCACGATCCCGAATCGGGCCGCACCCGCGAGTTCAGCGTCACCCCCCAGCTGCGTGCCGATTTCGCGGCCGCGGCCGGAGCCCAGCGTGAGCAGGTGGCGCAGGCGCTGCGCACCTGTGGCGCGCCGGTGCTCACCTTGCAGACCGACCGGGACTGGATCGCCGACGTGGTCCGGTTCGTGTCCACCCGGCGCCACAGCCTCGGCGCCCCGAGCGGGCGGGTGCCTCGCCAGTGAGTATTTCGCATTTCACGGCCGTCGTCTGGCTCGGTTTCCTCGCGGTCGTCGCCCTGCTCGTGCTCGGTTATGTGCTGGTGCAGCGCGCCCGGCACAAGCGGATGCTGCAGTTCGGCAATATGGCCATCCTGGAGCGGGTCGCCCCGGCGCGACCGAGTCCGATGCGGCACGCGCCGATCGCGCTCATCCTGGTCGGGCTGGTCCTGCTGACCATTGCCGCCGCGGGCCCGACCGCCGTGCAGAAGGTGCCGCGCAACCGCGCGACTGTTGTTCTGGTGATGGATGTTTCGCTGTCGATGGAGGCTACCGATGTGGAGCCGAACCGGCTGCAGGTCGCGCAGAAGGCCGGTAAGGAATTCGTCGAAGGCCTGACCCCGGGCATCAACCTCGGTTTCGTCACGTTCGCCGGCACGGCCTCGGTGATGGTGTCACCGACCACCAACCGTGAAGCGGTCAAGCACTCGATCGACAACATCAAGCTGGCCGAGCGCACCGCCACCGGCGAGGGCATCCTCACCGCCCTGCAGTCGATCGACACCCTGGCCGCCGTGCTGGGTGGCGCGGAGACGCCCCCGCCCGCGCGCGTGGTGCTGATGTCGGACGGCAAGCAGACCGTGCCCGACGACAAGGACGTCGACAACCCGCGGCACGGTTTCACCGCCGCGCGCCTGGCCAAGAACAAGGGCATCCCGGTCTCGACGATCTCCTTCGGCACCGAATGGGGCACGGTCGAGATCCCGGACTCCGACGGCAAGGGTTCGCAGCGGGTGAAGGTGCCCGTGGACAACGACTCGCTGCGCGAGATCGCCGAGCTGTCCGGCGGTGATTTCTACACCGCCTCGTCGCTGGCCGAGCTCACCGCGGTCTACGACACCCTCGAGGAACAGATCGGCTACGAGACCACGCGTGGCGATGCGAGCAGGCCCTGGCTGTTGCTCGGCATGCTGGCCATCGCGGCGGGAGTCGTGGTCAGTTTGCTCTATCGTCAACGCCTGCCCTAGCTCCCTACCGCCCCGCGTTGTGAGCTGTCGCAACGGCGCGACCCTGACGCGGGGCGCACGAATCCGAACAGATAGGTTGGACCCTATGTCGAACGTCACATCCCGGTCGGTCCTGGTCACCGGCGGTAACCGCGGAATCGGTCTCGCGGTCGCGCAGCGTCTGCAGGCCGACGGCCACAAGGTCGCTGTCACCCATCGTGGATCGGGGGTGCCCGAGGGTCTGTTCGGTGTGAAATGCGATGTCACCGATAGTGATTCGGTCGATCGTGCGTTCACCGAGGTCGAGGAGCACCAGGGTGCGGTCGAGGTGCTGGTCGCCAATGCGGGCATCACCGACGACACCCTGCTGATGCGCATGACCGAGGACCAGTTCGAGCGGGTCATCGACGCCAACCTCACCGGTGCGTTCCGCTGTGCCAAGCGCGCCAACCGCGCCATGCTCAAGGGTCGCTGGGGCCGGATGATCTTCCTCGGCTCCGTGGTCGGCATGGCTGGTCAGGCCGGTCAGCTCAACTACGCCGCGTCCAAGGCCGGCGTCATCGGCATGGCTCGGTCGCTCACTCGGGAGCTGGGCTCGCGTTCGATCACCGCCAACGTGGTCGCCCCGGGCTTCATCGAGACCGACATGACCGCGGACCTGCCTGAGGATCTGAAGACCATGGCGAAGAAGTACATTCCGCTGCAGCGTCTCGGCCAGCCGGAAGACATCGCCGCTGTGGTCAGCTTCCTTGCCTCTGAGGACTCCCGCTACGTCTCCGGAGCGGTCATCCCGGTCGACGGCGGCATGGGTATGGGTCACTGATCCGCTAACGGATTGCCCTGCGCCACCGACATGGTGGCGGCACACCACACTTATCTCAGGAGAACCGAAAACTCATGGGCGGACTGCTCGAAGGCAAGACCATCCTGGTCACCGGCATCATCACCGACTCGTCGATCGCGTTCCACGCGGCCGCGATCGCGCAGGAGCAGGGCGCGAGGGTGCTCATCACCGGTATCCCCGACCGCCTGCGGCTCATCGATCGCATCGCCAAGCGGCTGCCGCAGGAAGTGCCGCCTGCCATCGGCCTCGACGTGACCAACGAAGAGGACCTGGCCGCGCTCACCGAGAAGCTGCGTGAGCTCGCGCCCGAGGGCATCGACGGCGCGCTGCACTCCATCGCGTTCGCGCCGCGTTCGATCATGGGACCCGGCGCGCTGCCGTTCCTCGAGGGCCCCGGCCCCGATGTCGCCAAGTCGTTCGAGATCTCCGCGTGGAGCTACGCCTCGCTCGCTCGCGCCGTGCTCCCCGTCATGAACGAGGGCGGTTCGCTGGTCGGCATGGACTTCGATCCGCGCGTGGCCATGCCGTACTACAACTGGATGGGCGTGTCCAAGGCCGCGCTGGAGTCGGTGAACCGTTACGTGGCGCGTGAGGTGGGTGCGGCCAAGAAGGTGCGCTCCAACCTGATCGCCGCGGGCCCGATCAAGACCCTCGCCGCCAAGGCCATCGCCGGTACCGCCACCGACGATGCCAAGCAGCTCGTCCAG
The DNA here is from genome assembly GCF_042754695.1 of Nocardia sp. NPDC059195. Lineage (NCBI taxonomy): Bacteria > Bacillati > Actinomycetota > Actinomycetes > Mycobacteriales > Nocardiaceae > Nocardia > Nocardia sp. NPDC059195. The sequence goes on along the minus strand of NZ_JBHZBG010000002.1, from coordinate 44,344 downwards.
CTCGACCAGTACTGGGACGGTGCGTCGCCGATCGGCTGGGACGGCAACGACCCGCGCGCGGTCGGCAAGTCGATCGTGGCACTGCTCTCGGATTGGCTGCCCGCCACCACCGGCTCGATCATCTACGTCGACGGCGGCGCCAGCCACAACATGTGGTTCCCGGAGAACATGTCCCTGAGCTGATGCCGGACGCACTGCTGCTGCTGTCCTTCGGCGGCCCCGAAGGTCCCGAGGACGTGATCCCCTTCCTGGAGAACGTCACTCGGGGCCGCGGGGTACCCCCGGAACGGCTCGCCGAGGTCGCCCAGCACTACCTGCATTTCGGCGGGATCTCGCCGATCAACGCGTTGAATCAGCAGATCATCGCCGCGCTCGAGGCCGACCTCGCAGCAGCCGGAATGGATCTGCCGGTCTATTTCGGCAATCGCAACTGGCACCCCATGGTCGAGGACACGGTCGCGCGGATGACCGCCGACGGTGTGCGCTCGGCGCTAGTCTTCCCGACCTCCGCCTGGGGTGGATATTCCGGTTGCCGCCAGTACGACGAGGACATCGGCCGCGCCCGCACGGCGGTGGGTGCGGATGCCCCCGAGCTGGTGAAACTGCGCCAGTACTTCGATCACCCGCTGCTGATCGAGTCCTTCGCCGACGCGATCACCGCTGCGGTGCAACAGATTCCGGCCGATCGCCGCGCCGGTGCGCGTCTGGTGTTCACCGCGCATTCCATCCCGGTCGCTGCCGACATCGCCGCGGGACCGCCCGCCGACGGTGGCCGCCTCTACAGCAGGCAGGTCGCCGAAGCGGCCCGACTGTGCGCTGCCGCAACAGGATTCGCCGAATACGACGTGGTGTGGCAGTCGCGCTCGGGCCCACCGCAGGTGCCGTGGCTCGAACCCGACATCGTCGACCACCTGGATGTGCTGCACGGCAAGGGCATCGACGCAGTGGTGGTGTGCCCGGTCGGTTTCGTCTCCGATCACCTCGAGGTGATCTGGGACCTCGACAACGAGGCGTCGACCCGCGCCGCCGAACTCGGCATGGCCTTCGCTCGCGCGGGGACGCCCGGCACCGACCCGCGGTTCTCCCGGATGATCGTCGAACTGATCGCCGAACGCGTGCGTGGCGGCCCCGTGCGTGAACTCGGCGAAGTCCCCGGTTACGGCTGCACCGCCGATGGTGCCCTGTGCGCTCCCGGTTGCTGCGAACTGCCCGCGCGACCGGTCCGGCGCTGAACACAACCGGATAACCATTCACCGGTGGTCCCCAGTTCGAGGAGTAGCCTTTCCACAGTTGCGCTCGACTGATCGGAGGATTTGTCGATGATCTCGACACCGCCGCACCGCGCTGCCGGGTTCGCCCTGGTACTGACCGCCGCCGCGCTCGGCCTGACCGGGTGTGGCAACGACTCCGGCTACCAAACCCAGCCCCCGCAGCCCACCGAGCCCACGATTTCGCAAGCCTCGGTGCAGGAACTGTGCGGCATCCTCGACGGTCAGAAGGGCACGTGGAAGGCACTGGGCCCGAAGGTCGCGCGGGTGGCGTTCACCGGCGCGATGAAATTGTGGACAGTGAACGACCTCGTCGCCAATGCCGCCATCTCCTACAACCGCCGCATCGTCGACACCGTCACCATCCGCACCTGCCCCCGTGTCCGTGACGCCACGTTGAAGTCGCTCGATGTCCCCGACCTGAAGACCGCCCTCGGCGGATTCTGAACTGGCACTTCCCACTTCGAGTCAGCTCTGCGTTAGCATCGCCGCGGACCTTCGCCCGAAGGTCCGGTGACGCTACGGGGAGGGCCCGATGAACTATGCCGAGATGACAGCGACCGTACGATCCCGGGGAGGTGGTCTTCTCACCGGCGATGCGGAGGCGGTGCTGGCCCGTCGTGGGGGTGGCAGCAGCGGTGGCGGTGGCGGCGCTGTCCCGGGCTGGGTCTGGCTCCTGATCATCGCCGTGATCGTGCTCATCGTGGTGATCGTGGTGATCCGCGCGAACAGCGGTTCGTCGAATCAGGCTGCGCCACATCAGATGCCGCCGAACCAGATGCCCCCGCAGCAGATGGCGCCCCAGCCGTACCCCGCCCAGTATCAGCAGCCGTACCCGCAGCAGCATCCGTCCGGCCCCGGCTATCCGCAGGCCCAGTACCCGCCGCAGTATCCGCAGGGGCAGTACCCCCAGCCGTACCCGCAGCAGCAGCCGATGCCGTACCCGCAGCAGGCCCCGTACCCGCAGCCGCAGTACCAGCAGCCCTACCGCCGCTGACGAATCGGATCCCTCGGATTCGGCGTGCGCTGCTGGACTTCGGCGAGTGCGCGCCGACCCGAGGCGGCCGGTCTAGCTGTCGCGGCGGGCGGCGGCGTGGACCGCGACGAGGCGGGCTTCCCGGATCGTGTTCCACAGCGGGCGCAACAGGGACTCGTGCGCGCCGATCGCGGTGACCGAGGTGGGTGACGACGCCGGTTCGTGCTGGGCGACAGTGAGGATCGCGGCCACGTGGTCGGCGGTATCGAGAATTCGCTTGGCGCGCAACGGGATCGAGTCCGGATAGGCGTGGCGCGAGTAAGCCGCGAGCTGCGCCTCGATCTGCTCGCGCGGATCGTCGTCACCGTTGCCGACCGAGGTGGTGTGCAGCTGCATGAGCGCGTCGGCGGCATCGCGGACCGATTCGCGCATCGTGTACTCGGCCTCACCGAGCGACATATCGTGACCCGCGATGCGGGGGAGGTCGACGCCGTAGACGGTCCACTGCAGGGTCTCGTCGTCGTCCCACTGCGGGATCAGGCCGGTGCCCGGCTCACCGGGCACACCGAGCAGCAGACCTTCCTCGGCGTCGATCGCGTCGGCCGCGAAAGCGGTGCCGATCGGCAGCCCACGGACGTCACCCGGCGCGGGCAGAACCAAGCGCAACAGCGCACCGGTCGGCGCCATCGCCTCGCGGATCACTTTGAGCAGTGGCATGGCGCCGGTGCCCGCTTCGCCGCGTGAGGTCCACGGCAGATCGGTGCGTCCGCCGGTGACCGGGTCACCCGCCGCGATGGTGTGGCGCGGCGCCCAGGCATGGAGTGCCTCCAGCACGTCGTCGGGCGCGCTGGTACCGGCCAGCCAGGAGCCGGCCCACAGCGTCAGCGTGGCACTGGGAGAGCACATAATCATCGAGCATAAAGGTTCGCCGACGATCGCGTGCGCGCACTGAGCTCGCCGATGGTGTGTACGCGGGCCGTTGTTTTCGGCGCGAGGACCTGTCTGACCTGCTGTGCGATCACTGCGGCTCGGTGACGAAGTCGATGAGCCGTTCGACGGCGCCGATGAGCGGGGATTCCAGATCCCGGAACGAGCCGACCGCATCGTAGACACGGCGCCAGCCCTGCTGTGGTGTTCCCCAACCCAGACGTGCGCAGATTCCGGTCTTCCAGTCCTCGCCGCGCGGCACCGTCGGCCAGGCGTCGATGCCGAGCGCGCCGGGGCGAACCGCCTGCCACACGTCGATGTAGGGATGGCCGGTCACGAGCACATGCGGGCCGAGGCCGGTGGTCAGGTGCGTTTCCTTCGAGCCGGTCACCAGATGGTCGACGAGCACCCCAACGCGCGCGCCCGGACCGGGTTCGAACTCGGTGAGCCGGGCACCGAGATTGTCGAGGCCCTCCAGATGCTCGACTACCACGCCCTCCACCCGCAGGTCGTGGCCCCACACCCGTTCGACGAGCGCCGCGTCGTGCACGCCCTCCACCCAGATCCGGCTGGTGCGGGCGACCCGTGCGCGCAGGCCCTCGACGCGAGTCGAGCCCGACGCCGACCGTGTCTGCTGTTTCGGCGCGGTGGCGGTGGGCCGGGTCAGCGTTACCGGTTTCCCGTCGATCAGGAAGGCCGCTTCCCGCATCGCGAACAACCGCACCGCACCGCGCCCGTCCTCGAGTTTCACGAACTCGCCGTCGTAGCTGCGGTCGAAACCGACTACGGCACCGCAGAATCCGCTCGCCGCGTCCTCCACCACCAGGTCGCGCTCGGCGCTCACTGTCGGCACCGGCTTCTTCTTGGTCCGATCATGTCCGGAATAGATATCGCCGTAGCTGTCTCGTGCACTCACGCCCCGAAACTACCGCGCACGGAACCCACTTCGCCGCACCGCCGCACCGGACCCACTGATCACGCGAGGCCGCCCGTAAACGGGTCATCAGGGCTAGGCTGGCAGTGTGGCCGCAATAGTCTGGCTGATCGCGGGCATCGTTCTCGCGGCGGCGGAAATGCTCACCGGGGATCTCATGCTGCTCACGCTGGGCGTGGCCGCACTCGGCACCGCGGGCGTCAGCGCCGCTACCGACCTACCGGTGTGGGGCGACGCGTTGGTGTTCGCCGCGATGGCCGGTGTGCTTTTTCTCGGGGTGCGCCCGTTGCTGCGGCGCAAGTTCGGCACCCCGCCGCCCACGCCGACGAATGCCGATGCGCTGCCAGGTAAGTCGGCGCTCGTGCTCGAGCAGGTCGGCGAGTATTCGGGTCAGGTCAAGCTCGGCGGGGAAGTGTGGACGGCGCGTCCGCTCGACCCGACCGAAGTGTACGAAGCCGGTGTGACTGTCTATGTGATGAAGATCGATGGCGCTACCGCCGTCGTCTGGAAGGGTCCCTAGAAATGGTTGCCTTGATCGTGGCCGCCGTCCTCGTCCTGTTGGTCGTGGTGGTGGTTTTCAAATCGATCGCACTCGTCCCGCAGGCCGAGGCGGCGGTGATCGAACGGCTCGGGCGCTATTCGCGCACCGTCTCCGGTCAGCTGACGTTCCTGGTCCCGTTCGCCGATCGCATCCGCGCGAAGGTGGATCTGCGTGAGCGGGTCGTGTCGTTCCCGCCGCAGCCGGTGATCACCCAGGACAACCTCACCCTGCAGATCGACTCGGTGGTGTATTTCCAGGTCACCAGCCCGCAGGCCGCCGTCTACGAGATCAGCAACTACATCGCCGCGGTCGAGCAGCTCACCGTCACCACCCTGCGCAATGTGGTCGGTGGCATGACCCTGGAAGAGACGCTGACCTCGCGCGATCAGATCAACAACCAGCTGCGCGGTGTGCTCGACGAGGCCACCGGCCGCTGGGGGCTGCGCGTGGCCCGGGTGGAGCTCAAATCCATCGATCCGCCGCCGTCGATCCAGGAATCGATGGAGAAGCAGATGAAGGCCGATCGCGAGAAGCGCGCGACGATTCTCACCGCAGAAGGCAACCGTGAAGCGCAGATCAAGACCGCCGAGGGCGCCAAACAGGCGGCGATCCTGACCGCCGAGGGTGGCAAGCAGTCCTCGATCCTGTCGGCCGAAGGTGAACGCCAGAGCCGCATCCTGCGCGCGCAGGGTGAACGTGCCGCCTCCTACCTGCAGGCCCAAGGTCAGGCGAAGGCGATCGAGAAGGTGTTCGCCGCCATCAAGAACGGCAAGCCGACCCCGGAACTGCTTGCCTACCAATACATGCAGACCCTGCCGATGGTCGCCAAGGGTGACGCGAACAAGGTGTGGCTGGTCCCCAGCGATTTCGGCAAGGCCCTGGAAGGTTTCGCCCAGAACTTCGCCACCAAGGGCGAGGACGGCGTCTTCCGCTACGAGCCGTCCGCCGAAGAAGCCCCGGTGAAGATCGAAGACGACGCCGATGTGGCCGACTGGTTCGAAACCGCCTCCGACCCGAAGATCGCCGAGGCCGTCCGCGCGGCGGAAGCCACCGCGCGCACCCCCGTCGAAGGTTTCGACACACCCGTGCCGCGCCCGAAAACCTCGGTGGCCAAGGCCGACCCGGAGCTGCCGACCCCGCCCCCGATCGCCCCTCAGGAACAGCTGGCCCCTCGCCCCGAGGACCCGTACGGTCGCCCCTGGCAGCCGCCGCAACACGGCTGATCCTGTCGGATCCAGCAGATTACGGCCCCGGTGCGAGTACCGCACCGGGGCCGCTGCTGTTGTGCGGCAACGCCGTTGAGTCAGTGGGGAAGGGGGAGGAGTTCCACGAGGGAGCCTCGGCCGGTGCCGGGCGGGAGGATGGCAAGGGCTTGGCAGGCGATGAGGCCGGCCAGGTGGGGGGTGTGGGCGGGGCCGGTGCTGCGCCAGACGCCGCCGGGGTGTTGCTGGACGCCGACGATGCGGGTGGCTTCGCCTTCCATGACGCCCGCGTCGGAGAGGCGGCCCCACATGGTGGGTCCAGGGGAGCGCAGGGTGAGCGCGTCGACGATGGCCGGACCGACGGCCAGCAGGGCTGCGACGGCGGCGAACGGGTTGCCGGGTAGGCCGAGCAGGACCCGGCCGTCGGGGAGCTGGGCGACCAGGGTGGAGCCGCCCGGGCGGATCGCTACGCGTTCGACGATGATGCGGGCGCCGAGGTCGGCGAGCAGGGTGCGCAGGTGGTCGGCGGCGCCGCGGCCGGTGGCCCCGACCATGACGACCAGGTCGGCGTGGGATTTCAGGGTGAGCCAGGAGCGCAGCAGGTCACGGCTGTCGGCGAGGTGCCACAGGCCGGTGCTCTCGATATCGCAGCAGCGCAGGAACTCCGGTAGCACGGGGCCGAGGGAGTCGCGGGTTTCGCCGGGGCCGAGCGGGCCGACGGCGCGGATCTCGTCGCCGGTCATCACCACATCGGCTCGCAAAGGTCCACGCACGGTGACGGTTTCGGCCTCGGCGCTGAGCGCCGCCGAAGCCAGTGCCGCCGAGACCCGGGCACCGGCGCGAGCCAATTCTGTTCCGCTGCTCCAGTGTTCGCCTTGGCGGCGGGTGTCGTCGCGCACCGGGGCGCCGGGCGCCCGCATCACGACCGGCTTGCCGGACACGGTCGTGGTCACGATGTGTTCGTCGCGCAGGGTCGCGGTGGTGCCCAGCGGGGTCGCGGCCCCGGTCGCGATCCGCACCGCCTCACCGGGCGCCAGCACCACCGAGCAGCCGCGTCCGGCGTAGCTGACCTGTTGGTGCAGCCGCCACCACGGCCCAGGGCCCGCGACCGCGTAGCCGTCCATGGCGGCGCTGTCCACCCGCGGCAGGGGAGTTCCCGCGGCGAGGGCAAGGGCGAGGGTCGCCCCGACCGCCTCGGCCACGGGTCGCTCCCGCACCGCGATCGGTTCGAGATCGGCGGCTATCTGCGCGCGCACCCGACCCAGCCCACACTGCACTGCCGGAACTACGCCCACCCGTGCGCTCGTCACCACGTCTCGCCTTCCGAGGAACCGTCACCGACACTGCGACTCATCGTGCGCACCACCGATTGCCTGCGATTTTCTTGGCAGTTGCCTCGCGATGACGTTGTGCTCACGAGCGGGCCCACCGCATGGTGCGTAATGCGGCGGGCACGCTTCGCCGAGCGCATCAGCGACGGGCCGCGTCACACTCGGTCGACGCGGCCTCGGCGATGGGCCTGCGAGTTCGGCGCCACGCTTCGGTGCGAGCGTCCGCCAACGCCACGCCACATCGGTCGGCGCCGCACCCGCGCCCGGTCAGCCATCGGCGAACTCGGTGTCAGGCCTCGGTCAGCGCGCCCGCGAGTTCGGCGGCGCGGTCGGCGATGGCGGTGCCGAGGTCGGCGGTCGTGGCCGTACCGCCCAGATCGGGTGTGCGGACCGTGCCCGCTGCGAGCACATCGCAGACCGCGCGGTCGACGGCGGCGGCCGCGGTGTGTGCGCCGAGGTGCTCGAGCAGCATCGCGCCGGCGAGTATCTGGGCGACCGGGTTGGCGATTCCCTGACCCGCGATGTCGGGTGCGCTGCCGTGCACCGCCTCGAACATCGACGGTGCGTCCGCCGCGGGGTTGATATTGCCCGAGGGCGCGAGCCCGAGTCCGCCGGTGACGGCGGCGGCGAGGTCGGAGAGGATGTCGCCGAACAGGTTCGAGCCGACGATCACGTCGAGGCGGTCTGGGTGCAGCACGATTTCCGCGGCGAGCGCGTCGACGTGCATCTGCCGTGTTCGCACGGTGGGATATTCGGCCGAGATGCGTTCGAAAACGCTGTCCCAGTAGGGCATCGAGTGGATCAGGCCATTGGATTTCGTCGCCGAGCAGAGCTTTCCCGAGCGTTCGGCGGCGCGGTCGAAGGCGTAGCGGATGATCCGTTCGCAGCCGGTCCGGGTGAACACCGATTCCTGCAGCACGAATTCATCCGGCCTGCCCGGGTTGTGGATGCCGCCGATCTCGGAGTACTCGCCCTCGGAGTTCTCGCGGACGATCAGAATGTCGAGGTCGTCGGCGGTACGGTCGCGCAGTGCCGATTCCGTGCCGGGCAGCAGCCGCACCGGCCGCAGGTTGACGTACTGGCCGAAGGCCCGCCGCAGCGGAATCAGCAAGCCCCACAGCGAAATATGGTCGGGCACTCCGGGGAATCCGACGGCGCCCAACAGGATCGCGTCGAACTCCGCGAGCTGCTCGGGCCCGTCGGCCGGCATCATCGCACCGGTCCGCAGATAGTTCTCACACGAGAAGTCGAACTCGGTCCAGCTGATTCCCGGCAGGACCCGGTCGAGCACCTTCACCGCCTCGATGGTCACATCGACGCCGATTCCGTCGCCTGGAATGGTCGCGATCCGGTATGTGCGCACAGTGTCTCCCTAAACCTTGACGCCGATGTATTTGGTCTCGAGGAATTCGTCGATCCCGGTGAATCCGCCCTCGCGGCCGAGCCCTGATTCCTTCATCCCACCGAACGGTGCGGCCGGATTGGAGACCACGCCCTGATTCAGGCCGACCATCCCCGTTTCGAGAGCTTCGCAGACGCGCAGTCCCCGTCGCAGGTTCTCGGTGAACACGTACGCGACCAGCCCGTAAGGGGTGTCGTTGGCACGGGTGATCGCCTCGTCCTCGGTGTCGAAAGTGGCGATCGCGGCGACGGGACCGAAGATCTCGGTCCGGCACAACTCGGCGGCGTCGGGGACGGCCGTGAGCACGGTCGCCGGGTAGAAGGTGCCGGGTCCGGCGATGGCCGTGCCACCGAGCAGCACCTCGGCCCCGCGCTGCCGTGCGTCGGCCACCAGATGCTCGACCTTGGCAACAGCGTCGGCATCGATGAGTGGCCCCACAACGACGCCGGGCTCGGTGCCACGGCCCATCGGCAGAGCCGCCATCCGGGCGGCCAGTCGTGCGGCGAACTCATCGGCGATGCCGCGCTGCACGAGAATTCGGTTCGCGGCGGTACAGGCCTGGCCGATATTGCGCATTTTGGCCGCCAATGCACCCTCGACCGCTTCGTCGAGATCGGCATCGTCGAACACCAGCAGCGGTGCGTTGCCGCCCAGTTCCATGGAGGTGCGCATGACGGTGCGTGCGCACTGCTCCAGGAGGAGTTTCCCGATGGCGGTCGACCCGGTGAAGGAGAGTTTGCGGGAGCGGGGATCGGCGATGAGCGGTGTCATCAGCGCGCCGGGGTCGGCGGTGGTGACGACATTGACCACCCCGGCGGACACGCCCGCATCGGCCAGTATCGCCGCGAGCGCCAGCATCGAAAGAGGCGTCTGTTCGGCGGGTTTCACGACGCAGGTGCACCCGGCGGCCAGGGCGGGCGCGATCTTGCGGGCACCCATCGCCATCGGGAAGTTCCACGGCGTGATGAGCAGGCTCGGCCCCACCGGCTGTTTCGTCACCAGAAACCGTGAACCGCCCGTCGGTGCGGGCATGTACCCGCCGTCGAGGCGAACGGCCTCCTCGGCGAACCAGCGGAAGAACTCCGCGGCATAGGCGATTTCGCCGCGCGCCTCGGTCAGCGGTTTGCCCATCTCGAGAGTCATGATCAGGGCCAGGCGTTCGGTGTCGGCGAGAAGCGCGTGGTGGGCGCGCATCAGGATGTCGCTGCGGGTGCGCGCTGGGGTGTTCGCCCAGTCCGCCTGGGCCCCGGCCGCGGCGGTGAGTGCGTCGAGTCCATCGGTCGCGGTCGCATCCGCCACCGAGCACAGCTCCACGCCTGTCGCGGGATCGAGGACGGGCAGCGTGGCGGGGGAGTCGTTCCATGTGCCGCCGATGAACAACCCCTTCGGGACGCTGTCTATCGCCGCGCGCTCGGCGGCGCTCAGGCTGTCGAGCAGCAGCGCGCTGCGCCCGGACTCTGCTGTCAGGAGCCTTTGTTCCTCGTTGGTAAGGAGCCTTTGTTCCTCGTTGGTAAGGAGCCCTTGTTCCTCGTCCATGCGGTGCCTGCCTCCCGACGCGGTGGATCACCCATTGCTGTGAACCCTGCCGCCATGTTATGCATATTGTCAACAATCCGACAATAGACAATCTGGGGAGTCTTTGATGACCGAGCTGTCTCCCGTCCTCAAGCAGGCCACGCCCGTCCACGTCGACCACGGCGCAGGCTGCTACCTCTACGACACCGACGGTCGCCGCTACCTGGATTTCACCGCCGGGATCGGCGTCACCAGCACCGGGCACTGTCATCCCACCGTGGTCGCGGCCGCGCAAGCCCAGGTCGCCAGCCTGATCCACGGCCAGTACACGACGGTGCTGCACCGGCCACTGCTGGAACTCACCGAGCGCCTCGGCGCCGTCCTGCCCGAGGGTTTGGACGCGCTGTTCTTCGCCAATTCCGGCAGCGAGGCGATCGAGGCGGCGCTGCGCCTGGTGCGCCAAGCCACCGGGCGGCCGAATGTGATCGTCTTCCACGGCGGTTTTCACGGCCGTACTGTCGCCGCCGCGACCATGACCACCTCGGGGACCCGGTTCTCGGCGGGATTCAGCCCGCTGATGTCGGGTGTGCACGTCGCCCCGTTTCCGACCGCGTTCCGCTACGGCTGGAGCGAGGAGGAAGCCACCGATTTCGCGCTGCGTGAGCTCGATTATCTGTTCGCCACCCTCACCTCGCCCGCGGAAACCGCCGCGTTCATCGTCGAACCGGTGCTGGGCGAAGGCGGTTATATCCCGGGCAACACCCGGTTTTTCCACGGTCTGCGCGAGCGCGCCGACCGGCACGGGATCTTGCTGGTCTTCGACGAGATCCAAACCGGCTTCGGCCGGACCGGACGGTTCTTCGGCCACCAGCACTTCGATGTTCGCCCCGACGTGATCACCATCGCCAAGGGTCTGGCCAGTGGCTTCCCGCTGTCGGGCATCGCGGCGTCGCGGGAGTTGATGGCGAAGGCCTGGCCGGGGTCCCAAGGTGGCACGTACGGCGGCAATGCGGTGGCCTGTGCCGCCGCTGTCGCGACACTCGAGGTGATCGAGGCCGAGGGGCTGGTCGACAACGCCGCCGTGCGCGGCACACAGTTGCTCGCCGGTGTCCGCGAGCTCGCCACCAAGGCGATCGGCGATGTGAGAGGTCTCGGCCTGCTGGTCGGCGCCGAATTCACCACGGCGACAGGTGAACCCGATACCGAAACCGCGTCGGCGGCGCAGAAGTCGGCCGTCGACAAGGGGTTGCTGCTGCTCACCTGCGGCGCGCAGATGAACGTCGTGCGCATGATCCCGCCGCTGATCGTCACCGATACCCAAGTCGAGGACGCTCTGGCTATCTGGTCGGAGGTCCTCGCCGAGCTGTAGTCCCGCCCCCTGATCCCGCCTCGGATTCCTAGCGGGATCAGGGGGCGAATCCGGGTACTCCGGAATTCGATGGGTAGTTCGCACGCTGACGCCCGCCGCGTCGGTCAGTTCACACCGGCAGGGCCCGCGGCGACCCGGCTCTGCTCGCATCGCACAGGAAGCAGGACTCGATGGCCCGCTACATGAGCATCACCCTCACCAAAGCCGGCGTCACCTGCCGCGCGCGCCTCCTCGACGACGAAGCCCCGCTCACGTGTGCCGCCGTCTGGGATGCGCTCCCGCAGGAGGGTGACGCCTTCCACGCCAAATACGCCCGCAACGAGGTCTACGCGCTGGTGCCCCGCATCACCGCATCACCGCATCGTGAGAACCCCACCGTCACACCGATTCCCGGCGACGTGTGCCTCTTCGATTTCGAACCGTGGGAAATCGGCAACCCCGCCTACGGCTACGAACCCGGCTCGGCCGCCCACCACGCCCAGGGCGCCACCGACCTGGCCCTGTTCTACGGCCGGAACAATTTGCTGATCAACGGCGACCTCGGCTGGGTCCCCGGCAGCGTCTTCGCCACCATCGAGGAAGGCCTCGCCGACCTGGCGACTGCCTGCAACGGGCTGTGGTTGCGCGGAGTCGAAGGCGAGACGTTGGCCTTCGCCCGCGCTTGAAGGCATTCTTCGGCGCAGCCGAACCGATACGGTGCCGAAATTGGCTGGTGCCCAGTCTATTTCAGGAGTTCAGTACGAATTCGGCGTGCCTGGCGACCGCGAGAACCAAGTCGTCGGAGTGCCGTGGTCCGACGATCTGTAGGCCCACCGGCATTCCGGCCCGGGTTCTGCCGACGGGGATGCTGATGGCGGGCTGCTGCGTCATGTTGAACGGGTAGGTGAACGGGGTCCAGTCGGGCCAGCCGTTCAGTCCACTGCCCGGCGGCACATCGTGTCCGGCTTCGAACGCGGTGATCGGCATGGTCGGGGTGATCAGGACGTCGTAGGCCGTGTGGAAGTTGCCCATCGTGATGCCGACTTCGGCGGCGACGTGGCGGGCGTCGAGATAGTCGATGGCGCTGACGGATTCACCGCGCGCCCACACCGCGCCCAAACCGGTATCCACCTTCTCGCGGGATCCGGCGGGGAACTTCGCCAGCATGGTCGCCGCACCCGCGGCCCACAGCGTCTCGAAAGCTTCCCGCGGATCAGCGAATCCGGGATCGACCGCGTCGATGGTCAGCTCGGCCTCGGCCAACCGCGCAACCGCGCTCGCGACGATCTCGGCGACCTCGGGGTCGACCCGCGCGTACCCGAGCGTGGCGGAGTAGCCGACCGACAGCCCACGCACATCCCGCTGCATCTGACTGCGGAAGGGCGTGAAGGTGGGCGCCAACGCGGTCGGGTCGCGCGGATCGGGCAGCGAGAGAATGTCCATCAGCAGGGCCGCGTCCTCGACGGTGCGCGTCATCGGCCCGGCGTGCGCGAGGGGTCCGAACGGGCTGGCCGGGTAGAGCGGAATCCGCCCGTGCGTCGGTTTGACACCGACGATCCCGCAGAACGAGGCCGGAATCCGGATGCTGCCACCGCCGTCGGTGCCGACCGACACCGGCGTCATCCCACCCGCTACCGCCGCCGCACTGCCCCCCGACGATCCACCGGCCGTTGTCGCGGGATCGGCGGGATTGCGGGTGACACCGGTCAGCGGGCTGTCGGTGACGCCCTTCCAGGCGATCTCCGGCGTGGTCGTCTTGCCGACGAACACCATCCCGTCCTCGCGCAGCCGAGCGGCGACCGGACTGTCCACCAGCCACGGCCCGCCCGCGTCGACACAGGTGGAACCGCGCAGGGTCGGCCACCCCTCGGTCAGAAAGATGTCCTTGATCGAAATCGGCACACCGTCGAGCAACCCGCGCGGATTGCCCGATTGCCAGCGCGCCTCGGAGTCCTTGGCCTGAACCAGCGCCCGATCCGGATCCACCAGGCAGAACGCGTTGAGCGCGCCGTCGCGGGCGGCGATGGCATCCAGGCAGGCCTGCGCGGCCTCGACGGGGGAGAGCTCCCCGGCCGCGTAGGACGAAACCAGCTGAACCGCCGTCATCGCGGTGGGATCGGTGGGGAGATCGGGCTGCGTCATGGCGGGGCTCCTTCAGCCGGGCACGTACCCGAGCGTCTTGTCGACAACGTTGTGCAGCGGCAGACCCGCTGCCCACCTGCCGAAGTTGTCGGTGAATGCGCGGACGATCTCGGTGCGCCAGCCGTGGAAATCGCCCGAATTGTGTGGTGTGAGGACCACATTCGGCAGATCCCACAGCGGATGATCGGCAGGTAGTGGCTCCGGGTCGACCACGTCCAGTGCGGCCCCGGCGATCGAACCGTTGCCGAGCGCGGCGACGAGATCGTCGGTAACCACTAGTTCCCCGCGCCCGACATTGACAAACCTGGCATGCGGTTTCATCGCCGCGAACGCGGCGGCATCGAACATGTGCCTGGTCTGCGCGGTGAGCGGCGCGATCGCGATCACGTAGTCGGCGCCGGGCAATTCGGCGTGCAGATCGTCGCTGATGGTGTCGAAATCCGGGTCCCCGGTGCGCGCACGGCGCCCGACCCCGCGCACTGTCATTCCCGCGGCGCGCAGCAGTCGCGCGATGGTCCGGCCGATCGAGCCGGTCCCCACGATCAGCGCGGTGGCGCCGGCGACACGTTCGGATTCCCGGTGCCGCCACTCGTGCCGCTGCTGCAAACGGATCGACCCCGGCAGATCCTTGGCGAACGAAATGATCTGTCCGAGAACATATTCGGCGATAGCCGTATCGAAGACATTGCGGGTGTTGGTGACCACCACATCGGATGCCCGCAGTTCCGGGAACATCACCGGATCCACGCCGACACCGCCCATGTGCAGCCAGCGCAAACGGTCGGCACTGTGCCACGCACCGGGTACGGCGCGGGTCTGGAAGTCGTAGACGAACAGCACATCGGCGCCGCGTAGCGCATCGGCGAGCCCGTCGGCCTCGGTGTAGCGCACGTCGGCGCGTTCGGCAATGGGGGCCATGAGGTCCGATTCGGGCACACTGTCACGATGTAGGACGGTGACAATCGGCCCGTTTTCCACATTGACACCGTACGATCAGATCGTATGATTGTCAACAATCCGATCGTGTTCGGAGGTCTGCCCGGCTGAGCGCGAGAGGGGCCGCAGTGGAGTTCAGCTTCCCCGACATCGACGGGCCGGTAGCCCAACGAGGCATCGGCGTGATCGCGCCGTTCGACCTCGCCCTCGAGCGGGAACTGTGGCGGTGGGCGCCCCTGGAGGTGAGTCTGCACCTGGCCCGCACCCCCTATGAGCCGGTGCCGGTGTCGCTGGCCATGGCCGAGCTGGTGTCCAACCCCCTGCACCTCACCGCGGCTACCCACGATGTGCTGCACGTGGAGCCGGAAGTCGTTGCCTACCTGTGTACTTCGGGCAGCTTCATCAACGGGCTCGCCTACGAACGATCCCTGCGGGAAACGATCTGTCTGGCGGGCGCACCCGACGCGGTGACCACTTCCGGTGCTCTGGTGGAGGCGATCAAGCACCTCAACATCACCCGGATGTCGGTGATCACGCCGTATGACGAGGTTCTCACCGGCAAGCTGCACGACTTCCTCGACGAAGCGGGATGCACCACGATCAAGTCCGATCACCTCGGGCTCGGCGGCGGTATCTGGAAGGTCAACTACCGCACCATCGCCGAACGGATACTCGGCGCCGATGACCCCCGCTCGGAAGCGATCTTCGTCAGCTGCACCAACCTGCCGACCTACGACGTGATCGAGCCGCTCGAACAGGCACTCGGCAAACCCGTTCTCACCGCCAACCAGCTGACCATGTGGGCCTGCCTCGGCCGGATGAAACTGCCGATGATGGGCCCAGGAAAGTGGCTCGTCAATGTCTTCTGAGCAGTCTGAAGTCCAGACGCGACATTCTGCCCAGGAAAGTGGCTCGTCAATGTCTTCTGAACGGGTACTGACGCGACATTCTGCCCAGGAAAGTGGCTCGTCAATGTCTTCTGAACGGAGCGAGATGTCTATGCCGACCATCGGATTCATTTACCCCGACCACGCCGCCGAGGACGACTACCCCCGCGCCGCGGCCCTGCTCGACGCCGCCTTGCCGGTGGCCCACGTCTACGGCACCGATCTGCACGCGGTCGCCGAGCTGCTCGACCTGGGCAGCCCGGAGAAGCTGCGTCACGGTGCGTCCTTGCTGGCACCCGAGGAACCCGCCGCGGTCGTATGGGCGTGCACCTCGGGCAGTTTCGTCTATGGACCCGAGGGCGCTCGCGGTCAGGTCGAGGGCCTCGCCGAGGCGGCCGGCGTGCCCGCCTCGAGTACGAGTTTCGCGTTCGTCGAAGCGGCGCGGGCGCTCGGTGTGCGGCGGGTGGCCGTCGTCGCGAGTTATCCGGAGGAGGTGGCGCGGTTGTTCGTCGACTTCCTCGCCGACGCGGGCATCGAGGTGGTGTCGATGTCGAGCGCGGGCATCGACACCGCCGCCGAGGTCGGCACCCTCACAACCGACCAGGTCCTGACCCTGGCCGTCACCAACGACCACCCCGACGCCCATGCACTGCTCATTCCGGATACGGCCA
Source organism: Nocardia sp. NPDC059195 (assembly GCF_042754695.1). Lineage (NCBI taxonomy): Bacteria > Bacillati > Actinomycetota > Actinomycetes > Mycobacteriales > Nocardiaceae > Nocardia > Nocardia sp. NPDC059195. Next base: position 28,264 of record NZ_JBHZBG010000002.1, on the reverse strand, counting down.
TGCATACTCTCGAGGTGCTCCCGAAACTCGAAGCCGCGCTCGGCAAGCCGGTGCTCACGGCGAACCAGGTCACCATCTGGGAAGGCTTGCGGCTGGCCGGGGTCACCGCCTACGCCCCGGAACTCGGTGCGTTATTCGCGGAGGGGAGTCGGCATGTCGATCACTGATTTCGAGCCGGTCAACCAGCAGTCCACCGCGGAGATGATCGCCGACCGGCTGCGCGAGGCGATCATGCGCGGTGCGCTCGCGCCCGGCGCCCAACTCGGTGAAGCCGATCTGGCAACCAGTTTCGGCGTCTCCCGCGGACCCGTGCGCGAGGCGATGCAACGCCTCGTCCAGGAAGGCCTGCTGTTCAGCATTCGCAATCGCGGCATCTTCGTCATCGAACTCACCACCGACGACGTCATCGACATCTACCGCGCCCGCACCGCCCTGGAGGGCGGCGCCCTCGACCTCATCCTCGACGGCCGCCGCGACATCGCCTACGCCGCACTCCAACCCAGCGTCGCCGCGATGCGGCTCACCGCCGAAGCAGGCGACGCCCCCGGCGTCTCCGACGCCGACCAGGCCTTCCACGAAGCCCTGGTCACCGCCGCCGACAGTCCCCGCCTCGTCCGCGCCGCCCGCACGCTGCTCATCGAAACCCGCATGTGCCTGGGCGCACTCCAAACCACCTACCCCGACCTGCGCGAACAAGCCCGCGAACACGTCGAACTGCGCGAAGCGATCGGTACCGGCTCGCCCGAGCGTGCGCGCGCCCTGCTCGTGGAACACATGGACGACGCCGTGCGTCGCCTGCGTGCGCGCTAGGTCCTGTCGATCACTCCGGTGGTGCGGGCAGAATGGGCTCGGTAAGGACACTGGCGATTCCGGCAGGAGCTCTCGTGGACAACGAACAGCGAATACGCGCACAGGCGTTCGTCGACCTGCACCGCGCGGGTTGTTTCCTGTTGCCGAATGCCTGGGACGCGGGCAGCGCGCGGATTCTCGAGTCGGTGGGATTTCCGGCGATCGCCACCACCAGCGCGGGCGTCGCGTTTTCCTTCGGTCGTCCCGATCACGACTTCTTCACCGAGCACGGTGCGCACGGTCGCGTCGATCGTTCGACGATGATGCGCCGGATCCACGAGATCACCGGCGCCGTGCGGGTACCGGTGAGCGCCGACCTCGAGGAGGGGTACGGACCCGACCCGCAGGAAGTGGCGACCACGATCTCGCTCGCTCTCGACGCCGGCGCGGCGGGCGGCAATATCGAAGACTTCACCGGCGACCGAACCACCCCACTGTTCGACGAGGTACACGCGGTGGACCGGGTTCGGGCGGCGCGCGCGGCGGTGGCTGCCAGCGGTGCACCGTTCGTGCTCGTCGGCCGCACCGACGCTCTGCTCGTGGACGCGGGTCTGGACGAAGCGATTCGCCGCGCCAACTCCTACCTCGCCGCGGGCGCGGACTGCGCCTTCGTCCCCGGCGCCGCCGACGCGACCACGATCGCCACCCTCGTCGACGCGCTCGACGGACCACTCAATGTCGTCATGGGACTGACCGGTGGCGCCCTGTCGATGGCCGAACTCGCCGACCTCGGCGTCCGCCGGGTCACCGTAGGCGGCAGCATCGCGCGCCTGCTCTACCGCCACCTCCTCGACGCCGCCAACGAACTGGCCGACCACGGGACCTTCACTTACGGCAACAGCCAACTCACCCAATCCGTGCTCAACGACCACTTCACCGACCACACCTGACCGGTGCCAGGTCGGAGCGTTCCGCGGTCTTTCGCACAGAGCGCGGGCGAAGGCACAGGTACGACAACCTGGACGATTGATGACCAGGACTTCAGGTAAGCATCGCCCGAGAGCCGATCTGCGCCAGGGCCTGTCGATCTTGATCAGGAGGTGGGCCGGGCACCCCGGAGGTCCAGGAGCATGCCGAGGTAGCCCAGTTCCTGGCTTTGGGACTGGGCCATCGCGCGAGCGGCCTGTTTGACGGGGCCCGAGGTGAGGAGGGTGTCGGCGGCGCGGGCCATCGTGATGCCGCCTGCGTGGTGGCGGTACATCAGTTGCAGGAAGAGTGTTTCGGCGTCGGCCGCGCGGGCCGCGGCGAGGGCGTCGAGGTCGGCGGTGGTAGCCATGCCCGGCATCGTGGCCGAGGCCGTGGTCGAGTGCTGGTGGGTGTGTGCCATCCAGGTCATCGGGACGGCGGCAGTGGGTGCGGCGCGGGCGAGTTGGGTCCAGCCGAGCAGCGTGCCGATCTCCATCCGCTGGGTGTCGGCGATCTGGTCGGCCAGTCTGCGCACGGTGGGGTCGGCGGCCGGGTCGAGGCGTTCGGTGAGGATCAGCGCCTGCTGGTGATGGGCGGTCATGTCCTGGACGAAACCCAGCTCCGTCGCGGTGAGAACCGGAGCGGGCGTGGCTGTTTCGGTGACGAAGAGCGGCCGCAGGGCGGCACCGAGCGCCAGCAGGAACAGGGCGGCGGCGCCCGCGAACGCCAGGCGGATCACCCGGTTCACGGTCACGACCCGACCGTGGACTGCTGATTCGCGGGCGGTGTGTACACCTCGTTGTCGAGTTGCAACACCATGAACCCATTGTCGGAACAGGTGACATACAGCTGATCGCCACGCCACTCCGGCGGCGACAGACACCAGTCCGTGGACAGGTCACCGAACGCGATATCGCCGGCTCGGGCGGTCAGCACCTGCGCCGGATCGAACAACCCCTCGGCCATCGACCGCAGTGCCGCCGGGGCGCTCATCACCGGAATCCCGATGATCGAGGCCAGCGCGTGGGGCGAGTTCCAGATCTCGAGGTTGCGCCCGGTGCGGGCAGGCGGGTTGAAGTAGGCGATCTCGCGGATGTCGCCGGGGTCGCGGACGTCGAAAACCCGGATACCGGAGGAGATCCAGCCGCAGGCCAGCGCGGTCGGGTTGTCGGGGCGGTCGGCGGTGCAATAGTGCGATTCGTAGGCGAACGCCGAACCACCCATCGACGAACCGATACCGGCGTCGATATTGTCGGGCAGGTTGATCTCGAGTTTGATCTTCGCGGTGATGCGGGGCGCGCTGTCGTCGGACACGTCGATGAGTTTCACCCCACCGGAACCGCCCTCGTCGACGGTGAACAGATGTGCCACGCCGTCATAGGTCACGGGCACGCTGTGCTGGGTTGCCCAGCCGTCGGTCCAGAAGGTGCGGCCCAGATGCGGCACGTGCGGATTCGGGTCGCGCCGCTGCACCGCGCTCACGTCGAGCACGGTGAATCCGCCCAGCGCGGAGATATAGAGCCGGTTCCCGTCGGGACTCACGCCGAGCCCGTGTGCCTCGATCCCCGTCAGTCCCTGCCAGATCACCCGCGGATTCGCCGGATCGGTGAGATCGATCGCACTGAGAAATCCGGGCACGAGGCCCGACGCCCAGTACGTGCGTCCATCGGGTGAGAAGCCGCCTTCGTGCGTCGTGATCGGCAGTGGCATCAGCAGATTCGAGCCCGTCCCCGGATTGAGCAGCCGCGGATGTGCGCAATCGGAGATGTCGTACACCGACAGGTATCCGGCGCCGATGCCCACCGGCACGCCCGTCCCGACGAGCAGTTTGCGAGTCGTGTTGACCTTCAACGTCTCCCATGTCCCGGCCAGCATGGCGGGCTCGGCGAGCGTCGCGGTGTGCCGCGGCTCGGTGGGATCGGAGACATCGAGGACCTGGACGCCGGGGTGCTCGCTGAGCATGTTCCCAGGGAAGAAGGTGCCGACGTAGGCGCAGTGCTCGAAACTGGTGGAGGTGATGCCCGCGCCCCGGCCGGTATAGCCCCCGATCATGGACATGTTGCAGCGATAACCCTGGGTGCTGCGGCCACTGTCTCGGTCACCGGCGGGCACGTCACCCTGCAAGCCGGTCTCCGGCAGCGAACCAGGCCCGCAGTCGGCGCGTGGCACCGCCGTTCGACCCACCTCGAGAAATTCCTGCACCGCGCCGGTCAGGTCCGCGCCGAAATCCGCTGACGCACCCGACGGCAGGCCGAGCGCCACGAGTGCGGTGATCGCGGCCGCTGCCACCAGTCGCACCAGTGAATGTCGCCGGTCAGGGGGTTGCAATGTGCTTGCCCCTGGTCGGCTCGGCCGGATGGTGGCCTCGGCGTCGAACGGTGTGTCGGTGCGCGGTTCCGATGGCATCGTTGCCCTCCCGAATCAATGATGCGGACAACACAACTGGCTCAGACAGTTGTGCCATGAAACGAATGGTATGCCGGACGAATGATTGCGGAGGGGTGTTTCGGGGAACAGGGTGTTGGGCGGGCTCGTGCTTACCTAGGGTGTCCGCCGATACGCTGTACGGTTGCTCTGCACGACCAGCGTCTGTCAAGGCGGGGAGTTTCCGCGCTCGGAGAGGACTCGGATCCATGTCGAACGATGTCGTAGGAAGTTCCGGTGGCACACCGCCGCCCGGAGGATCGGTAGCGGGTTGGTCGCCAGGGAAACCCAGGCTGGATCTGCTCATCTTCTGCGCCACCGCGATCGGTGCACTCGCCTTCGTCGCCTGGGGTGTCTTCGACGACGAGAGCCTCGCCTCCGCGGCGAGCACCGCTCAGAAATGGGTCATCACCAACACCGGCTGGTTGTTCGTGCTCACCGCGACAGCGTTCGTGTTCTTCGTGATCTGGCTGGCGATCAGCCGCTACGGCCGGATTCCGCTGGGCGCCGACGACGAGAAACCCGAATTCCGCACCGTGTCATGGATCGCGATGATGTTCAGCGCGGGCATGGGCATCGGTCTGATGTTCTGGGGTGTGGCGGAACCGCTGTCGCACTTCGTGAATCCGCCGCCGCACACCGCCGAGCCCGGTTCACCGGCAGCCGCCGAGGTCGCCATGGCCACCACGCTGTTCCACTGGACACTGCACCCGTGGGCGATCTACGCCGTCGCGGGTCTGGCCATCGCCTACGGCACATTCCGAAAAGGCCGCTCGCAGTTGATCTCCGCGGTGTTCCGGCCGCTGCTCGGTCGCCACGCCGACGGCATCGGCGGCCGTGTCATCGACATGATGGCGATCTTCGCCACCCTGTTCGGCTCGGCGGCGTCCCTCGGTCTCGGGGCGTTGCAGATCGGCGCGGGCATGGAATTCAACGGCTGGATCGACAGCATCGGCAAAATCGGCCTGGTCGCGATCATCTCGGGCCTGTGCGTCGCCTTCGTACTGTCGGCGGTGTCCGGTGTCGCGCGCGGCATCCAGTGGCTGTCCAACATCAATATGGTGCTGGCCCTGGCCATCGCGGCCTTCGTATTCATCGCGGGGCCGACGCTGTTCATCCTCAATATGCTGCCGACCTCGCTCGGCGACTACATCGAGAGCCTGCCGACCATGGCTTCGCGCACCGGCGCCGGTGACGAGGCGATGCAGACGTGGCTGTCGAGCTGGACGATCTTCTACTGGGCCTGGTGGATCTCGTGGACGCCGTTCGTCGGCATGTTCATCGCGCGGATCAGCCGAGGGCGCACCATTCGCCAGTTCGTCACCGGCGTGCTGCTGGTGCCGAGCGTGGTGAGCCTGCTGTGGTTCGCGATTTTCGGCGGCGCCGGCATTGCCGAACAGACCAAAGACGGTGCGCTCACCGAAGCAGACGGCTCGGTGGACTCCAACTTCGCGCTGTTCCACCTGCTCGACCAGTACCCGATCACCTCGGTGACCACGGTCGTCGTGATGATCCTCGTCGCCATCTTCTTCGTCTCCGGCGCCGACGCCGCCTCCATCGTGATGGGCACCCTGTCCGAACGCGGCAATATCGAACCGTCGAAGTGGGTCGTCATCTTCTGGGGCGCGGCCACCGGTGCGGTCGCCGCGATCATGCTGGTGATCGCCGATTCCGACGATCTCGGCGGCGCTTTGACCGGCCTCCAGGCGTTGACCACGGTGGTGTCACTGCCGTTCCTGGTGGTGATGGTGGCGATGTGCGTGTCGCTGTACAAGGACCTGCGTGACGACCCGCTGATCGTGCGCATGGATCGAGGCATCGAACTGGTCGAGGTCGCTGTCGACCAGGGCACCGAAATGCACGACGGAGATTTCGCCCTCGTCACCGAACCGTCGGCGGAGGAGGCGGAAGGTCCGACCCTCGACAAGGGCGAGCCCCGGTCCGCTGATCGAGGCTAGTCGGTAGCGTCGAATCCGGCCTGCGCTGAGGACAACTCGGCGCAGGCCAGTCGCATGCGGTCTCGCAGTGTGTCTGCGGATTCGGCAATCGCTGCTTGGGCGCGGACGTAATCGGCTCGGCCGGTAGGGGTTTCGATGCAGACCGGTTCATAGCCGAATTCGGACAGGTCATAAGGGCTGGCGCGCATGTCGAGTTCGCGTGCGGTGCAGGCGAGTTCGAAGCAATCGAGCAGCAGATCCGAGGGGATCAGCGGGGCGAGTTTGAAACCCCATTTATAGAGATCCATATTCGCGTGCAGACACCCGGGCTGTTCGCGCGCCACTTGGTCTGCGCGCGTGAGCGGCTCGGCATTGCGCCCCACCGCCTCCGGCGTGAAGAACCGAAACGCGTCGAAGTGCGTGCACCGCAACGACATCGACTCCACCACCGCGTCGGTGCCCGCCGATCCGAGCCGCAACGGCACCTGCTGATGGCGCACCTCGTCCGTGCGGTAAACCATCGCCCACTCGTGCAGCCCGAAGCACGACAACTGTGCCGGGCGTTGTGCGGTGGCCGCGAGCAGCCGGGAGACGAACTCGATCGTCTCGCGCCGCTTCGCCAGATATGCCGGATCGGCAGTGAACACGCCCCGCTCCTGCGCAAGCTCGTAGTACCCGCGCGCCCCCTTGTAGTCGCCCGCATCGCGCAGCCCGATCCCGAACCCCGGATGCCAGCGGCGCAACTGCGCGGGCTTGTTGCCATAGTAAGTAAACAGAAAATCCACGACCGGATGGGCGGTGCCCGCCGCCCGCCGCTCGAGATACGGCCCGACCAGCCGATCGAGCCGGTCCCGGTGTGCGCGAGCCGCGGCCTGCCACTCCGTGACCGGCAATATGCGCAGGTCAGTGGGGTGGTCGAGGTAGTCGGGGGTGCTCACCTAGCCATTGTCCCGCACCGGCGAGGAACCTCTGAACCGGCCTGAATCAGGGTTCGGTGCGCGCCAGTTGCAGAAGCTGGGAGTTGTCGACTCCGCGAATGTGGACCCGGTCGGCCTCGTGCGCAACGATGATCAACTTGCGGATGCACTGGACAGGGCCAGATTCGAGCGTGCGGAAGACCTCCGCAGCCAGGCGTTCGCGCACACGATCGGGGAGGGCAAGCTTGATCGAGGCACTCGCACCTTCTCGCATGCTATTGATGGGCGGTTCACTATGACGTTGTCGCTGCAGATTCCGACCCCGCTCGGGGACGTGTGCCTCGAAGAGGACGGCTCCGGGTTCCGGTCGGAGATGCCGCCCGAATTGTGCTTCCAGGGATTGGGTTTCGGCGGGTACTCCGCGGCGGTGGCCGCGTTGGCCGGGTTCACGCGGATGCCCGGTCGCGCATTGCGAAGTATGCACGCGGTGTTCACCGCGCCCGCCAAGCCGGGCAGATTGGAGGTGGCGGCGCGCGTGCTGTCCACCGGCCGCAGCAGCGGACTGTGTGAGGTCACGCTCGAACAGGGAGGTGCCCTGGTTCTGACCGGCTTGGCCTGGTTCGTCGACCCGCGGATGATGAACGGCCCCGCGGGCACCGCCACGCAGCCGATCTCCTACGACGGCTGCGACAGCGTGCCGTGGGTCACCGAATTGGCGCCGTTTCTGAAAGGACTGAACGTGCGGGCGGTCGACTACCCGCTGACCTACGACGACTTCCATGATGGGCAGGCCCGTGTCGCGATGTGGGCGGTACCGGACGCCCCCGCTGGGGCGGATCCGCGAATCGCCGAGATCTCCGGGCGCCTGACCGACATCATGTTCTTCGATGCGTTTCTTCTGGATGCCGGAATGCGGACCGAGTCTCCGCAGACCCGCATGATCAGCCTGGATCTGTCCGTCATCTGGTCCGCAGGACATGAGGCACCCGCTCCCACTCTGTTGGAAGCCGACGGACGAATCGACCACAAACTGGCCACCATGCAAGGGACCCTGCGCGGCACGACCGGGCCCGCGCGGGCATCGGCTACCTCCCAATGCCGCGTTTTCCGGGCCCAGCGCGAAAGCCTCGATTCGTAATGCGACACCGGTAACCGTGCTCGCCGATGTCCTTGTGCAGAGGTTCGGGGCTGTGCGGGAACTGTCCACGTTGGTGGAGGTCTGCGGCGCATCGGCAATGTCATGTCATCCGAGCGCCGCGCGACACGACGCCAGGTGCGCTGACGGGAGCGGCGAGTGATCCGGCGAGCATATCGATGATTTCTCCCCAAGCCCGCGCATTCCCGGCCCGTGCGTCGCCCGCTTCCGCCGCACGTTCGTGATCGGCCAACAGTGCGAAAAGCATGGTGGTCAACGCCCGCAGCCGCCGCTCGCGCAGCCGCGGTGGCAAGGCGGTGAGCTCGCGGTCGAGGCCGGCCATGATGACGCGCACCGAAGTGCGCTCCGCAGTACCGAGATTGGCCGCATCGGAGAGCACCGGATGCGGGTGGATCTGTTCGAGAAATCGCGCGTAGTGCCGAATTCCGTGCCGCTCGCCGAGCTCGAACATCGGTACCGCGAGGGCTTCGAGTAGTCCGTGCACGCCTGGCGGCCGACCCGAACCCGCTTGTTCGGCGAGCAATTCCAGCCGCCGCACCTCCAACGTCGCCAGCCGGAACTCGACCACCGCTTCGATGAGCCCGTCGCGGGATCCGAAGTGATACTGGATCGCCGAATTGTTCCGCTGACCTGCGGCAGCGGCGATATCGCGCAGCGGTACCGACCGTCCGTGCTCCGCGATCAGGCGTTCCGCCGCGACGATGATGCGTTCCCGCGCTGCTGTTGCTGCCACAGTCCGCACAGTAGCCGTTCACCAGTAAGGATGAGAACTAGTCCTTGACAGTTAAGAGTATGCGCTTAAAACTGCTGTGTGACCGCAGCCACATGCGGCCATCTCAGAGAGGAAACTTGCGCCATGATCCTGGATGCCTTCCGACTGGACGGTCGCGTTGCCATCGTCACCGGAGCGGGCCGCGGCATCGGCGCGGCCACCGCGCTCGCGCTGGCCGAAGCCGGTGCCGACGTTGCCATCGCCGCCCGCACCCCCGAGCAACTCGACGAGGTCGCCGGGAAGATCCGGGCACTCGGCCGCCGTGCTGTCACCGTGCCGGCCGACCTTTCCGACCTGGCCGCGGTGAAAGCCTTCGCCGACACCGCTGCCGCCGAACTCGGCGGCATCGACATCGTGGTCAACAATGTCGGCGGCACCATGCCCAATACCTTCCTGACCACCTCCCCAGAGTTTCTGGAGGAGGCTTTCCGCTTCAATGTGTCCACCGCGCACGCCCTCACCCAGGCCGCGGTGCCGCACCTCTTGAAATCGGACGGCGCATCGGTCGTCAGCATCTCCTCGATGTTGGGCCGAACCGCCGGCCGTGGCTTCCTCGCCTACGGCACCGCCAAAGCCGCCCTCGCGCACTGGACCCGGCTGGCCGCCACCGACCTGTCCCCGCGCATCCGCGTCAACGCCATCGCGGTCGGCTCGGTCCTCACCTCCGCACTGGATGTCGTCGCGGAGCAACCGGAGATCAAGGCCGCCATGGAAGGCGCGACCCCGCTGGGTCGACTCGGCGAACCATGGGAAATCGCGGCTGCCATCGTCTACCTCAGTTCGCGTGCGGGCAGTTACGTCACCGGCAAGGTTCTCGAGGTGGATGGCGGCATCGAAAGCCCCAATTTCGAAATCGGCCTGCCTGACCTGTGATCCACTCCCGCACAAAGGATCTGATATGACCTACCGCGTCATCCAAGGGAGCACCTGACCGCCACCGACCTTCCCTTGACTACCGGCCGCAGGCTGATGTAGCCGGGAATCGAGGCTCGATCCGGCGACTCGACGCCTGCCGAATCTAGAACACGTTATAGTTCGACTAGAACACGTTACAGTCGGCGGCGATGCGGTCGGCCTCTGCTCGAAAGGTGATACAAGTGCGTGCCTGGGATGATGCAGCCGATGTCGTGGTCGTCGGATACGGCGGGGCGGGGGTGGCCGCGGCGCTGGCCGCGCGGGAATCCGGCGCCGAGGTCTTGGCCGTCGACCGGTATCTGGGTGGCGGTGCCACGGCACTGTCCGGTGGCATCATCTACGCGGGCGGCGGCACCTGGGTGCAACGCGACGCGGGCATCGACGACGACGTCGACAATATGCTCGCGTATCTGGAGGCTGAGGTCGGTGACGCCGTGAGCGCCGCGACGTTGCGCCGATTCTGCGAGGAATCCCCGGCGATGATCGACTGGTTGACCGAGCACGGCGTTCCTTTCCAGCCCTCGGTGTGCCCGTACAAGACGTCCTACCCGACCGATGACTACTACCTGTACTACTCGGGCAGCGAAAACTCCGGTGGCTACCGGGATCTCGCGAAGCCGCGCCAACGCGGTCACCGCGCCCACGGTCCCGGTGTCTCGGGCAAGGCGCTGTTCGGGCCGCTGGCGGAGTCGGCGGCCGGGCACGGCGTTCGCGTCCGGACCGGTACCAGGGCTACTCGGCTCGTGGTCGAGGACGGGCGTGTGACAGGGATCGAGGTGGTCACGATCGACGGCGCGCCCGCGGCGGTGCGCCGTCGTTTCGCCGCCCTCGCGCGGCTCTCGGCGAAACCTGGTGTGTATCACCAGGGTTTGCGCCGGGCGGTGGAAGCGCTGCTGGCTCGGATCGAGCGCAAATACGGCCGGCCGGTCAGGATCCAGGCGAAAACCGGCGTTGTGCTCACCACGGGTGGGTTCATCGCGAACGGGGAGATGGTCGCTCGGCACGCCCCCGCGTATCCGTGGTCGCAGGGACTGCCGCTGGGCAGCGCCGGTGACGACGGCAGCGGCATCACCATGGCGCTCGACATCGGCGCGGCGAGCGGCAAGATGGACGCGCTCTCTACATGGCGTTTCATCGCTCCGCCCAGCGCCTTTTTCGGCGCTGTCGCGGTGAATTCCCTTGGCCGCCGCATGATCGACGAATCCCGCTATGGCGCGGCTTTGGGCGCGGCCATCGCCGCCAGTCCTGGTCACCGCGCCTGGTTGCTCGTCGACGCCGAACTCGAGGCCGAGGCCCGCAGCCAGATCGGTGCACAGTCGGTGTGGTTCCAGCGAATGCAGACCGAGCGTTTGCTGCGGATCGGGCGCGTCTCCGGCAGCACCGTCGAAGAGGTTGCCGCACGTGCCGGGATCGACCAGTCCGCGCTGCGCGAAACCGTGGACGCCCACAACCGGGCCATCGAAGACGACCGCCCCGATCCGCTGGGTAAGCCCGACGACATCCGTCGTCCGGTTCGCACCGGACCGTTCGCCCTGCTCGACATCTCGTTCAAGGCGCGGGTCTCCTATCCCATGCCGATGCTCACCCTCGGCGGTCTGCTGGTGGACGAGGACACCGGGGCTGTGCGCACCGAGGACGGGGGAGTCGTCGTTGGGCTCTTCGCCGCTGGGCGTGCGGCGGTCGGGGTCTGTTCGAACTCCTACGTCAGTGGGCTGTCGCTGGCCGACTGTATTTTCTCCGGGCGCCGGGCGGGCACCCATAGTGCCCAGCCGCTACTGCGCAAGTGAGGACACCAGGGTAGGACCAGCGCCAGACCGGACGGTCGTTTTTACGAACGGCCTAGCCTGACGCACCGGTCGGCCGAGGGTCCGCAGGGACGCGGGACGAACATCGAGCCGACAGATGACGTCGATGCTGCGGCCGTACAGAGGTCGCCGTCCGGCTGGCGGACGGCGGCTACGACTACACCCTCGTCGAGGAGGACTTCGGACGCAGCATCCGGGTCACCGATCCCGACGGTGTCGTCATCCAGATCCAGGAGATCGACCCCGAAACCGTTCGCCGCTCGCAAGCTCGGCTCTGACCCGGACGTGCGGCCCGGCGCCCTGGTGCGGCGCCGGGCACGGAACTCAGTCGGCGATGCGGTGGGTTCCGTCGCGGACGGTGCCGACGAACTCCTCGATCAGGTCCTCCAGGGCGACCACACCGACGGTGTTGCCGCGACTGTCGACCACCCGTCCCAGATGGCTACTGGTGCGGCGCAATCGGGCCAGCGCTTCGTACAGCGGAGTCCCGGTGCTCACGGTGGGCAACGGGCGGATATCGGTGCGGGGGATGACGGTGTCCGGGCCCGCGTGGTCGTCGGCGACCTCGTCGAGGACGTCCTTGATGTGCAGGTACCCCACCAGGGAGCCGTCGGAGGCGCGGACCGGGTAGCGGGAGAACCCGGTTTCGGAGACCGCTGCTTCGACCTCGCCGAGGGTGGTTCCGCTGCCGATCAGTGGCACCGATCTGGCTCGGGCCAACGGCACCATCACATCGCCGACGACCTGATCGGAGGTGCCGAGGGCCTGGGTGAGCCTGCGGTGTTCCTCCTCGTCGAGGAGTCCTTCGGAGCGGGATTCGCCGATCATCTCGGCCAGTTCCACCGTCGATACCGTGGCGTCGAGTTCGTCCTTCGGCTCGATCCGCAACATCCGCAGCGTCATATTGGCGGCGAGGTTGTACAGCGCGATCAGCGGTCGGGCGATCCGCAACCACATCAGGTGGATCGGCACCAGCAGCAGCGCCGAGCGTTCCGGACCGGCGAGAGCGATGTTCTTGGGCACCATCTCGCCGAGCAAGATGTGCAGGATCACCACGATGGTCAGCGCGAGCGCGAAGCCGACCGGGTGCAGCAATTGCTCCGGCAGACCGAGCAATTCGAACGGACGCTCGATCAGGTGCGCGATCGCGGGCTCGCCGACCCGGCCGAGCAGGATCGAGCAGATGGTGATGCCCAGCTGGGCCGCGGCCAGCATCATCGACAGGTTCTCGCCTGCCTCGATCACCGTCTGCGCCTTCTTCTTCCCCTGTGCGACAAGGGCTTCGAGGCGGTCGCGGCGGGCCGAGATGAGCGCGAACTCGGCGGCGACGAAGAACGCGTTGCCCGCCAGGAGCAGGACGGTCAGCAAGATTCCGAACAGATCACCCATGAGTGTGCTCCCGTGCGGAGAGGTTGGCCGCGTCGACGGGGATCAACCGCACCCGGTCGATGCGTCGTCCGTCCATGCGTTCCACCCTGGCGATCCAGCCGCCACCGGCGCCGCGCGATGCGGGCAGCACCACTTCGTCAGCGGTCACCGGGATGCGGCCGAGCTTGGTCAGTACCAGCCCGCCGAGGGTTTCGTATTCGCCCTCGGGTGCGTCGTAGCCGGTCGCGCGCGACACCTCGTCGATGCGCAGCAGACCCGAGCAGTCCCAGCCGTCGGAGACCCGGCGCACATCGCGTTCCTCCTCGTCGTGCTCGTCGCGCACGTCGCCGAGGATCTCCTCGATCAGGTCCTCCATGGTCACCATGCCCGCGGTGCCACCGTATTCGTCGACGACCAGCGCCACCTGCATGCCGTCGGCGCGGACCCGTTCGAGGACTTCGTCGCCGTCGAGGCTGGCGGGCACGATCGGCACCGCGACGGCCAGCTTGCTGAGCGGGATCTGCTTGCGCAACTCGCCGGGATGGGTGAACGCCTGCTTGACGTGCACCACCCCGAGCGTGTTGTCGAGGTCGCCGTCGATCACCGGGAACCGGGAGTAGCCGGTGCGCGCGGAGGCGGTGATGAGATCGGCGATGGTGTCGTCGCGGTCCAGCGATTCGACCTTCACCCGCGGTGTCATCAGGTCCTCGGCACTGCGTTCACCGAATTCCAGCGAGCGGTCCATCACCAGCGCGGTGCGCTGATCCATCGCGCCACGCATGGCGGAGGTGCGCACCAGTGAGCCGAGTTCCTGGGGCGAGCGGGCCGAGCGCAATTCCTCGGCGGGTTCGATGCCCAGTCTGCGGACGACCCAGTTGGCGGAGCCGTTGAGGAAGCGGATGAGCCACTTGAACAGTGCCGAGAACCCGACCATCGGGCCCGCGGTGAGGCGGGCCACCATCATCGGCTCGGCGATGGCGATGTTCTTCGGTACCAGTTCGCCGTAGATCATCGACAGCGAGGTGGCAATGATCAGGGCCAGCGCCAGTGCGATGCCGTGCGAGGCGCTTTCGCTCACACCGATGCCGCTCAGCAGCGGATCGAGCAGGCGGGCCAGCACGGGTTCGGCGATGAAGCCGGTGATCAGGGTCGTGATGGTGATACCGAGCTGGGCGCCGGAGAGTTGGAAGGACAGGGTGTGATGGGCCTGTTTCACCAGTCGTGACCGGGTGTCACCCTCGCGGGCGGCCGCTTCGACGGTGCTGCGTTCCAGTGCGGTCAGAGAGAACTCGGCGGCGACGAACAGTGCCGTTCCGAGGGTGAGGGCTACGAAGCCGAGCAGGCTGAGCACGGTCAGAACGATGGACATCCTCAGCACCACCCGAGTGGTGCGGCAGGGAAACCGGGAGATCGAACAGAGGCTGCGGAAAGGAGGACGCCGGGTTTGTCACCCGGCTCCGTAGAGGAGCCCTCCTGTGTGGCGCCCTTGGACGCGGGTGACAACTGGATCCTTTCGAGGCGGGGGTAGAGCAGGTGCCGTGATCGGCAACCCCATAGTAATCCGTGCCCACCCATGAGGTGTCAGCGGCGGCGCCCGGCGACGACGACGGCGGCCGATCGAAGGATTCGATCGGCCGCCGCGTGTGGAGTTCACCAGCCGCGGGGCAGCGGCCTGCCTTCGGCGAAGCCCGCGGCGGACTGCACGCCGAGCACGGCCTTGTCGTGGAATTCCGGCAGTGAGCGAGCACCGGCGTAGGTGCAGGAGCTGCGCACACCCGAGCAGATGTGGTCGATGAGGTCCTCGACGCCGGGGCGCTCGGGGTCAAGGCGCATCCGTGAGCTGGAGATACCCTCTTCGAACAGCGCCTTACGGGCGCGGTCGAAGCTGCTGTCGGCGGCGGTGCGGGCGGCGACGGCACGCTTGGACGCCATGCCGAAGCTTTCCTTGTACTTGTTGCCGTCGCGGTCGATACGCAGGTCGCCGGGGGACTCGTAGGTGCCCGCGAACCAGGAACCGATCATCACGTTCGACGCGCCGGCGGCCAGTGCGAGGGCCACGTCGCGGGGGTGCCGAACGCCACCGTCGGCCCAGACGTGCACACCGAGTTCCTTTGCCGCGGTGGCACATTCGGCTACCGCAGAGAACTGTGGGCGACCGACCCCGGTCATCATCCGGGTGGTGCACATGGCGCCGGGGCCGACACCGACCTTGATGATGGTCGCGCCCGCCGCGGCCAGCTCGCGGGTGCCTTCGGCGGAGACCACGTTGCCCGCGACCAGCGGCAGGCCGAGGCCGAGATCGGCGACAGTGCGCAACGATTCGAGCATTTTGGTCTGGTGGCCGTGCGCGGTGTCGAGGACGAGCACGTCGGCGCCCGCCTCGGCCAGTGCCTTCGCCTTGGCGGCGACGTCACCGTTGATGCCGACGGCGGCCGCCACGCGCAGCTTGCCGTCGGCGTCGACGGCGGGGGTGTAGATGCCCGCGCGGACGGTGCCGGTGCGGGTCATCACGCCGGCGAGAGTGCCGTCGGTGTTGGTGAGCACCGCGAGCTGGGCGTGGGCTTCGGCGAGGCGGTCGAAGATATCGCGCGGGGACGCCTCGACGGGCACCTGGACGAAATCGGTGACCGCTACCTCGCGCAGCCGCGCGAACCGGTCGACATCGGCGCAGGCGGCCTCGGTCACCACACCGACCGGCTTACCACCCTCGACGACCACGACGGCACCGTGCGCACGCTTGTGCATCAGCGCCACCGCATCGGACACCGAACGGTCGGGGTCGAGGGTGACGGGGGTATCGGCGGTGAGCGAGCGGCTCTTGACGAACGCGATGGTGTCGGCGGCCGCCGGAATCGGCAGGTCCTGGGGGAGCACCACGAGGCCACCGCGGCGAGCGACGGTCTCGGCCATCCGCTTGCCCGCTACCGCGGTCATGTTCGCGACCACGAGGGGGATGGTGGTGCCTGACCCGTCGACGCTGGCAAGGTCCACATCGAACCGGGACGCGACATCGGTCCGGTTCGGGACCAGGAAGAGGTCGTCGTAGGTCAGGTCATACGGCGGCTGGGGTCCCGGAAGAAATCGCACTTGATTGATAGTAGCCCTGTGAGCACCGCGGCGTGGGAATCCCCGCAGCGCGTCAGCGTGCGGGCTCGTCGGTGACCGCTCGGGTGTGGCACAGAGCCACCGTCGCCGCGCACATCACCATGACGCAGGCGCCGACGACGACCAGGCCGAATCCGTCGGTGCGTAGGTGCTCGTCGAGGGCGGTGAGACCGAGGAACGCGGCGGCCAGCGGTTCGGCGATGGTGGCCGCGGGCAGCGAGGCAGCGAGGGGTCCGGCCTGGAACGCGCGCTGTTGCAGGTACACGCCGAGCAGCCCGGCGGCCACCAGCATCCAGGTCTGCCAGCCGCCGAGGACCGCGCCGATCCCGTCGCCGAACAGGGTGACCACGCGATCGGTGAGTGCGGCGGCCGTGCCGAACAGGGCGCCACCGGCGAGACCGAGAGCGAGCGCGCGTCCCGATGGGCTGGTGATCGTCAGCCCGGTGAGAGTCGCGGCCACGATGGCTCCGAGCAGAATCGCCAAGGGCACCAACCACTCTCGGAAGGGCGCGGTGTCCTCGCCTGCCGTCGGTCGCCCCACGATCAGGAACAGCGCGAGCGCCGCGACGAGGATCAGTGCTGTCGTGGCGGCACGCGCGGTGATCCGCTGCCCGTTGAGCCGCGCGGACAGCGGGAGCGCGAAGACCAAGGCGCTCACCAGGATCGGTTGGACCACCAGCACCGCGCCGAACGCCAGCGCGAGCACCTGCATCGCGTAACCACCGGCGTCGCCGACGACGCCGGACCACCAGCGTGGGCTGCGGAGCAGGCTGCGCAGCAGGGACGTGCCTTCGGGCACTGCCGCGGCCGCCCGCTGTTGCGCGACAGCGGCCAGCGCGATCAACATGGCCGCGATCAGCGCGCACACGATGGTGGCGATCTGATGGTTCGTCACGGGCTCAGTGTGCGGGATCCGATCCTGGTCGGCGCTGATCTACGAGCGGAAAGTCGCGATGTTCGGGCACCCGGAAAAAGACGCGTGGCCGAACCGTAATCGGTTCGGCCACGCGATAATTCAGTTTGCCGTGCGGTTGCGGGTCACGGCCGGAGATGCCGGACGCGCGGCACGACGACGAGAATTCGTCGGCGTGTCGCCACTGCGGGCGTGTCCACCGGTCCCCGCGGGCTTACGGCTACGCGACTCGTGTGCCGGACGCTCGCGGCGCGGTGCACCGCCACGTCCCGCCTCGGCGGCAGGCGCGCCACCGGTGCGCGGACGACGGGTCCGCCCGCCACCGGACGCCGACCTGGTCGGCTGCGCGGGTGCGGCGGGTGCGGCCAGTGCGATGCCGCTCGGCTTGCGGGCGCCGGTGATCTCCACCAGGTTCCGGTCGCCGGGGCGCACGTCGACACCGTCGGTCCGCACGCCCGCCTTGCGGGTCATCGCGGCGACGTCCTTGCGCTCCTCGTCGGTGACGAGGGTGACCACGACACCGTCCTCACCGGCGCGCGCGGTGCGGCCGGCGCGGTGCAGGTAGGCCTTGTGCTCGGCGGGCGGGTCGAAGTGCACGACCAGCGAGACACCGTCGATGTGGATGCCGCGCGCGGCGACATCGGTGGTGACCAGCACCGGAACCGAACCGTCGGCGAAGGCCGCCAGGGTGCGCACGCGGTTGTTCTGGGCCTTGCCGCCGTGCAGCGAGCCCGCGTCGACACCGGCGCCGCGCAGCTGCTTGGCCAGGCGGTCGGCGCCGTGCTTGGTGCGCACGAACATGATGGTCAGGCCCTCACGGGCGGCGATCTCGGTGGCCACGGTGCGCTTGATGTTCTTGTCGCGCACGTAGAGCAGGTGGTGGGTCATGGTGCTGACCGATGCCTCGGGGGGCGCGGTCGAGTGGGTCACCGGGGTGTTCATGTAGCGCTTGACCAGCTTGTCCACGTCACCGTCGAGGGTGGCCGAGAACAGCAGACGCTGACCCTGCTTGGGGGTGCGGTCGAGCAGGCGGGTGACCTGGGGCAGGAAGCCCATGTCGGCCATGTGGTCGGCCTCGTCGAGCGCGGTGATCGTCACGTCCGACAGGTCGGCGGCGCGCTGCTTGATCAGGTCGTCGAGCCGGCCGGGGGTCGCGATGAGCAGGTCGACACCGCGCGCGAGGCGATCGGCCTGACGCTTGATCGGCGCTCCGCCGACGACGGAGGCCACGCGCAGGCCCAGCGAGCGAGCTGCCTCTTCGAGGGCCTTCTCGATCTGGGTCGCGAGTTCGCGGGTCGGCACCAGCACGAGGCCGCGCGGGCGGCCCGGCTTGGACTGCGAGCCCTTGGCCAGGCGGGTCAGCATCGGCAGGCCGAAGGCGAGGGTCTTACCCGAGCCGGTCGGGCCGCGACCGAGCACGTCGCGCCCGGAGAGGGCGTCGCCGATCGTGGCCGCCTGGATGGGGAAGGGCTTGTCGATGCCCGCGTTGCGCAGGGTCTGCACCAGTTCGACGGGCAGGCCTAGTTCGGCGAAGGTCGGTTCGTTGGGCACGGCAGAGTTGGTCAAGGTGGCCTTTCGTTGGGCTGCGAATCGCGCCGAACGATGATCGGCGCCGATTACCCGAATACGCGCCTCGGCGTGGACGGGGTGCGGCCCAGCAGGAAGGACCGGTCTCCCAGGATAGGCGTGTTCTGCCGCTGTTGGGTAAACAGGCTGGTCAGGTAAGCGGTTGTGGCAACGTCTGTTCCGCCGCGAAACAGCGAGCGACTGCGCGATCGCGGCGCCGCGAACGCGGGCGAGCGGGGACGGGGGATCGCCAGGTCAGCCGTGGAAGAGCCGGTTGAGTTCCTGGAGCCACGGCACCGCGACGGCCAGTGTCGGCACGACCAGAATCGCGGCCGAGCCGAGGTAGGCGGCGGTGGCGACTCTCACGTCTCCGGTGCTGCTCGCGAGGCGTTGGATGCGGATCAGCGTGCTCGGTCCGCCCGCGGCGAGCGCGCCCTGCGGTGCGGTGGACTTGGCGCAGGCGATCAGGGCGCGGGCGAGGGGCTTGGGGCCGGTGACCTTCACGGCGGAGTCGTCGGCGAGCAGTTCGATCAGCAGTTTCACCTGGCCGAGCGCGGCCTTGCTGCGGACCACCCGGGGAAAGGCCTCGTGGACGGCGGTGAACGCCTCGAGCACCAGATCGTGGCGGGCGCGCAGATGCGAGCGTTCGTGGCTCACGATGGCGGTGACCTCGGAGTCGTCGAGGCTGGTCAGCGTCCCTTCGCTGATCACGACCCGCTGGCGGAGGCCCGGCAGGCAGTAGGCGATGGGTTCGGTGGCGGCCAGCACCCGGATATCGGCGGCGCGGCGCACCGGGCCGCTCTGATCGAGCAGGTCGACCAGCATGCGATGGCGGGAGCGACGGCGCCGGGTGTGCACACCGACGCGCACGATGGAGAACATCAGCCGGGCGCCGACCATCAAGGTGAGCGCGAAGACCAGCACGTACACCGTCCACAGCGGCAGACCGAGCGCGTCGATCTCCTTGGTGGGCGAGGTGGTGGGCCTACCGTCGGGGCCGGGGACCAGCAGCAGGCTGGCGATGGCCAGCCCGGATCCGAAGGCGCTGAGCACCGCGGCCAGCGCGATCGCCTGCCACAGCACCAGTGCCGCGCGCGGGCTTTTGTGCACCCAGGTAGCGCGACTGAGCAGCGCTGGTACCGGCCCTGCGAGAAGCAGGGCGAGACCAGCAAAGACTGCCGCGGTTGCGTTCATCGACTCTGCTCACTGCGTTGTGGGACCAGGGGCACTCACCCCATTGTGAGAGCCGCCAGGGAGTCTAGCCGCTGTTTTCGTCGGATTCGAGCTTGGCGAGCGCCTCGCGCAGGGCATCGGCTTCGTCCTTGCCGACCTGCTCCACGAAGTGCACCAGCGCCGCGGCGCGACTACCTGCGGCGTCGGCCTGTTGCAAGGCGTCGACCATCAGGCTCGCGACCAGTTCGTCGCGGCTGTGAACCGGTGCGTATCGATGCGCGCGATCGTCGCGTCGCTGTACCACCAGATCCTTTTTCGCCAGTCGTTGGAGCACCGTCATCACCGTGGTGTACGCGAGCTCGCGCCGCGCGGCCAGCGCTTCGTGTACCTGCCGCACCGTTAGTGGCTCATCGGCCGACCACAACTGGTCCATGACCGCTTTTTCGAGTTCGCCCAGACCTGCCATCCCACCGATTTTACGGCCTCAACGACAAACATGCGTACTACAGATTGTCGTAACGGGGTGTTTGCTGTGTGTCATTCGTCATAGCCGGCCGCGCCGTGCACGTGTCGGGTGCCGATCGGGACGATCATCGGGCGCCCCGAGACCGGATCTGTCAGCACCGTTGCCTCGAGCCCGAACACCGCGGCCAGCAGTTCGGCCGTGACGATATCGGCCGGTTTGCCCCGCGCGACGATCTTGCCCGCGCGCATCACCACGAGCTCGTCGCTGTAGCGGATCGCGAGGTTGAGATCGTGCAGCACCATCACCACCGTGCGCCCGTACTCGGCGTGCAGCCGGTCGACCAGGTCGAGGACTTCCAGGGAGTGCGCGAGATCGAGGTAGGTGGTCGGCTCGTCGAGGAGCAGGATGTCGGTGCCCTGGGCCAGCGCCATGGAGATCCAGGCGCGCTGACGCTGGCCGCCGGAGAGCTCGTCGAGGGTGCGGTCGGCCAGGTCGGCGATGCCGGTCTGGGCCAGCGCGGCGGCGACCTCGGTCTCGTCGTCGGCCGACCACTGCCGCAACCAGGACTGATGCGGATGACGTCCGCGCGCGACGAGGTCGGCGACGGTGAGTCCTTCGGGCGCGACCGGGGTCTGCGGCAGCATGCCGATCACCCGGGCCACGTCCTTGGTCTTCATCGACGAGATGGCCTTACCGTCGAGCACCACCTGTCCCGCCCGTGGGCGCAGCAGCCTGCCGAGTGACTTCAACAGCGTCGACTTGCCGCAGCCGTTGGGACCGATGACGGTGGTGACCACGCCGGGCGCGATGTCGAGGCTGAGCTCGTCGACGATCACCCGCTCGCCGTAGCCGAGGGAGACGGCGTCGGCGGCGAGACGGCGGACGGGGCTGGTCATGAGAGCGTGGCCTTCCGGTTCATGCGGACGAGCAGGTAGAGCAGGAACGGTCCACCGAGCGCCGCTGTGACGATACCGACCGGCAGATCGACGGGAAGCAGCGCGCGAGAGATGATGTCGGCGCCGGCGACCAGCGCGGCGCCGGTCAGCGCCGAGGCGATCAGCGGTTCGCCCGGGGTCCGCAGTGCCATGCGGGCGATCTGCGGCGCGGCGAGCGCGACGAACCCGACCGGCCCGACGGCCGCGGTCGCCACCGAGGCCGCCACCACCGACGCCCCGATGAGTAGCGCCTGCTGCGACTGGATTCGCACGCCGAGCACCCGGGTCGACTCTTCGCCCAGACGCAGTGCGGCCAGCGTCCGCGCGGACACCAGCGATACGACGGTCACGACCGTCAGCGCGAGCGCGGCGGGCACGACTCGAGCCATATCCGCCGAGTTCAGCGACCCGTTCAGCCAGACCTGGGCACGCGCGGCGTCGGTGAGGGTGGCCCGGGTGAGCAGCCAGCTGATCACCGACATGAGCACCGCGTTCACGCCGATGCCGATGAGGACGAGACGGAATCCGGTGACACCACGGTCGCCGCCGCGTCCTCGTCCCCAGGCCAGGAGATAGATGACGACGGCGGTGAGCAGTCCACCGGCCAGCGCGGCGAGCGGTGTGCCCACGGTCGCGATCAACCCGGTCGTCGCCCCACCGCTGCCGACCAGCACCGCGACCGCACCCACGCTGGCGCCGGTGGTGATGCCGAGAACATCCGGCCCGGCGAGCGGGTTGTGCAGGATCGATTGCATCAGCGCGCCGGAGAGGCCGAGCGCGGCGCCGACCACAACAGCCGTGAGCGCTCGCGGTAGCCGCGATTCGATGATG
Organism: Nocardia sp. NPDC059195; assembly: GCF_042754695.1. NCBI lineage: Bacteria > Bacillati > Actinomycetota > Actinomycetes > Mycobacteriales > Nocardiaceae > Nocardia > Nocardia sp. NPDC059195. Next base: position 6,226 of record NZ_JBHZBG010000002.1, on the reverse strand, counting down.
ATGAAGCGTTGCGATCGGGAACCGCCGCCACCGAGCACGTCGAGTACCCGCCCGAAGGGGATGTGGGTGTCACCGACGGCGATGTCGAGGCAGAACAGCAGGAATACCGCGACCGCCAGCGCCAGGACGACACCGAGCAGCACCGGCCGCAGGACCAGCGACACCGGCCCGAACCGCAACGCGGGACGCACCTTCCGCAGCCCGGCCGGTTCCGCGACCGCGTGATCTACGGCCGCCGTTGGATCGATCTGATCGGTGCTCACCCGGCCGGTGCCCGCACGGTCGGCGTCGCCCGAATCGGTGGCGGTGTTCGATTCGATCTTGCTCACAGCGACACCAACTTCTTGCGACGCACCAACGCGATGAAGAACGGCGCGCCGACCGCGGCCAGCATCACCCCGACCTGCAGTTCTCCCGGCCGCGCGATAACCCGCCCGGCGATATCGGCCACCAGCAGCAACAACCCACCCAGCAGCGCCGAGTAGGGGATCAGCCACCGATTGTCCGGCCCGGTGATCGTGCGCGCGATGTGCGGCACCACCAGCCCGAGAAACGCGATCGGCCCGACCGCGGCGGTCGCGGCACCGCTGAGCAGCACCACCGCGCACAACCCGAACGCCCGCGCCCGTCCGACGTCGACCCCGAGCCCGCGCGCCACGTCGTCACCGAGGCTCAGCAGATTCAGCCCCGGCGCCGCCGCGACGGCCATCGCCATCCCGACCACCAGGAACGGCAGCACCTGCCAGAACACCCCGGCTTCACGCCCGTTCACGGTGCCGACCACCCAGAACCGGTAGGTGTCGAGCGCCGCGTTGTCGAGCACGATGACCGCGTTCGTCATCGCCTGCAGGAACGCGGTCACTGCCGCGCCGGCCAGCACCAGACTCAGTGGACTCGCTTTGCCCCCGCCGATCGAGGACACCCCGAACACGATCACCCCCGCGATCGCCGACCCGGCGAAGGCGAACCAGATGTACTGCGCGGGCGCGGTGAAACCGAAAAGAAAGATGCTCAGCGCCGCCAGAAAGCCCGCGCCCGCATTCAGTCCTAACAATCCGGCATCAGCGAGCGGATTCCGGGTATACCCCTGGATGAGCGCGCCCGCGAGGCCCAACGCCATCCCGGCGATCAGGGCCAATGCGGTGCGCGGCAGACGAAGCTCACGCACGATTTCCTCGGCGGTGGAGCGGGCCGGGCATCGGAACGGGCCGCCGTCGCAGCCGAGGGCGTGCGAGACGGCGTCGAACACCGTGGTGGGTGCGAGCGAGCGGGTGCCGATGGCAATGCTCGCCACCACCGCCACGGTGAGCAAGACAACGAGCAGTAGAAGCCCGGTCAGACGACGACGTCTGACGGTGCCAGGGTGGATCACGGCGACGAACTTCTCCTGCCTCGAAACCGGACACGACTTGTGAAGTCTGGTAAGCCTAACCTATGTTCCGAGACATCATCGTCACGGGAACCAACGTTCGAGGAGGTTCGATGTCCGAGCCCGTCACCACCGCCACGTCCCGCACCACCGCCGCGTTCGACCGCGCCTGTGCCAGGTTGCAATCGCTGCAACCCGAGCATCCGCGGGTGTATGCCGTCGCGGATATGAGCGGGCAGGGCAAACGGCGATGGTGGCATGTGCCCAACGGGCTGTCCGAGGGCCGCGTGGAACTGATGTACCGACGCCACGCCGCGGAAATGATCAACGACGAGATCGCCGCCGAAGTGGTGGCCACCGCGCTCATCCACGCCGTAGCGGGCCGGGTCACCGCGCTGTTCGTCATGGACGCGCAGGCCTGGGACCCCGGCCGGGACAACCTGTGGATCCACCACGACAACGACGGCGGCATCGACTGGGCCGGGCTGACCGACACGACGATCCGCGTCGTCGACTCCGACCCTGAACCCGGCGCGGTGGCCTTCCCCTGCGAAGCCGCCATGGCGGTCTGGCTCGCCCAACGCTGCGCCTCCTCGCTGATCCCGTTGCAATCGGTTCTCACCCGCTGCTCCGGCCTGCCCGCTCGCCGTTTCTGGACTCTCGTCGGTGAATCCATCATCGGCGCTGCGACTTACGTCCCCGACCTGGCGCGCGCCGACATCGCCGCGGGCGCGCGTCGCGGCCAACTCGTGCTCGGTGCCTTCGAGGAACGCGGCCTCCCGGTTCGCCGCAGCAGTTGCCTGCAGCGCTAGTGAGGATAACCTGGACGGTTGATCATCAGGGTGTCGGATGAGCATTCGCCGAGCGGGAATCTGGGGAGCAGCCCACTGATCGAGTGCCCTCAGGCGCCGGACGGGGCCGGATTTCCGAGGGCGTGCAGGGCGGCGGCGAGTTCGCGGAACGATGCGAGGATCAGCTCGTCGTAATGGTCGGGGTCCGGCATCATCGCGGCGTTCGTCGTGATCGCGATGACGATCTCGTCACCCTGCGAGCTGATCAGGTGACGCAGGCCGTCGCCGTCGAGAATCGGCAGCGAGCCGACCGCTCGGCGAACCGGCCTGCCACAGAAGATCAGGGTGTCCGTCACCGGCGGCACGTTGCTGATCGTGGTGTTGCAGAACGGCACCGTCGCCGAGTCGTCGAAACGCCGTTGCGCCCTTGCCCATCCGGCGGCGCGCAGTAGCAGGGCAGGTGCCGTCTCCACCCGCAGTTCGGTGCGTTGCACCACCGGATCGGCGGTGCGTTGTTTGGCACGGCTCGCGGACTGCTTGATCGCGGTGAGCCGCTGGATCGGGTCGCCGATGTCGGTGTGCAGGTCCACGATCATCTGGCTGAGCTGATTCGCCGAATCCCATTCGGCGACACCGCGCATCGACATCGGCACCATCGCGGCGAGCGAGCCGTCGGGCACCTCGTCGTGCTCGGCGAGGTAGGTGGCCAGCGCGCCGGAAATCGTCGTCAGCATCAGGTCGTTGATCGTGACCCGCTGTGTCGCCGCGCCTTTCGCGGCGAGCACCTCCGACATCGGGATCGGGACCAGGTGAAAGGTCAGCGCCGCGTCGATGTCGCGGTTGAACCGGGTCGCGGGGCGCAGCGGGGCGGGATCGTGGACCGTGCCCGCGTCGACCAGCGCCCGCAGTTCCTCCCGCGCCACCCGCGCGCGACGCAGACCGGCGCCGAAGCGCACCGGCGCCGACGCGAGCGCGGCGGCCGTGCGCACCGCGGTGGTCAGCGGCCGTGCCATGTCCAGCTGGACCGAAGGCGCGGATCGCGTGCCGAACAGGCGCTGCTCGAGCGCTCTGGTCGCGACCCCGTCGCCGGCGCTGTGATGGAACTTCAGCACCACGATCGTGGTTGTGCCCGGCATCGCCGGTACGCCCTCGACGCGATCCAGCACGTGCACTTCCCACGGCGGTCGCGTCAGATCCATCCGGGCCGAGGTGATCTCGGCTATCCGTGCGCGGGCGTCTTCCCAGGTACCAGGGCCCTCCAGGGTGAGGTGGTCGCGCACCGACAGGTCGGGATCGGGCTCCCAGTACGGCAGATCGAGGTCCATCGGTACGTGCCGCAAGCGCCGGTGGAACAGTTCGGCGTGCCCGATACCCGCCCGCGCCCAGTCCAGCACCTGCTCGAACGTCAACGGTGGGTGCCCCGACGAGTCGGCGAAGTAGACCGCGACGATGTTCGACAGGTGCCGGTCGGTCTCGTCGTAGACGAACACCGCGTCGCGTGGGCTCAGTCGCTGGGCGCCCACCCGGAGTTCGGCGCTCATATGCCCAGGGCTGTCGCCATCATCGGCCAGGAGGCGTGGAGGTCGTCCTCCCAGTAGCCCCAGGAATGGGTGCCGGTCGGGCGGATGTTGTAGGTGATATTCGTGCGGCCGAGTTCCCGGGTCCGCTGCGCCAAGCTCGCCGTGCAATACGCTGTCGCGGCTTCGATACCGCCGCCGACGAGCATTTGATTCGTCAGAATCGACGTCGGATTCTTTCCGTTGATATGCACGCGCGGATTCGACAGCGTGTCGTGTGGCCCCGGCAATCCGGTGCCGGCGGAAATATAGATCGGGATGTTCGGCAAACGATGAGCTTGCACGTAGGGATCGTGCTCGCGCCACGCGGCGTCGGTCTCCGGTCCCCACATGTTCTCGACATCCCCGCCGCCCATCCGCACGACGAGCGAGACGAAGGCTCGGCCGATCGGATCGCTGGTCATCGCGCAGCCGCTGTAGGCGGAGATGCTGCGGTACAGGTCAGGTGCCTGAATCCCGAGATCGAGGACCGAGGTCCCCGCCATCGAGATGCCGGCCAGGGAGTTGATGCCGTTGGTGGCGAAGGCCGCGTCGATCACGGGCGGCAGTTCCTCGGTCAGGAACGTGGTCCACATGTTGTTGCCGTTGTTCTCGAGGTTCTTCGCCAGGCCGGGGTCCGGTCGCTGCCAGTCGGTGTAGTAGCTGAACGCGCCTTCCATCGGGATGACGACGTTGACGTGCTTGTCGGCGAAGAACCCACCGGCATCGGTCTGTCCTGGCCAGTTGGCCGAATCCTCGCCGCCGCCCGCGCCGTTGAGCAGGTAGAGCGTCGGTGCCGGGACCGAGGTGTCGACCGGTCGCAGCACTCGCAGCGCGATCGTGCGATCCATCGCGGGGGAGTAGACGCTGATGTCGGCGACCTGGTTGGCTTGCGTCTGGCTCACCAGGCGCGCGCCGGGCGCGGCTGATGCCTGCGCGCCGTCGACGAAGACGGGCGTCGAGGCCACCGCCAGGACGCAGACGGCCGACATGATTGCACGGAGCATTTCGTTCTTCATGGGTTGCGAGCCTGCTGACTTCTCGGGCGGGAGCGGGGGTCGGCCGCGATGGCCGACCCCCTCACCGCGCTGAACTACCTGCGCTGGAACTACTTGCCCGGGGTGGGCGTGCCACCGCTCGCGCTGATCAGCGCCTGGATGAACGGCGTGACCGCTTCGCTCAGGCTGCCGGCGCCGGTCGCCATCAATTCGTACAGGGAACCCATGCTTAACTCCTGGTGGTGAGGTGAATCAGGCTCGCCGAGCGAGCCGAAGTGCTGTTGCGGCTGGGATTACGGGAAGAAGGCTTCTACCGAACCCAGGAAGACGCCGAGCAGGCCGTCGCCTTCGGCCGCGGAACCCAGTCCGGCGATCGCGGCCATCATGATCTCTTCCAGTGAACCCATGGTGAATCTCCTTGCGTGATATGAGAAGTGATATCACAGCCGCGTAACCACTGTGATATCGGGAATGCGGTTGTCTGTTCCAGCCGGTGGTGGCTAGATGCCGCCGGAGGGTGGGGAGCCGCTCGCGCTGAGCAGCACGTCGACGAAGGGCTGTGCGCCTTTACCGAGGCCGGCCATGCCCGTCGCCAACTATTCGTAAAACGATCCCACTTGGTACTCCTGACGGGGCCGATTCAGCGTTGGGCAGAATCGTCAGGTGTCGACGGGTTGTCGAACTACGGGAACAAGGCTTCCACCGAGCCCAGGAAAGTCCCGAGGAGCAGATCGCCCGAGTTCGCGGACGCCATTCCGCCCAGGACGCCGAGCAACGGCTCCTCGAATGAGCCCATGCTGTATCTCCTTGCACAGTTGTCCAGCCCCCAAAACTGGGGTTTCCCCTCGGTTCGGGTGGGTATCACAATCAGTAGCTGATGTGATGCCCGTAACGTAGCGCCGTCGCCGGAGTGTGGCAACCCGATGTTTCACTCAGTGTGATTTGTTCATTTTTTTCATTCCTGATGGAAGCGTCTAGATGGTTGCCGCGGCGTTCGATCAGACTGCGTGCGACCTGTAGTTACTGCGACTGTCTGGCACAGTAACTGAGCGATTCGTTGTGAACGGCCTCGTTCGCCGCGGGCGTGTCAAGGGGGATTGATATCAACGGCAAATCGGGATGATCTGCGGCTACTTCGAGGCGCTCGTAAGCGGACTTGATGCTCGGCGCGCTGCGGTTCGCGAGCGGTTGTGTTCTGGTTGCGGTGGTCGAATCGGTCATGTTGGTGTAGCTGCAGGTTGTCGGGCGGTTCGCCAGGGCCTGACTTCCCAGCGGTTGCGACGTTGCCGGGAATCCTCTTATTTCTCATGGCCGCCGACGGTTCATCATGTGCATTAGCTATCAAAATGCGGCGTTGACACGGCGCTGGGAAGTCGGTAGTAATGGGTCGGGGGGGGGGCGGGGGTCGGGCGCCCCCCCCCCCCCCTAAACCCGCAGTAAATAACCCACCCCCGGGGCGGGCCCACCCCACACACCCCGGCCGCAAATACAAATAAAAAGATACGCGAAGGC